>JBILJV010000001.1:0-109376 GCA_044377005.1 Bacteroidia bacterium
AATTTATTCTCAAGTACAGTTCTATTTGACACCATCAGGTTTTCTAAGCTGTGAAGCAATTTCTTCTAATTCATTGGGGTTGTAATTTGACATTGTTGTGAAAAATTAAGTGTTACTCGAAAAGAATTTACTGTTTTTTGCTCAACCATTTTTGATTGGTTGCAGCGCTATTTACTTTAATCGAAACACTGATTTTAGGGTCTTGGGTTGTTGTAATCGTCAGAGTTTGAATTAAGCCATTCCGAGAAATAATAACAGGAATTTCTGTTGAAACAGCGCAATTTTTAATTAATTCTTCAAAGTTGTTTTTAACTCTCCATCCGTTTAATCCAATCAGTTCATCACCCGCTTGTAAACCTGATTTAAGAGCAGGGGAATTGCTTTCAATGGACCTAGCCAATGTTTTATCGCCTCTTTGTTCTAAGACCAATCCGGTATAATCTTGTTTTTTATTCTCTTTAACGATTAGTTCACAGTCGATTGACTTAAATGCCGATTTGATTTTTTCTAAAGATTGATTGTCATTCGGCAACTCAACCCAGTATTTAAAATCAATGGCCTGACCAGCCACTGTATTTATGGCGTTGTAAAATTCTTCATCGGTAAAACCTCTTTGTTTTTTGATGTAAAATTCTTGGTAAAGAAACTTCATTAAGTCGTCTAAGTTTTTTTGACCATTACTTGCCTTTATTAATTGAATATCCAACAAAGCTGCAATAACTGACCCTTTTAAATAATAAGAAATGTGAGTGTTTAAGCTATTTTCATTCGTTCTGTATTCTTTTATCCAAGCATCAAACGAGGCATCATGCATACTTTGCACACTTCCGCCTATTCTGTTTAGGGTGTTGCTAATGTTTTTTGAGGTTGCTTTCAAAAAATCATCCTCAGTCCAAAATCTAGCTCTTAGTAATGCCAACTCATCATAGTAGCTCGTAATTCCCTCAGCAACCCATAAAAGATTAGTGTAGTTTTCTTGACTGTAATTAAAGGGGCCTAGGGCAATAGGTCTAATTCTTTTTACATTCCATAGGTGAAAATATTCGTGGGCACACAAACCCAAAAAAGCTTTGTATTTAAGGTCGTTTGTGTAGTTAAATCTTGGGAACTGAACTACATTGCTATTAGCATGTTCTAAACCTCCTCCCCCTTCTTCAACATGATGAATGATAAATAAATAAGATTTGCAAGGGTGAACGCCGACAATGTCAGTCATGGTTTCACATATTTTTTGTAAATCTTTGGTAAATTGTTCCTTATTGCAATTATTTTCACCCACTAATGCGACTGTGTGAGGAACGCCTGCAACATTAAAAGTAAGCTCATCATGATTGCCAATTTCTAATGGAGAGTCAGCCAAATCATCATAGTTTTCAAATTCGTAAGTGTAAGGAGCGGTTTTAACTAAAGTGGTTGATACACGGTGCCAAGCGCCAGGAATGTCAAGTTTTAAAGTTCCTTTTTTATTAGTCATATTGTCCACAAACATTAAGCAGCTTGTCGGAAGAATAAAGGCGTGTTCATTGTCGATGTATGAGGTTCTAACAGTGGCTTCAAAACAATAAACGGTGTAGTTAAATTCAATAGATTTAATGCCTTTAGGGATTTTTACTTTCCAAGTGTTTTTGTCTGTTTTTTTAAAGTCTAACACTTGATTGCCTGATTTGGCATTTGTACTAATCACATTGCGTTCAAACTCTCTAATCATGTAACTACCGGGGGTCCAAACAGGCATTTTAATTAAAATTTCGGAAGAGTTAATCTCTTTTATTTCCATTTTCACTTCGGCAGTGTGTGAATTTGGTGATTTTATGCTTAGTTGATAGTGGATAGATTGTGACATTAGGGTGTTAATTGTGAAAATAATTCCAAGAAAAAACGTTTTTTTCATGCTGCAAATTACAAGACAATTGTGAATCAAAGCAAATTTTAATTATTAAAGTTAGAAATTAGTTACTTTTGCATTGTAATGTATAAAAGGTTCAGGATTATAAGTGTAGTTGCCTTTTTTGTTTTAGTTGCAATGTCAGCTTTTCGTCGTTCAGAAACTTCTGTTGAAATAAATAAAGAGTCTTTAGGAGAAAAGTTGTTTTTTGATTCAGCGCTTTCTCTTGATTATTCAATCAGTTGTGCTTCCTGTCACATTCCACAGTTTGCTTTTGCAGATACAGTTGCCTTTAGCAAAGGGGTAGGTGGAAAATTTGGACAAAGAAACACGCCTTCGGTGATGAATGTGAAGTATAGAGACCGTTTTTTTTATGACGGAAGAGCCAAAGACATCATAGACCAAGTGCATTTTCCAATACAAGACCCCAATGAAATGAACCTTTCTATGGATAGTTTGGTTAATCGATTGTCTGTCAATACAAATTACGTAAAATGGTTTAATGCCATCTACAACGAAGGTCCAACAAAGCAAAATATTGCAGATGCTATTGCTGCGTATGAAATGACTTTAGAAACCTCTAATACGCCTTTTGATGCGTTTATGAATGATGTGCCAAATAGTTTGACTGAGTCAGAACAACGTGGGAGAGAAGTGTTTTTGAGCGATAAAGCCAAGTGTTTCGATTGTCATTTTGGTCCTGATTTTACAGGAGATGAATTTAAAAATATTGGTTTGTACGATGGTTTAAAGTGGAATGATAATGGTCTGTATGGTATAACAAAAGACAGTGCTGATTTGGGTAAATTTAAAGTGCCGGGTTTAAGGAATGTGGGTGTAACGGGTCCATACATGCACAACGGGGCTTTCAAAACCCTTAAAGAAGTGATTGATTTTTACGACAATCCTTTTGCGACCGAAGCAAATCCCATAAATATAGATGAAACGTTAAAAAAGCCATTGGGATTGACAAAACAAGAAAAAGAAGATTTATTGAATTTTTTGTTAACCCTGACGGATAAAAAGTTTAAAAACAGAACGAATTAAAATGAAGGTAAAAGAAATTTGTGAGCTTATAGAACAGATAGCACCCATGTGTATGGTAACTATTTGAGTATTTAAAGTATAAGTAAAATGAATTCGAGTCACATCACAGGTTTGCTCTGTTTTAGTAGTTTATTGAGTGCTCAAAGGGTTTATTTGAATTTGGCCACCAATTGCTTTTAGTACTTTCATGATAGTGCCAAATTGAGGTTTAGCACCCTCTGACAGGGCTTTATATAAACTTGGTCTACTCATGCCTGTTTCTTCTGCAATTTTGGTCATCCCAATGGCTTTGGCTACATGCCCAATTGCAATAATAATATCAGAATTGTCTCCTTCCTCAAGCACCGTATTGAGATATTCGGCAATCATCTCTTTGTTGTCTAAATAGTCTGCTATGTCAAATTTTGTAGTTTCCATTTTATTGATTATTTAACTTTTCCCAAATTTCTTTTGCTTTTTTTATGTCTTTATCTTGTGATGATTTGTCTCCACCAACGAGAAGAATAATTATTTTTTCATCTTTTTCTTTAAAGTAAATTCGATAACCTTTTGCGAAATTAATCCGCAATTCTCTAATTCCATCACCAACTGATTTGCAATCTCCAAAATGTTCATCATTTTCTAACTTCTGAATCCGAAACAAGATTTTTGCTTTGGCTTTCAAATCGCTTAACTTTCTCAACCATTTGTCAAATTCAATTGTTTTCTCAATAAAAAACATAAATAGTGTATCTAGTTGGATACAAAGTTAAATATTTTTTTCGTATTTAAAAAGTTTAATTTATTTCAAGGCAAATCTTTAAACTCTAATTATAAGTTTTTATACATACCCTATTTAATTTTCTTTTATCTTTGAACGTCAAAAAGTTTAAAAACAGAACGAATTAAAATGAAGGTAAAAGAAATTTGTGAGCTTATAGAACAGATAGCACCCTTGTCGTATCAAGAGGATTACGATAATGCTGGTTTGATGATTGGCAATAAAGAAACTGAAGTTAGTAAGATTTTATTGGCATTGGATACCACAGAAAAAGTGATTGACGAAGCCATTGCCTTACAATGCAATTTAATTGTGGCCCATCATCCCATTATTTTTAAAGGATTGAAAAAAATAAATGGGAAAAACGAAATAGAAAAAGTTGTTATAAAGGCAATCAAACACGATATTGCTATTTATGTGGCGCACACCAATTTGGATAATGTTCTGAAACATGGTGTAAGCACTAAATTCGCTCAAAAGTTAAACTTAGTGAATTGCAGAATATTAGCACCCAAGTCTAACTTATTGGTTAAGTTAAACATCAATGTACCCAATTCACATGTTGAGCAGATTAAAAATGTATTGTTCGAAAATGGGGCAGGGCAAATAGGAAATTATTCAGAATGTTCATTTGGTGTGGAAGGTAGCGCTACTTTTAAGGGTGGAGAAGGTACCAATCCTTTCATAGGAGATTCGATGAAAAGGGAGCACGTTAGTGAGGTTAAATTGGAGTTTATTGCGCCTGCTCATTTGGTGTCTTCATTATTGTCAAAAGCTAAATCAGCACATCCTTATGAGGAAATGGCTTATGAAATAGTTCCGTTAAGCAATGAATTAGAAGAAGTTGGCTCAGGCGTAATTGGTGATTTGCCTGAGGAAATGTCGGCAGATGCGTTTTTGGGACACTTAAAAACCTCCATGAATTTGGAAATGATAAAGTTTACAAATTTTGATAAACCCATTAAGAAAGTTGCCGTTTGTGGTGGTTCAGGTAGTTTTTTATCAAGTGTTGCCATTAGAAATCAAGCAGATGTATTTGTAACGGCAGATTTTAAATACCACGATTTTTTTGACGCAGAAAACAAATTAATGTTGTGTGATATCGGACATTTTGAGTCCGAAATTTCAACTTTAGAGATATTTTATGAAATAATTACAGAAAAATTCATTAATTTTGCGGTCATTTTTTGCAAAACAAACACAAACCCCGTTAAATATTTTAAATAACAGTATATGGTAGATTTATCAATCGAAAAAAAACTAAAAGCAATTTGGGAACTTCAACAGTTGGATTCAAACATTGATCAGCTCAACCTATTAAAAGGTGAATTACCAATGGAAGTAGCAGACTTAGAAGACGAGATTATAGGGCTACAAACAAGGCACGAAAATATTCAAAATGAAATAAAAAGCTACGATACTAACATCACTGGATACAAGTCTAATATTAAATTAACTGAAGAATTAGTTAAAAAGTATAAAAAACAATTAGAGGCTGTAAAAAATAATCGTGAGTTCGAAGCTTTGAATAAAGAAATTGAAATTTCAGGTTTAGAAATTTTAGCAGCTGAAAAGCGTATCAAAGAAAATCAAGGTTATATCGATCTTAAGAAAATGGCTTTGGACGAATTGGCAGTAACAATTGAACAACGCAAGCAAGACTTGGAATTTAAAAAACAAGAGTTAGAAACGATTGTTAAAGAAACTGAGGAAGAAGAAAAAGCCTTAATGCAAACTCGTATTGGTTTTGAAGCTGACGTTGATGATAGATTACTACGTGCTTACCAAAGAATTCGTAAAACAGTTAAAAACGGCATTGGTGTTGCGCCAATCGTTAGAGGAAGTTGTGGCGGATGTTTCGCTAAAATTCCACCTCAAAGACAAAGTGATATCAAACAACATTTCAAAATTATCGACTGTGAACATTGCGGAAGAATATTAGTTGACAATGAAGTAACTGGTATTTACACTGAAAAACCAGTGGAGGAAGAAAAACCAAAACGTAGAGTTAGAACGCTTAAAGCGACCACTAAATAATTTATTAAAACCAAAGCTTATGCTCAGGTTTCACCATTTAAAAAAGAACACATTAGTATGTGTTCTTTTTTTTTGTGCTACTTTTTTTTGTAATACTGAGGGCTTCGCTTCGGGATTAGGGTATTTCAAAATGACAGATTCTCTTTTGAAAGCCCAAGAGATGATGTATCAGTTTAGATTTGTGGAGGCACAAAAAGTAGTGGATAATCAAAGGAAAAATGAACTGCATAATTTGGCCATTGATTGGCTCGATGAACAACTTTTGTTTATGCAGCTTGTGGTTACTGAGGACAGACAGTTATACGAAAATAAGCAGTTTTTATGGGGGCAACTGTTCAATGGAATTCAAAAGAAAAAGATTAACAATGCTTGGTATCGGATGGTGTTGTCCGACTGTTATGTGCATCGTGGTTTGGTAAAAATAAGATTCAATGAGTTGAGTTCCGCTGCCTCCGATTTTAAATCTGCAAATAAACTTTTAATAGAAAATAAAACCATGTTTCCCTCGTTTTTGCCCGATAACAAAAACAGTGGATTGTTGCAGTGTTTGTTCAGCTCTGTCCCCGAAAAATACCAGTTTTTTGCTAAAATATTGGGTTTCGAAGGGCAAATGGAAAGTGGATTAAAAGAGATGGAAGATTATATTTATTCGCCATTGAATTATAAAGAACATGTGTGGCTCAAATTTGAAACGGTGTTTGCTTATGCACTCATACAGCATCACTTGCACAAGAATTCACAAGCTGCATTCGAAACGATAGATGAGTATTCCAAACGGATGCCCAAT
The DNA here is from genome assembly GCA_044377005.1 of Bacteroidia bacterium. Taxonomy (GTDB): domain Bacteria; phylum Bacteroidota; class Bacteroidia; order NS11-12g; family UBA955; genus JABMMZ01. Next base: position 6,517 of record JBILJV010000001.1, read on the forward strand.
ACCATCTTTGTGAATTATGCCAAAGCGACTTTGGCGGGTTATGCAGGAAAAAATGATTTGGTGGTCAATTATCTAAGTGTCAAATATCCATTCCAATATCAACCATTTTATTACACCTATTACTTGTTAGGTTTGGCCAAACTTAGGCAATTGGATTTGGGAGCTGCCGATTATTTCGAAGCTTATATTAAACATTACAAAGGCAATAATTTAAAAAAATCGGCATTGCGATATCTCAACTGGATTGCCGTATTACAAGGACAACCGAAAGTTGCACAACAATATTATCAGCGATGTATTACTGAAGGTAACGCATTGTCAGAAGAAGACAAACAAGCACTGCGTGAGGCTCAGGAAGGATTGTTGTGGCCTGTTAAGTTATTGCAAATTCGCCTAACCTTTGATGGTAAGTATTATGATAAAGCTTGGAAATTGTGGCAACAGGTAGAAGTGCAGCAATTGGGGCATATTAAACACAAACTTGAATACAATTACCGAAAAGCTAGGTTGTTACAGGAAACTAATCAGTCTATTTATGCTATTAAACAATATTTATTGGTTGTTCAAGAAGGTAAACATTTGCCTTATTATTATGCAGCTTATTCCTCTGTATTTATTGCACAATTGTACGAAGAGCGCAAGGATATAAAAGCAGCACAATTGTATTATTTAAAGGCTAAAAATGAATTTAAAGCCAATCAAGAATACACACAAACCATCAATCAAAAAGCAAAAGCAGGATTAAAACGTTTACAGTTCCATTAAATTTATTGCCATTATTAATAATTGAAAATAAAAGTTCTTGGTCAAGTCAAGACCAATATTGGTGTCAAAAAGTCTTTATTGGTTTGGTTTAATTCTTACTTAAATAAGTCCTATGGAGTAACATAATAAATAAATTCCATCTATTTTTTTATCCTTAATATTTAGCGTAATTTTGAAAAAATTTTATTAACAAACAGATATGCAATACAAAGTAATTACCTTACATTACAACTTATTTAAGGACAACGAAGCGGGTGAATCAATCGAATCTTCGGCAGGAAAACAACCGCTAACTTTTATGAGTGGTGTGGGTCAAATGATACCTGATTTCGAAAATAACGTAATCGGTTTAAATGCTGGGGATACATTTTCTTTTGGTATTGCTGCAATAGATGCTTATGGTGAGCGTACCGATGAAGCTATTATTGATTTAGATCAAGAAATGTTTAAAAAAGACGGTGAATTAATGGAAGAAGTTGCTTTAGGTAACGTAATCCCTCTTCAAGACCAAGAAGGTAGAATGGTCCCTGCCACAGTTTTAGCGATTAATGAAACTACTGTAACGGTGGATGTTAATCACCCTTTGGCTGGTCAAGATTTGCATTTTACAGGCGAAGTTTTGGAAGTAAGAGAAGCTACAGGTGAAGAAATAAGTCACGGTCATGTGCACGGTCCAGGTGGACATCAGCACGATTAATTCACATTAATTATGTATTTCAAAAAGGCTATTATTTTTTAATAGCCTTTTTTTGCGACTGATTTTACCAAGGTGCCAAGCAACAAAGCAATGGCAATAAATGAAGCCATTTTCCCTAAAATATTACCGTATTTAACATAAAAGGTCTGGATGTTGTTGGGTCTAATATTGCACTCAAAAGCAGTTAATTCATTGTAATTTGTTTGAGTCGTAATTTTCCCGAATTTATTGATTTTAGCTGAAATGCCTGTGTTTGCGCTTCGAACCATTTCTTTTCGTGTTTCAATACATCTTATAGCGCCAAAAAGTAAATGCTGTTTGTGGCCGTCCGTATTACCCCACCAAGCATCGTTGGTAATTACAGCAAGCATATTAGCGCCTTGTCTTACAAAGTCCGCAACATAATCCCCATATACTGACTCATAACAAATAAGTGGACTAATTGAATAATTGCTGTCAAGCTGAAAGTTAACAGGTTTTTTGCTTGTTCCTAAACTGCCGGATGTTCCTCCCAAATCAATGCTTAATTGTTCTAAAAAACTAATAGGCATTTTTTCTACACCTGGAACTAATTTCGATTTGTGGTAATATTCACTGACCTTGCCTTCTTTAAAACTTAAAGCGGTATTGTAGGCATCCCACCACAATTCAGAGTCTTCTTCATAGCGTGCAGAAATAGTAGGACGTTTTTTTTCGCCATCATAAGTTTCGTATGATTCGGCTCCAGAAATTATCATTAAGGAATTAGAATCGGTTAATTGTTTAATTGAATTTAAATTAGGACTCTCGTTAATTTGATGAATATTATTGTATCCTACAATGGCTGTTTCAGGGAAAATTAGTAAACGTGTTTTAGGTTTTATGAGTGGTTTGGCAATGTTTATGCCTTGATTGATTTGTTCCTCAGGAGACAAGTAACGCGAACCTGACTCGAATTTTTCTTCGTAAGGGTCAATATTGGGTTGAACCACCACACAATGGATACCTGCACCTTTCTCTATACTAAAACGGCTAAAAGAAATAGCGTATGATAAACCAATTGTAAATCCTAATAATGCCAATACTTGCCAACTGTTTTTGTAGACTTTGCTAATGAATACTTTTGCAAACATTATGTTGGCAATTAGTATCAGTAAAGTGCCACCCATTTCGCCTGTAAATTCATACCATTGTATGAACTCACTTCCTCTAGCCAAACCTTTTCCCAAAGTTAACCAAGGCCAACTTGCACTCCAGTTGAAATGGAAATACTCCATGGCTAAATAGTAAAAAACCAAAGATTGATAGCCTGTTTTAGGAAGTGTATATTGTGTTAATGAAAAAAGGAAAAAAGGAATGCTTAAAATTAAAGAATTCAAAATAAGCATAATGACAGCACCGCTATCACTGGCATTCCACACCCACCAAGTGGAACCTACATTAAAGATAAACAGACTTAAATAACTCCAAGCCCAAAATTTAAGGTGTTTTTTTTTCGAGTTTTTTAATTGTTCGTGAATTAAAAGTAAAGGAACAAACCCGATTAATAAGATGAAATAAGTATAAAAAGGGGGCCAAGCGATGTATAAAAGTAAACCGCTTAGTAGCGAAAGATAAATGGGTTTAATTGGTTTCATCATTATTTCCTTGAATTACAATTACAAATTCTCCTTTAGGAGCTTTTTTAGTAAAATGAAGTTGTGCTTCTTTAAGAGAACCATAAAAAGTTTCTTCAAATAGTTTGCTTAACTCACGCGAAATGGCCACTTTTCTATCTTCTCCAAGTGCTAAGGCTAAATCCTTTAATGTGGTTAGGAGTTTGTATGGACTCTCGTACATTACAATAGTTCTGTACTCAAGTTTCATTTGCTCTAATCTGGTTTTTCGGCCTTTTTTGACTGGTATAAATCCTTCAAAAATAAAACGGTCGGTAGGCATTCCACTTTTTACTAATGCTGGTATAAGAGCCGTTGCTCCAGGTAAACATTCCACTTTAATATTTTCTTCGATACAAGCCCTAACAATCAAAAAACCGGGGTCACTGATGCCGGGAGTACCCGCATCGGTAACCATAGCCATTGTTTTGCCCGCATTGAGCTGATGAATAACGTCTTTGTACTTGTCGTGTTCATTGTGCGCATGATAACTTTGCATGGGTTTATCAATGCTATAGTGTTTTAGTAGTTGACCAGTATTTCGGGTATCTTCTGCTAAAATTATGTCGCAATTCTGAAGGGTTTCTAGGGCTCTAAGTGTTATGTCCTTTAAATTCCCGATCGGTGTAGGAACTAATATTAATTTTCCTTTTTCTTCCATAATTCTATTAAGGAACAATTTGAATTTTCAAAAATCCTTTTGCAGTAAATAAAACTAAACTCCAAATTAATACAGAAGAAATCTGTAAACGTAAAACTCTGTTTCTGTCGTTTTCAAAAGCAGAACTTATGATGCATCCTACAGGTATGCTGATAATAACAGGTGTAATAAAAGCGATACCAATCAATCCATAACCATTTTTGATTTTGATAAGTTTGCGCAATTTACTTCGTTTCATTTTAAAGAAATTGTAATTCTCTAGTTTTTTAGAAATAGCAGCACCTAAAAATGTGAAAACCAATACGCCGAATGTACCACCGGCCATTACAATAAGCATATCCCAATACCATGCTCTATTTGAAATAACAAGTAATTTAGTAACAGCGATTACAAACTTAACCGAAGCAACGAAAAACCATACAATGATGTCCAAAAAATCTTCCATTATTTACAAATGGCGAAGTTAATGGAATTTATTTAATTGCGTCATTAACGAATTGTAATTTCTTCTGAACTCACTTTTCCAACCATGCTAAAAAAGCCTAAAACTTTCTGATTGGGATTGTTAATGCAGATGATATTAGTAGGAACATTGGTTGGAGGAACTGCAAATAACCCCACGTTTTGTAATTGAACCTGAATAAGATTAAGGTATATATACATTTCAGGATTGATGCTTAATATTTCAATTCTGGCAGTTTCGCCTGTTTTATAAGGACGGCTCGAAAAATTTTGACGGATAGGGATAATGAATAAATTGCCGTCACCATTGCCTCCTTGAGAAGTTGAATTATCAACAGCTATTCTAATATCCGAAGCTTTTGATTGAAGGGAGTCATTGCGGTACAATTTAAACCAATAAAAGTCGCCTACACCAATTTTGTCTTTTGCCCACAATGTAATGTAGTTGCCTTCGTTGCCCCCAAAAGGACCATTTTTTTCGTACTTTACAGTCAGTGAATCTATATTAGTTGGAGAGTTTAGTTTGCTTTGAGATACAAAAGTATTGCCTTTGTCACGGATAAGAAGTTGGTAGGTTTGTCCATATTTAAAAGTGTTTGCAGCAGGTGGTACAAAAAAGTATTTACCATTATTTTGTGAAGTAAATTGGTAAAAAGTGAAGTTGCTTGTATCAACGATCCCAATAGTATCCAATTCGTAAGAGCTAGCATTGTTATTGTTTAAGTATGCACTCGATTTACTCACGTATATCCATTGAGTATCTGTGGTTTGGTTAATTACGGCATCAATTACCACTTGAGAAACAGGTGCACCTAAGTCTAAGTCAATCGGGTCTTCGCAAGCGCTTATTAAGAATGTAAATACGGTAAGTAAAAGATATAATGTGTTTTTTGTCATTGTATTAAAATTTAAAGTTCCAAGATACTGAAGGGATGAAGTTGCCAATGATTGAATAACGAATCAATTGTGTTTGATTGTTTACGTCAGGATTAGGTTGTGAAAAATAGGAGAAAGGATTTCTACGGTTGTAAACGTTATAAACACCAAACACCCAATTACTTTCCCATTTGTTTGTTTTTTTGTGAACGTAAGTCGCAGAAATATCTAAACGGTGAAATGGTTTTATGTAAACACTGTTTCTCAGTCCGTCTGCGTTGTGAGGAATGCCTGTAATACCTTGGAATGAGAATTTAGTATTTGGTAAATTTGTTGGAGTGCCTGTTCCAAATACAAAACTTGCAGAAGCGCTCCATTTGTTGTTAAACTCATATGAACCGGTAACGTTTGCATTGTGTCTTCTATCGAACCTATTTGGATACCATTGGTCCAAACTAATGCCCTCGACTCTTCGTTCTGATTTTGATAAAGTATAACTTACCCAACCCGTTAATTTACCTACATTTTTTTTGAAATATAATTCCAAGCCATAAGCCCTTCCTTTACCGTTTAATAAATCAGCTTCCAATTGATTGTTTAGCAATAGTTCTGCCCCATCAATATAATCTATTTGGTTTTGAAGCTCTTTATAAAAAACTTCAGCTGATAATTCATAATCAATGTTTTTACCTATGTTCTTGAAATAACCTACTGCAATTTGATCTGCAATCTGAGGTTTTACATTGTTGGTAGATGGTGTCCAAACATCCAAAGGAACACTTGCCGCTGTATTGGATATTAAATGTAAAAATTGTGACAAGCGGTTGTAACTTAATTTAACTGAACTTAGTTTGTTCAATTTGTAATTAGCAGAAAATCTTGGTTCAGGGATATTGTAAGATTGAATAATTTCGTTTTTCCCAAATTCTTTTCGTTCAATTACATTTGCGCGTTCAGTAGGGTTTGGTCTGTCTAATATCAAAGCAGTACCATTGCCAAGGTAGTTGAAATTTGAAAAGCGAATACCATAACGAATCGTAAGGGATGGATTAAATTTTTGTTCGTTCTCAATATAAAAACCATTTTCTAAAGCATATTTGTTGGGGAGTCCAAATTGAATAGTAGAGCCTTGGTCTTTGGATATTGCATCCCCAGGCTTAAAAATATAATACGTGCTTATTAGCCCAAATTGAATCACTGATTTTGGCGAATGATAATAGGTAAAATCAGTTTTACCACTGTAATTAATAATATTAGACTTCCAATTAAATGTGTTAGTGCCGTTTCCAAAACCCAATTGATAGTCATACTTGCTGTAATAGAAAGTAAAGTTACTAAACAATTTTCTCGAAAAAAGATGATTCCAACGGAAAGTTGCGGTGCTGTTTCCCCAATCAAATTTTGCGCCGGGAACCCCAAAGGCATCTCTACCAATATACGTTGAGAAAAATATTTTGTTATTATCATTTATAGTATGGTTGATTTTACCAGTAAAGTCATAGAAATAAAAAACAGCATCTTTTAAATTTTCGTTATTGCGTAAAAAAGGTTTTGCAAGGACGTCAATATAACTTCTTCTGCCAGCCACTATAAAGGATGTTTTGTTTTTTCGTTTTTCATTATTTTTGAATAAAGGGCCTTCAAGAGACAATCTGCTAAAGATTAATCCAACTCCACCATTTACAGCAAATTTTTTGTTGTTGCCTTCTTTCATTCTAACGTCAAGTGTAGAAGAAGCTCTGCCACCATATTGAGCAGGCATACCCCCTTTTATTAACTTAACATCCTTAACAGCATCGGGATTAAAAACAGAGAAAAATCCAAACAAGTGAGAGCTGTTAAATACAGGTGCTTCGTCTAATAGAATTAAGTTTTGATCAATAGCCCCACCTCTTACATTGAAACCTGTGGCACCTTCACCAACGGTACTAACCCCGGGTAAAAGTTGAACTGATTTTACGATGTCAACTTCTCCCAATAATGCAGGGATTTTTTTGATTTGAGTAATGTTTAAATTATTGGTACTCATCTCAATTTTCTCAACTTGATTGTCTTTTCTTTTCTTACTTAATGTTACTCCTGTTATTTCAGTTTCACTTCTAGAAAGTTCAATATTTCGAGTTTCGTTTTTCTTAATGTCAATGGTTAGTTCATAAGTGTTATAGCCAATAAAACTAAAATAAATTTTATTGATACCCTGATTTAAACTAATGGAGTAAAAGCCATAATTGTTTGATTGGGTGCCGTTTTTCTTGTCTTCTGTATAAATATTGCAATTTGCTAAAACTTCACCATTTGTAGTGTCTTTAACATAGCCACTAAGGGAATATTTGGTTTGTGAAAAAACAGTATTGGTAATAAAAAGGACGAAACAGGTAAAAATAAGTCGGAGTTTCATAAGGATGTGCAAATAACACATAAAAATCAAAAAGGTTTGATTACGAACAGATTAATTCAACAAAAAAGACGACAAATCGTGTTTTATTGATTTTTTAATTAGTCGATTCTCGCGTTTATTTTTTAATATCTTTGCAAACTCAAATGAATCAAGAAGAATTATTTAAAAATGTGATATCTCACTCTAAGGAGTATGGTTTTATTTTTCAGTCAAGTGAAATTTATGATGGATTAAGCGCCGTTTATGATTATGGTCAACTTGGGGTTGAGTTAAAAAAGAATTTAAGGGATTTTTGGTGGAAAAGTATGGTTCAAATGCATGCCAATATTGTGGGTATAGATGCCGCTATTTTTATGCATCCTACTACATGGAAAGCGAGTGGACACGTAGATGCTTTCAATGATCCATTAATTGATAATAAAGACAGTAAAAAGAGATATAGGGCCGATGTGTTAATTGAAGATTATATAGCCAAAGTTAATGCAAAAGCAGACAAAGAAGTGGAGAAAGCTAAAGCTAAGTTTGGAGAATCTTTTGATGAGGTTTTATACAGACAAACCAATACTAGGGTTTTGGAGTCAAGCAATAAGGCTGCTCAAATTGAGGCTAGATTCAAAGAGGCCTTGGAACAAAATAATTTAGAAGAAGTAAGACAAATAATTATTGATTGTGAAATTGCTTGTCCTATTTCAGGGACTAAAAATTGGACAGAAGTGAGACAGTTTAATTTAATGTTTTCAACTCAAATAGGGTCATTATCGGAAGATGCCAATACCATTTATTTAAGACCTGAAACAGCTCAAGGGATTTTTGTTAATTATTTGAATGTACAAAAAACAGGAAGAATGAAAATTCCTTTTGGAATAGCACAAACAGGAAAAGCTTTCAGAAATGAAATTGTAGCAAGGCAATTTATTTTCAGAATGAGAGAATTTGAGCAAATGGAAATGCAGTTTTTTGTTCGCCCAGGTACAGAAATGGAGTGGTATAATTATTGGAAAAATACCCGAATGAAATGGCATCAGGCTTTAGGTTTGGGCGAAAATAAACACAAGTTCCACGACCACCTTAAATTGGCACACTACGCCAATGCGGCTTGTGATATTGAATTTGAGTTCCCCTTTGGGTTTAAGGAGCTTGAGGGTATCCACAGTCGTACCGATTTTGACTTAAAAAAACATGAATCTTTTTCAGGTAAAAAGTTGCAGTATTTTGATCCTGAATTAAATGAAAGTTATGTGCCGTATGTTGTTGAAACGTCTATAGGGTTAGACCGTTTGTTTTTGGCCGTAATGTCACAGGCTTACAAGGAAGAAAAACTAGAAGATGGAACATCAAGGGTTGTTTTGTCTATTCCTTATGCACTTGCACCAATAAAAGCTGCAATTTTGCCACTGGTGAACAAGGATGGCCTGCCCGAAAAAGCAGACGAGATAGTAAATTTATTGAAATACGATTTTAATGTTGCTACAGAAGCTAAAGATGCTATAGGAAAAAGATACAGAAGAAACGATGCCATTGGTACTCCTTTTTGTATTACAGTAGATTATGATACTATGGAAAACAATACTGTTACCATTCGGAATAGAGATACTATGACACAGGAACGTGTGGCAATCAGCGATTTATGGACAATGTTAAACAGAGATGTTAACGTGTCTAACTTGTTAAAGAAGTGCTAAAGGGTTAAATTGTAAGACCTTTTTTACAAAACACTTGAAAAGTTTTAAATTAGTTCTAACTTTGAGCCTTTAAATAATATGGACAATAATCAAGCTTTACAGTCGGTTGAACTAAATGATTTGCACATTTCCTTAGGGGGTAAAATGGTGCCTTTTGCAGGTTTTAATATGCCTGTACAATACAGCAATTTAATACAAGAACACCATGCTGTAAGAAATAGTGTTGGCGTTTTTGATGTTTCCCACATGGGTGAATTTGTTCTTAAAGGCGACAAAGCGTTAGATTTAATCCAATTGGTGACCAGTAATGATGCATCAAAATTAACTGATGGTAAAGTTCAATACAGCTGTTTGCCTAACAACACCGGAGGAATTGTTGATGATTTATTGGTTTACAGATACAGTGAAACAGAATATTACTTAGTAGTAAATGCCTCAAATATTAAAAAAGATTGGGATTGGATTTCATCTCACAATACTTTTGGTGTGCAAATGGAAGACATCAGTAATCAATTAAGTTTGTTAGCCGTTCAAGGGCCTAATGCAATTAAAGTATTACAAAAGTTAACAGAGGTTGACCTTTCTACTATGCCTTATTATTCATTTAAAACAGGAAGTATGGCCGGTATAGATGATATTATTATATCAAACACAGGCTACACTGGTGCAGGTGGTTTTGAATTATACGTTTTGAACAAAGATGCAAAAGCACTTTGGGATGCTGTTTTTGAAGCTGGAGAGGAATTTGATATTCTTCCTTGTGGTTTAGGTTGCAGAGATACATTAAGACTTGAAAAAGGATTTTGTTTATATGGAAATGATATAGACGATACTACTTCGCCAATTGAAGCTGGTTTGGGTTGGATTACTAAATTTACTAAAGATTTTGTAAACAGTGCCTACCACAAATCATTAAAAGACAACGGTGTTACTAAGAAATTAGTTGGTTTTGAAATGATAGACAGAGGAATTCCTCGTCAGCATTATGTAATTAAAGATGCAGAAGGTAATGTGATAGGTGAAGTAACCTCAGGTACTCAATCTCCAAGTTTGGGTAAAGCCATCGGAATGGGTTATGTTGCTATTTCTCATGCCAATACAGATAACGAAATATTCATAGAAATCAGAGATAAAAGCCTGAAAGCTAAAGTGGCAAAAATTCCTTTTTTATAGGAAAGTCTTACCAATATTTTTCAATTTACTCTCAAGAAACAAGCCCATGACAAACTTTATTGACATTCGGTTGTTAGAGTATTATGTTTAAAAATCTTTTCAAAAAGAAATCTGAATTAGAAGTGCTAATGGAAAAATACCAAGCATTACTCAAAGAATCTCACCGTTTGTCATTGATAAACAGAACTCAATCAGATGCTGTAAGGGTAGAAGCAGAAAAGATTGCCGACCAAATAGAGGTTTTAAGACAGAAGTAAAGCCCTTTATTTGTTCTATTGTGATTTTTATCACATAGAATAATCGTTTATTTTACTAATTTTGAACTCTTAATTTTATTTTGTGCAATCCAATCATTCATACAAGAATATCGTTGTAAAGTTTGCAGGAGATAGTGGAGATGGTGTTCAGTTGACTGGTACACAGTTTGCCGAAACAAATGCATTGTTTGGAAACGATATTGCTACTTTTCCCGATTTCCCCGCAGAAATTAGAGCGCCAATAGGTACCTTGCCAGGTGTTTCTGGTTATCAAATTCATTTCAGTAGTGAGTCGGTTCTAACCCCCGGCGACTCATACGACGTATTAGTAGCGCTCAATGCGGCTGCTTTGAAAGTTAATATCAAATTATTAAAACCAAATGGCATAATCATTGTCAATAAAGATGGTTTTGATTCACGTAATCTACGTTTGGCTGGTATTTCGGAAAATGACCATCCTCTTACCAATGGTAGTTTGGATAATTTTACGGTTTACGAAGTCGATATTACTCAATTAACCAAAAAGGCAGTTTCTGAATTTAACTTAGGAAATAAGGAGTCAGAAAGATGTAAAAATATGTTTGTGTTAGGAATGGTTTATTGGTTATTCGATAGAGATATTCAAAATACTATTCAGTTTATTGAAAAAAGATTTTCTAAGAATGAGGGTTTGATGAACGCGAATATCAAAGCGCTTCAAGCAGGTTATTTTTTCAGTGAAACATCAGAACTATTCAGTAGTCAATACCAAATCGATGCCGCCGAAACTCCGGCAGGACTTTACAGAAGTATTAATGGAAACCAAGCCACTGCTTTAGGGTTGCTTGCTGCTTCTGTAAAATCAAATATTCCCTTGTTTTTAGGGTCTTATCCCATAACACCGGCTTCAGACATTTTGCACGAATTATCCAAGCACAAAGGATATGGTGTAATGACTTTTCAAGCGGAAGATGAAATAGCAGGTGTATGTGCTGCAATAGGAGCTTCGTATGCAGGTCATATTGGTATTACCACTAGTTCAGGCCCAGGAATTGCTCTTAAAACAGAAGCTATCGGATTGGCAACAATGCTAGAACTTCCATTGGTTATTTGTAATATTCAAAGGGGAGGCCCATCAACTGGTTTGCCGACTAAAACCGAACAATCGGATTTGTTACAAGCTTTATACGGAAGAAATGGGGAGTGTCCTCTTGTTGTAATTGCCGCTTCATCGCCTTCAGATTGTTATGAAATGGCCTTTATGGCAGTCAAGATTTCATTAGAACATACAGTGCCTGTAATGTTTTTGAGTGATGGTTATATTGCCAATGGTGCTCAACCATGGAAAATAAAACAATTGGATGAATTGCCTGAAATACAGTCGCATTTTATTACGCAAGTAAAAGAAGGGGACGTTTACAGACCATACCAAAGAGAGGAAAACCTGTCACGTTTTCACGCTATTCCAGGTTCTGAAGGTATGACCCACAGAATAGGCGGTCTGGAAAAAGAAAATATAACAGGTAATATCAGTTATGAAGGAGCTAACCATGAGTTAATGGTAAAAATTAGGGCACAGAAAGTAGCCAATGTAGCACACCAAATTCCTCTGATAGAGTATGATCAAGGAGATGAAAATTCAGATTGTTTGGTTATCGGTTGGGGAAGTACTTATGGAAGTATTTTTACAGCTGTTACTGAATTAAAGGCAGAAGGGTTGAATGTGGCGCAATTGCATTTAAAATACATCAATCCTCTTCCGTTAAATTTTCACGAAAAACTTAAACCATTTAAACGTGTATTTGTGGCTGAATTAAACAACGGTCAATTGATAAAATTAATACGAGAACAATTTTTGATAGATGCTATAGGTATCAATAAAATTCAAGGTCAACCTTTCAGTTTACTTGAAATTAAAGAAACCATCAAACAACATATTTAACAAAATGGAATTAACAGAAATCCAATCCCCTTTTTTTACATCAAAGGATTTAGAGACCGACCAAGAAGTGAGATGGTGTCCCGGTTGTGGTGATTATGCCATTTTGAAAAGTGTTCAAAATGTATTGCCTGAACTTGGGGTTCCTAAGCATCAATTTGTTTTTATATCTGGAATAGGTTGTTCATCACGTTTCCCATATTACATGGATACTTATGGCATGCATTCCATACACGGAAGGGCAGCTGCTATTGCAACAGGTGTCAAATTAGCCAATCCCGAACTTAGTGTTTGGATGATAACAGGCGATGGCGATAGTTTGAGTATAGGTGGCAATCATTTGATACACACACTCAGAAGAAATCCTGATATCAATATTTTATTGTTTAACAATGAAATCTATGGGTTAACCAAAGGTCAGTTTTCTCCAACCAGTCATGTTGGGCAAATTACCAAATCATCACCTATGGGAGTTGCCGACAGCCCTTTTAATCCTTTGGCTTTAGCATTAGGAGCTGGAGCAACTTTTGTGTCCCGAACGATGGACAGGGACTTAAAACATCAACAATTAATGTATAAAAGAGCCTATTTTCACAAAGGAACTTCATTGGTAGAAATTTATCAGAATTGCAATGTATTTAACGATGGTGCTTTTGATGTATTTACAGCTAAAGGAAGCAAGCCCGAAACAACTTTGTTTTTAACCCACGGGCAGCCTCTTGTGTTTGCAGAAGGAACTAAGGGTATCATATTAAAGGGACTTACTCCCATAATTGTTGAGTTAGATGAGGTTGATAAAGATGATTTGTGGATACACGATGAACAAGATTTAATTAAAGCACATATACTCTCTCAGTTTTTTGAAAAAGACCATTTCCCGCGTCCTTTTGGTGTAATATATGCTGCTGAAAATAAACCTGTTTTTAATGAGGTTATGAAGCAACAAATTGTTGACAGTAAAATTGAAAATAAGGAATTGGCATTCAGTAAATTACTCAAATCTTCGAGCAGTTGGGAAATTAAGTAGAGTTTAATTTTTATTTTTTTATTATGTTTGAAGATTAATTTAATAACATGGTAAAATATTTTATACTTTCATTATCATTTCTATTTTGTTTTTTTAAATCATCTGCACAAGATACCATTAAGGTAAATACCCACAACAAAGTGGTAATTAAAACCAATCCTTCGGTTGGGCATACTTATTATTCTTCTTGGGGTACTTTTCCTGCAAAGGATGTTTCATATCGTAAAGTTTATTTGTATTTAGAATTTGGTTGTGCACCCGGTTTAAGATGTGGCGAATGGGATTATTTAAACCATATTTATATCGGTAAAAAAGGAGGAGTTAATGGCGATAGTTTGCATTATGAATTGGCAAGATTTGTTACGCCTTATGGTTTTTATTGGAACAGTAGTCAAAATTGGAAACATGGTTGGATCTTTGATGTGACTGAATTTTCAGATATTTTACATGATTCAGTTCAAATTTTATACAAACATTCTGGCTATGAGTCAAACACAGACAGAGGTTGGACTGTAACTTTGGATTTTAATTTCGTAAAAGGAGAACCAGCACTTACACCTATGGGTTACACTCGTTTTCATAGTTTAAATGCTCCTTATGGAAATCCTAATAGAACATTCGAAAGTACAATGCCTGATAAGTCATTTCAAATTCCTGTAGGAGCAGATTTTACAGATTTAATGACACTTCAAACGGGTCATGGTATGGACCAACAGCAAAATTGTGCTGAATTTTGTTCTAAAAAAAGAACCCTTAAATTAGATGGACAAGTGGTTTCGGAAAAAAATGTTTGGAGAGATGATTGTGGTTTTAACAGCTTATTCCCACAAGCTGGAACATGGGTTTATGACCGAGCAGGTTGGTGTCCTGGTGCTCCTGTATATGCTGATCATGTTTATTTGCCAACTGCATCAGGTTCCAATCATACATTCTCTTTTAATATGGAAGCATATACCAATACTACCGGTGGTAGTGCCGATTATTCTATTTCTTCTTACGCATTTTTCTATAAAAACAATCAAAAACAATTTGATGCAAGTGTAGATAGAATACTTTCTCCATCTACAGAATATGAAAGCTCCAGATTGAATCCTACTTGCGGAGCGCCAATCATTAGAGTAAAAAATATGGGTAAGGAAACCATTACTTCTTTAGATTTTGAGTATGGTAAAGTTGGAGGATCATTGCAAAAAATATGGGTACCTTGTAATATTAAACCATTTGAGACTCAAGTTTTAACTTTGGAAGCTGTTTACAATTGGACTGGTGCTAGTAATCAATTTGTGGTTAATATTACCAAAGTAAATAGCCAAGAGGACGAATATCGAAAGGATAATATTGCGTATAGTACTATTGCAAATGCACCTGTAACTCCAAATGCTATTGTTGTTTTGTTAAAAACAAATAATGCCCCATCAGAAAATTCATATACCATTAAGGATGCTTGGGGTAAAGTAATTCGTAATAAATCTGGTTTTGCTCCTAATACCACTTACAGAGATACCGTTTATTTGGATAACAATGTGTGTTATTCATTCGAGTTTTCTGATGAGGGTCAAGGTCCAAGCAGTAATCCATTGAATGAAGATGGTTTAGAATGGTGGGCTAATTCTGGCGATGGTGCCGGTTATATTCAACTAAGACGTTTGTCTAATAATGCCATGCTGAAAAATTTCCTTTCAGATTTTGGGACTAAACATATTTACAACTTCACAAGTTCATATTCTATGTCAACTGATGAGCCTGATTTAGGTCAATCAATGGAACTTTTTGTTTTCCCAAATCCAGCACATAATGAAGTTAATTTACACATAGAATCAGTCAATAATGGATTGTTTCAAGTGAAAATAGTTGATGTAACGGGTAAGGAAGTATACAAACGTGAAGGTCAATCTAACAGTGAAGATATTCAAGTTACCAATTTGGCAAAAGGAGTATATACTGCAATTGTAAATAAAGAGGGGCTTGTATTGACTAAAAAGTTTGTGGTATTGGATTAACGTAAATTAAAGATGGAATTATCCATTTTCATTTTATTATTCATCCTCAATTCCTAAAACTTCACTACTTCTTTTAGGGTCTAGAATCCCATTTGTTAACTGTTCAAAAGGGCACTTAAGGTTTTTGGTCCTGCGATTGTCTTTGTTGTTATTATCATTTTTTTCTGAAAAGCTTTTAATTGAGTTAGAATTTGATTTAATAATGACTGAATTTTTGTATTTAGTTTAATGCATGTGTCTTTAAGAACCGAGTTACTTTCTCTTTTGTTGTTTGAAAATTCAATTTTTAACGGGGTCTATTCGCTCAATTTATTGAGCGAATGTCGTTGAATTTAAATTATTTTGTTGTGCTTGTAATTGCTTTTTTATTTGTAAAATAAAAAAAGACTTATAGCGCTAAGGACTGCAATTGCTATGATTATTAAAAAAAATGAAGAAGGCGTTTTTTTTAAAATAGTTGGAATGTGTTTAAAATAAATTTAAAGATTTTAACTTGATTTTAATTATGAAATTTAAGTACTTTTTTTTAAAAGAGGGTTTATTTTGTTGTGAAATTTATTTGTAAAAAGTTCAAACAAAATTAATATTTAATTGTCATCTTTGTAGTCATGTCATTCATATTAAATAGTTTAATTATATTATTGGGATTTTTGTTAATGGAAGGGGTAGCTTGGTTTACTCATAAATATATAATGCATGGATTTATGTGGTCATGGCACAAGAGTCACCATGAGCCTCGCAAGGGGAAATTCGAAAAGAATGATTTGTTCGGAATTGTTTTTGCCTTTGTATCAGCTGGGCTTATGATTAGCGGATCTTGGGGTGATATAGATTGGAAGTTTTATTTAGGTATTGGAATTTTATTATACGGTTTAGCTTATTTTTTAGTTCACGATGTGTTTGTTCACCAAAGATTACCTTTGTTAAAAAGAACAAACAACGCCTATTTTCAAGCCATGCGGTTTGCGCACAAAATCCATCATAAAGTTTCTTCGAAAGAGGGTGCTGAAGCTTTTGGATTTTTGTTTGTAAGCAAAAAGTATCTTAATAAATTTAAGCATAAACAAAAATGAGTAAAAAAATAGTCGTTATAGGAAGTGGATTTGCGGGACTGACAAGTGCCTCTTATTTGGCAAAACAAGGTCATCAGGTTACTTTGTTGGAAAAAAATGACCAAGTTGGAGGTCGTTGTCGAAAATGGGAAACAGAGGGATTTACATTTGATATGGGTCCAAGTTGGTATTGGATGCCCGAAGTGTTTGAAAATTTTTTCAAGGATTTTGGATACAAAGTTTCTGATTTTTACGAATTGCTAAGGCTAGACCCTGCTTACCGCATCTATTTTACCAATAATGAACAAATTGATATTCCAGCAAGCTTAGATGAATTGGTTAATGAGTTTGAAAAAAGGGAAAAAGGAAGTGGGGTTAAATTAAGAGCATTTTTGAAAGATGCTGAATATAAGTACCATACTGCCATGTCAGATTATGTTAACAGGTTGTCTGATTCCATCTTTGAATTTGTAGAACCCCGTTTAATCATCAAATCATTCCAACTTAGTTTGTTTTCTTCATTAAGAAAAGCGGTAAGAAAAGAGTTTAAAAATCCATTATTGGTGAGTTTACTCGAGTTCCCTGTTTTGTTTTTAGGGTCAACCCCAGACAATACACCTGCCATGTATAGTATGATGAATTATGCGGATTTGGTTAAAGGAACTTGGTTTCCTAAAAAAGGGATGGTTCAAATTTCAGAAGCATTTGCAAGTGTTGCAAAAAGTCAAGGGGTTACTATTTTGCTTAATAAAGCAGTTACTCATATTCGTGTTGAGAATTCAAAAACTGTAGGAGTGGAAGTTGGAGATGAGTTTTATGAAGCAGACATTGTTGTTGCAGGAAGTGATTATCATTTTACAGAACAAACGCTTTTAGATAAGCAACACCGTGTGTATGATGAACAATATTGGGAGTCAAGAACGATGTCCCCAAGCTCTTTGTTGTACTACATTGGTATCAATACAAAACTTAAAGAAGTATTACATCACAACTTGTTTTTTGATGAAGATTTTGAGCAACATGCTATTGAAATTTACAAAGAACCTAAATGGCCAAGTAAGCCTTTGTTTTATTTGTGTGTTTCAAGTAAATCGGATGTTTCGTGTGCGCCAGAGGGATTTGAAAACCTATTTTTCTTAATTCCATTAGCCCCGGGATTAAAGGATTCTGAAGAATTAAGAGAGCAATATTTTCAAACCATGGCTAAGCGTCTCAAAGAGAAAAGTGGCGTTAATATCAATGAACACATTGTTGTAAAAAGGTCTTTTGCAATGAATGATTTCGAAAAAGATTACAACTCATACAAAGGAAATGCTTATGGATTGGCAAATACATTAATGCAAACGGCTTTTTTGAAACCCAAAATAAAATCTAAAAAGGTTAAAAATCTATTTTATACTGGTCAGTTAACTGTTCCCGGACCTGGTGTGCCACCTGCCATTATAAGTGGGCAAATTGTAGCTGGGGAAATTGAAAAAATGCTAAAATTGAGTCAGTTATAAAACTTTTTAAAATTATTCTTGTTTAAATATTAAAGTAATATGTTTGAGATTTACGAAAAAACTTCCATTGATTGTAGTAAAAAAACTACCAACAATTATAGCACATCCTTTTCATTAGGGATTAACATGATAAGTAAAAGCCATCGTTGGGCTATTTATGGTATTTATGGTTTTGTGCGACTAGCAGATGAGATTGTCGATACATTTGACAGAGAAGATAAAGCAGAATTGCTTGCTGAATTCAAAGCGGATACCTACAAAGCGATAGAAAAAGGAATCAGCCTTAATCCAATCTTACATTCTTTCCAAAAAGCAGCCAATCAATTTGGGATAGGCAAGGATTTAATTGAGCCTTTCTTTAACAGTATGGAAACAGACTTAGGTAAGCAAACATACAACCGAGGTCAATATGATGATTACATATATGGTAGCGCAGAGGTGGTTGGTTTAATGTGTTTGAAGGTGTTTTGTGACGAAAAAGAAGGTTTATATCAACAATTGGTAAGTCCTGCCAGATCATTAGGTGCCGCTTTCCAAAAAGTTAATTTTTTACGAGATATTAAAAGTGATGTTGAAGACAGAGGTCGTATCTATTTCCCAACTTTGAATTTAGCAGAATTCGATGAATCTGTTAAACACCAAATTATTATAGAAGTAAAATCGGATTTTGATAAAGCCTATGAGGGGATTAAACAACTTCCTTTAAGTTGTCGTTTTGGTGTTTACACAGCTTATCGCTATTATTTAAGATTGCTTGATAAAATTGAACGTGTCAATGCTGCGGAGATTTTAGAAAAAAGAATCAGAGTTGCTAACACTGAAAAGGTTGCTTTATTAGCTCGTTCTTATGTTAAGTTCAAATTCAATGTTTTGTAATTTAAAGATTGCTTCTTTTTTATTTATTGGTTTTTTTTCGTTTTCATTCATCCAAGTAGATGAAATTTCAGAACTAAGAACTTCATTCCAAAAAGCATTGACTTCTTCTAAATCTGCAAGTGATTTAAATACTCTAACAGCTAAGCAAGAAACGGCTATCAAAAAAGCATATCATGGGGTTTCCTATACACTGCTTGGAAAACATGCTACTAACCCAATCAAAAAATTAGAGTATTTAAGAAAAGGTTTGCCTATTCTTAACCAAGCTGTTCAAGACAAACCATTGGATGTTGAAATTCGTTTTTTAAGATTTACTGTTGAAGAAAATGTGCCTTCGTTTGTACAAATAGAAAGACATGTTAATACAGACAAATATTTTTTGGTCAATAATTTGAAGCCTTCTCATACCTATTATGAGTTCATAAAAAATTACTTAAAACAGTCAAAATCATTGACAGATTCAGAAAAATCTAAACTTTAGTTACTTTTTACTCGTGTGGATTGTCATCCCCATCATCATCAAAAATATTAGCGCCAAAATCACGTTGGTCTTGCTCGTCTAAAAAAGGGTTTTCAAGTTGTGATTTTCCCAAGCTATACAAATCGGTTTGAGTACTGTGGTCTTCGTCGGTGTTTATTTTACTTGAGTAAGTAACCATTGTTGGTTCTTGATGGTAATCACCAAAATTAGACATGTCGTTTTCATCATAGTTCACAAACTTCGCAAAGTTTTCAAGGAAACGAACTTTTGCCTCACCTGTAGGTCCATTTCTGTGTTTTTGAATAATAACTTCTCCTAAGCTAGGGTCGCCTACTTGAGGTTCATTCAGTTTGTAATAGTTTGGACGCCATATAAATCCAACAATGTCGGCATCTTGCTCTATACTTCCAGATTCCCTTAAGTCACTCAACTGTGGTTTTTTGTCGCCTGCTCTTTTTTCAACATCACGACTCAACTGTGCAAGGGCAATAATAGGAATATTAAGTTCTTTCGCTAATCCTTTCAACGCTCTTGAAATGGAACCAATTTCTTGCTCCCTGTTTCCGTTTTTACCAACATCTTCACCGCGCATTAATTGCAAATAATCGACTACCACCATTTCAATATGGTGTTTGCTGTGTAATCTTCGGCATTTTGCTTTAAATTCAAAAATAGGCAGGGATGGGGTATCGTCAATAAAAATCTGTGCTTTAGAAAGTTTTTGGATTTTAGTGTGGAGTTGAGTCCATTCGTGTTCTTCCAAAGTGCCTTTTTTTAGTTTTTCGCTCGAAATTTCACTTTCGGCAGCGATAAGCCTCGTAACCAATTGTGCTGCACTCATCTCAAGTGAGAAAATAGCCACAGGTTTCATGAAATCTACGGCAGCATTTCTAAGCATAGTTAAGGCAAGTGCTGTTTTTCCCATACCCGGTCTAGCGGCTAAGATAATTAAATCTGATTTTTGCCAGCCTGAAGTAATCTCGTCTAAATTTTTAAGGCCACTTGGAATACCTGTTAATCCATCTTTTTTGTCGTGGTTAGCCTCAATGATACTGATGGCTTCGTTAATAATGCTAGAAATTTCTTTATAAGAACGTTTCATTCCATCATTTTTTACCTCATACAAATCTTTTTCGGTTTCGTCTAGGAGTTTAAAAGCATCAGTGCCTTCATCGAAAGCAGAAGAAAGTGTTTCTCCAGAAATTCTGATTAATTCACGTTGAATGAATTTTTGAATAACAATGTGTGCGTGGTATTGAATATTTGCGGCAGAGGCAACTCTACTGGTCAATTTAGCGATATAAAAAGGACCACCAACAAGTTCTAATAACCCTTTAATTTTTAGTTTTTCAGTAACAGTTAAGATGTCAACAGGCTGATTGAGGTTGTATAAATCAATCATCGATTCAAAAATAAATCGATTGTTTTCATTGTAGAAATGTTTGCCTTGTAACACTTCAATTGCATCTCTAAGGGCATCTTTTTCCAACATAATAGCCCCTAAGATGGCTTCTTCAAAATCCATTGCTTGAGGTGGAATACGTCCCCCTGCATCAAGTGTTGTTAAATCTATGGTCTTTTTTCGTTTTACACTTGGACGTTCTAACATACTTGCGAAACTAAATTAAAAAATTAGTTATTTTGAATTAATCTTATCCATTTTTGGTGTTAATTGATTGTTGATATAATTTGTTTGAATAGCATATAATAGTTCATTTGACAAATTGGCGTTTTGCAGGACGCGCTGTCACATAAATTTTATAGAATGGAATTTGGCATCATTATGGGAACATGAGTAAAATAGTCTACACTTATATCAATAGTGGGATTATTAATTTTAAAATATAAAGTCAAACTATTAAATTTGTTTATTAATCAATAATGGAAGCTAAATTTTCACCACGCGTTAAAGAAGTGATTCAATTCAGTCGCGAAGAAGCAATTAGAATTGGACACGATTATATAGGTCCCGAACATTTGTTGCTCGGAATGATCAGAGAAGGGGAAGGAACTGCTGTAAATACCTTAAAATCTCTTGAACTAGATGTCATTAGATTGAAAAAATCTATTGAAGATTTAATCAGAGGGACTGCTTCTCATGTTAGTAATTTGGGAAATATTCCTCTTACTAAACAAGCTGAAAAAGCGCTAAAAATCACCTATTTAGAGGCAAAAATATTTAAAACAGATACCATTGGTACTGAACATCTTTTGCTCGCTATCCTTAGAGATGAAGACAATGTGGCTTCTAAGGTTTTGTCACAATATGGTATCACTTACGATTTTTTTAAACAAACTTTATTGGATGGTTTAGGTTCCGATGGGTCAAGAACCCAATTGCCTCCAAGTAATGCGTTTGAAGAGGAAGGGGCAGATTCTATGGAGGACAGAAAGTTGGAGGATTTGAAAAAGAAAAACACCAAATCAAACACACCTGTCTTAGATAATTTTGGTAGAGACTTAACCAAATTGGCAGAAGACGGTAAATTGGACCCCATTGTTGGAAGAGAAAAAGAAATCGAAAGGGTTTCGCAGATTTTATCAAGAAGAAAGAAAAACAATCCAATCTTAATTGGTGAACCCGGTGTAGGTAAAACAGCTATTGCTGAAGGCTTAGCATTGAGAATAATTCAAAGAAAAGTGTCTCGTGTGCTTTACAACAAAAGAGTAGTAACGTTAGATTTAGCCTCATTAGTGGCTGGAACCAAGTACAGAGGTCAGTTTGAGGAACGTATGAAAGCTATAATGACAGAACTTGAAAAGGCTGACGATGTCATTTTGTTTATCGATGAAATTCACACCATTGTGGGTGCCGGTGGCGCAAGCGGAAGTTTGGATGCTAGTAACATGTTTAAACCTGCTTTGGCAAGAGGTGAAGTGCAGTGTATTGGTGCTACTACTTTGGATGAATACAGACAATATATCGAAAAAGATGGTGCTTTAGAAAGGCGTTTTCAAATGGTAATCATTGAACCTGCTTCTCCTGAAGAGTCAATTGAAATATTGCATAATATCAAAGACAAATACGAAGATCACCACAATGTAACCTATACTGACGAAGCCATCGAAGCTTGTGTTAGAATGAGTAACAGGTACATTACGGATAGAAATTTGCCAGACAAAGCCATTGATGTATTAGACGAAGTAGGTGCAAGAGTTCATATTACCAATATTAATGTTCCTAAAGTTATTCTTGATTTAGAAACGCAAATTGAATCGATTAAACAAGAAAAGATTTCAGTTGTAAAAAGTCAAAAATATGAAGAGGCAGCTAAATTAAGAGACAAAGAAAAAAACTTAATCAATCAGTTAGATGCTGCAAAAATAGAATGGGAAAAAGAAACTGGTAGCAATAGATTTACTGTTACAGAAGACAATGTTGCCGAAGTAATTGCCATGATGACAGGTATTCCTGTTAAGAGAATTGGTCAAAGTGAAGGTAAAAAATTACTGACCATGGAAGGTGATTTAAAGAAAAGAGTCATAGGACAAGACAAGGCCATTGAAAAACTTTCAAAAGCAATTCAAAGAACAAGAGCGGGACTTAAGGATCCAAATAAACCAATAGGCTCGTTTATTTTCTTAGGACCTACAGGTGTTGGTAAAACAGAATTGGCAAAGGCACTAAGTGAATACATGTTCGACAGTAATGATGCTTTAATTAGAATAGACATGAGTGAGTTTATGGAAAAATTTGCCATAAGCAGATTGGTGGGAGCGCCTCCAGGTTATGTAGGTTATGAAGAAGGGGGATTATTGACCGAGAAAGTGAGAAGAAAGCCATACTCAGTTGTGTTGTTTGATGAGGTTGAAAAAGCCCACCCTGATGTATTCAATATCATGCTGCAAGTATTAGATGAAGGCTTTATAACAGACAGTTTGGGCCGTAAAATTGATTTCAGAAATACCGTTATTATCATGACTTCTAACATTGGTTCACGTCAGTTAAAGGATTTCGGAACAGGGGTTGGTTTTGCCACTACTAATAAATTAGCCAGCAACGAGTCGGAAAGTAAACAAGTGATTGAAGGGGCTTTAAAGAAATTTTTCTCACCAGAGTTTTTAAATCGTATTGATGATATTATCGTTTTCAACAGTTTAGAAAAACACGATATATTGAATATTTTGGAGATTCAAATGAAGAAAATGTTGAAACGCATTGAAGATTTGGGTTATAAAATAGAATTGTCACAAGAAGCAAAAGAATTCATAGCTGAACAAGGATTTGACAGCAAATTTGGCGCTCGACCATTGCACAGAGCCATACAAAAGTATTTGGAAGATCCATTGGCAGAAGAGATTCTAAAAGGGGATATTATAGAGGGTTCAGTGGTTAATATTGAACTCGACAAAGAATCCAACCTTTTAAAAGTAATTAAAGACTTACCTCCAACTACTCCCAAAAAGACTAGAAAACTTAAAGGAGAATAGGGTTGGTTTGCATTTAATAAAGGCAGTTAGTTTTCTTTATCAGTGTTATTTATTTTTTAAAGAAAAACTGATAAACAGGTAATTTGTATATCAAGAAATTATAAAAATCAAAAATGAATCACTTGTTATACAAGCTACCTCTTTTATTCCTGATTGTTTTGCAAGGAATATCAATGAAGGCTCAACCTATGCTGGATTTAGAAACGGGAGCTGTTTTTTCGGGCTATAATAATGTAAGAATCCCAGGTGATTTGGGGACTAATTTTTCTCTTAAAGACGATTTAAAATCTCAAGTAACACCTTTTTATCGTCTAAGAGCAAGTTATGTTATAAAAAAGCGCCATTCGTTTTCTGTTTTATACGCTCCACTCAAAATAAAGTCAGAAGGCAATGTGTCGAAAGATATCTTTTTCCAAGGTGTTTTGTTTTCTGCAAATACAGATCTTAAAGGGATTTATCAATTTAATTCTTACAGACTCACTTACAGATATGATATCATAAGCAAAAAAAAATTTGTTTTCGGATTAGGCTTTACAGGAAAAATCAGAGATGCTAAAATTGCACTTTCTTCGCCTGGACTTAGTGCGGAGAAAGCGAATGTTGGATTTGTGCCAATTATAAATTTTAGATTCAAATGGAATATAGATGATAAATTTGGATTACTACTCGATGGCGATGCGCTTGCAGCACCTCAAGGAAGGGCTGAAGACATTCAGTTAGCTGCTACCTATCAACATACAAAAAATATTGGGTTTCGTGCCGGTTATCGTATTCTTGAAGGTGGTGCAGAAAATAATTCAGTTTATAATTTCACACTCATTCACTACGCCTCTTTTGGAATGACTTATACATTTGGTCGAAAGAAATCAAGTAATTAAATAACTTAAGAAATTTGCCAATTCGTAAATTCTCAATTATTTTTTTTTATCTTATACATTTTAGAATTTAATTTCTATTAATAACTAATAGCATTTAACGCTGCTCCACCAAGTTGAAGTTCATCACTATTGGAATAGACACGAATAATGAAACCATAAACAAGTAGTGGTAGGGTACAACGATGAATGCATAAAAACCAATCAGGCATATTTTCAAAGTGATTAATTGAATTTGTTTTGGTTTTATTTTCGATTTGTTTTTAACAAAAAACCACAAGCTAAACAAAGGGAGAAGCAGGTTGATGATTGTTTGTAGCTTAACAAAAGATTCTATCTTGTCTATTAGCGTTCCTGGCCAGTAAAGGTAGTAATAGCTAGCAAACCCAAGGCCGTTAAACAATTGATAAGGATTGTCGCCCGGTTGTTGCCAGGCTTGTCCTTTCCACTCCTGCATATACACGGGAATAAAGGCGCCAAAACTGTCAGTTAAAAGTCCAGGATATTGGGAGATATAAGGAATGATAAATAATAACATTGCAAATACAATGCAAAGAGCAGAAAGGATAATGGTTTGTTTCTTATTTTTGATAAAGCTAGAGTAAATAAAAAAGGGGGTCCATAATACAATGGAATAACGAGACATTAAGATGCTAGACAATCCTACTGCTTTTGAAAGTGTATTGCCATAAATTAAGGCAACGGCAAAAAAGAGATAATAGGCTGAAATTAAGGTTTCAATAGTATGTCCTAAAATAACTTTGTCATCAATAAAGAAACTAAACAAAACAAAGAAAGGCAAACTGATTTTAAGGAAAATATTGAGTTGATGGTTTGAAGTATCAATGATTTTAAAGGTGTAATACAAAAAACTCAAAAGCAATACTATCAGTGCCAAAAGTCGGTAGTCTATATGAATCAGTTCGGCAGCAACAAAAGGGAGCCAATGCATCGGAAAGTAGTTGGGGGTCCAAGAGTAAGTGCCTTTGTCAATAGGGGTGTATACAAACTCGTGGTTTATAAAGCGATTGACATAGACGTTTTGTGTGGTAGGGATAATGTCTGATACCACAATGTCTATGGGTGTTGAGTTGAAAAACAAATTTAAAAAAACAAGAGAAAGCAGGGCAATTAAAGAAAAAAATAGGTAATAAGCTTTTTTGGGTGCACTTGATCGGTTTCCCCAATGAGGCGTATTGTTTTGTTTTTGGAATAGTTGAAAGGCTAAGTATAGTAAAAGACAAGAAAGAAATGTGTTGAATAGTGTGTTTACAGTTGAGGGAAGCCAGTTTTTGCCAAAGGTATAAAAGCAAATTTCCAAAAAGAAAATGGCATACAACAAAGCAACTGACTTATTGAGTTTCAACATGAGATGCAAAACTATTAAAATTTATGTATTCCAGAAGAATAAAGAATAAAAAGAAAAAATAGAGGCAAAAAAAAATCTCCTTTAGGGGAGATTTTTAGATTAGGATTAGCCTAAGTATGTTTTTAGTATTTTGCTTTTAGATGATTTTCTTAATCTTCTAAGGGCTTTTTCTTTAATTTGTCTAACACGTTCTCTTGTAAGACCAACTTTTTCGGAAATATCTTCGAGAGTATGAGCGGGTCCACCGTCTAGACCATAATAGTATTTTAAAACATCACGTTCTTTTTCACTCAGTGTAGAGATAACACGGTTAATTTCTTTTTGCAAAGATTCGTTCATCAACGGCACGTCCGGATTAGGTTCGTCATTGTTATCAAGAACACCAAGTAAAGTGTTGTCTTCACCTTCGGTAAGGGGAGCATCTATAGAAAGGTGTCTTCCGCTTGACTTTAGGGCATTTTCAACCTCAATAAGTGGAATTTCCAACATTTGAGCAATTTCTTCTGCGGTTGGTTCTCTTTCAAATTCTTGTTCAAGTTTGGCAGCTGCAGCGCTGATACGACCGATAGATCCTACTTTATTAAGTGGTAAACGAACAATACGAGATTGGTCGGCTAGGGCTTGAAGGATAGATTGACGAATCCACCATACAGCGTATGAGATGAATTTAAAACCTCTTGTTTCATCAAAACGTTTAGCAGCTTTAATTAAGCCTAAGTTACCTTCGTTGATTAAATCACCTAGGGTTAAACCTTGGTTTTGGTATTGTTTACTAACAGATACCACGAAACGGAGATTGGCATTCACTAATTTTTCAAGAGCAGCTTGGTCGCCTTCTCTAATTCTTCTGGCTAATTCCACTTCTTCTTGAGCGTCAATCATCTGAACTTTAGATATTTCGTTCAAATATTTGTCAAGAGATTTGTTTTCACGGTTAGTAAACTGTTTTGATATTTTAAGCTGTCTCATTTATTTTATAGTAGGTCTAAATCTTAGAAAAAAGTTTGCAAATATACGAATTTTGAATTAAAAAAGTGTAGATTTTGCTAGGAATTTCAAGTACTTCATAGCCGCAAAAACCTTGCCAAATATTAAAAAATATCTTCATGTCATTGAATACATTCTGTTTTAAGTTGATAAGTCTTGAAGTTGTATTAAACTTATCTATATGATATTTTATTTCCTGTATTTTATGTACGAGTAATAGTGCTATAAGTCAAATTTATTTTTAATAGAGCACAGCTTGATGTATATTCGCAAAATATAAATAATTAAATATTATGTCATTTCAATTACCAGAATTAAAATACGCTTACAATGCTTTAGAGCCATTTATTGATGCTAGAACTATGGAAATTCACCATTCTAAACATCACAATGCTTATGTTACCAATTTGAATGCTGCTGCTGCAGGAACCGAAATGGAAAACATGTCAATTGAGGATATTTGCAAAAACATAAGTAAATACCCGGTTGCTGTTAGAAACAATGGTGGTGGTCATTACAATCACTCTTTATTTTGGGATATATTAGCAAAACACGATGGTGCACAACCTCAAGGTACTCTTGCGGATGCTATCAACAATGACTTAGGTGGTTTTGAAAAATTTAAAGAAGATTTTTCTAAAGCAGCTGCTACTCGTTTTGGAAGTGGATGGGCTTGGTTATGTGTTGAAAATGGTAAACTTAAAATTTGCAGTACTGCTAATCAAGACAATCCATTAATGGATATTGAAGGTGTAAGATGTGGAACTCCTATTTTAGGATTAGATGTGTGGGAACATGCTTATTATTTACATTACCAAAACAGACGTCCAGACTATATCTCTTCATTCTTTAATTTAATCAATTGGGATGAAGTAAGCAGAAGATATACTGCTGCTTTGTAGTTATAATAAGATTCAAAAAAAAAGTCCTAATGCAAGTTTTGCATTAGGACTTTTTTTTTGAATTAGAGTTTTATAACTTTGATCTTAGTTTATATAGATTTTAATGGATATAATATCCTAATTATGAATAGTTTTGTTTTTTTTAATAGAAATTTTGTACTTTGTGTTATTAAAACCTAATATTGTATACCTAATCGCAATTTATAAATGTTAAATTCAATTATTATATCATCTGGAATAGAATCTACTGAATTTGAAGCTAATACCTACAGGTATGATGTTTCAAAAGGCGTAAATTTTAATTTAATTCTTGGTGATTTAAAAAATCAGTTAGGGGATTCTGCTTCAGATTTTAGTTTATTTTTAACTCAATTGATTGAAGATAAATTGACACGAGAGTATAAAACAAAAGGTGAATTTGAAGTGGTTTTTAATGTTACACCTATTTTAGAACCTAAGACCGGTAAGGTATCGGATTTGTATATAAATTGGCAAACAACACAAGTTAAACAAGAACTTTTTTCACAGGAAAAATGGAAAGAGGGCGATGGTTTTAATTCGATGCTTAAGCTTAATCTAAAGGGTGAAGTAATTAGTTATAAGTCCAATTTTAACATAACCTTTGATCAATTATTTAAAGATGGTCTTTCCAGAAAGCAATTTTTGGAATGGTGTCATGCCATTGCTAGTCAAAGTTTTACAGATGACTTGGTGTTGCCCTATCGCAATGATAATTATGCATACATTGGTTTTTCACTAATATACAAATCTGTCGAAGATGAGATTTTATATGTGAGGGTTTTTAATAAGAAGTATGATTTAAATGATGTTGATTTGGTAACCAATCAAAATTTCAGTAGAATTTTTGACAATATTCCGATGGATGTTATTATGTGGAATAATAATCAGGAATATATTTACATCAACAAAAATGCCATTAAAAGCGATGAAATTAGAAACTGGTTGATAGGGAAAACAGATTTAGATTATTGCATATACCGAAATAAACCTTTGGATATTGCTTATAACAGAAGAAATGCATTCAATGAAGCTTTGTTTACTAAGAAAAGGCAAATCGTTGAAGAAAAATTCGAAGTTGAAGGGAGTTATAAAATACATGTTAGAATTATCGATCCTATATTATCCAAAGAAAACGAAATTCTAAATATCATAGGATACGGGATTGATATATCGGCATTGCGTAATTCTCAGGATTCTATAAGTCATTTAAATTATACTTTGAATGAGGCGAGAGAAGGTGTTGCACTCTTAAATCCAAAAGGAGAATATTACTATTTGAACCATTCCCATATCTCAATGTTTGGTTTTGAAAGTCAAGATGAGTTATTAGGGAAAACTTGGCATATATTGTACGAGCAAGATGAAATAGACCGTTTAAATAATGAGATTTTTCCTGTTTTGGCCAAAGAGAAGATTTGGATTGGAGAAACAAGAGCCAAAAACAAACAAGGCGAATATGTTTATCAAGAAGTGACACTTACCATTGCACCCAATAATGACATGGTTTGTTTTTGTAGAGATATTAATCAAAGAAAAAGAGAGCAAATTGAGCTTGAAAAATTAGCAACAGTAGCTAAAAACACCTCAAACTTGGTATTAATCTGTGACAAAAATTACAAAATCGAATTTGTAAACAAATCATTTGAAGACATCACTGGTTTTAAGTTGTTAGAATGTAAAGGGAAGGATTTTTATTTCAACTTTAATTTCAATGAAGACAATGGCCAAATTATAGGAGATGTTGGAAGTATCGACCAAAACAGTGAATCAAGTTTGAACTTCCAAGTGCTACAAAGTACGAAATATTCTCAAACATTTTGGAGCGAAATTAGTGTAAATCCTATTGTTGGGTATGATGGAGAAATGTCACATTTAATCTTTGTGGAACGTGATATTACACCTCAAAAACAAGTAGAAAACTCAATTAAAGAATCATTGGCAAAGGAAAAAGAGTTGAGTGAAATGAAGTCGCAATTCGTGAATTTGGCATCACATGAAATAAGAACACCTTTGGCTAGTATTTCATCAAGTGCTGAAATGATAAAATTGTATTTTGAAAATAAAAATGTAGATTCAGTAAAAGTGCACAATCACTTGAATAAAATCTCGATTCAAATTACTCGTTTGTCTGAGTTGCTGTCTAATCTTCTGTTTGTTGGTAAAATGGATGCTGCAAGTTTGGATTTGAATTTAAAATTAATAGATATTAAATCGTTTATTACAGAATTAGTCGACGATTATAATGTGAGTATTGATGAAAAAAAACAAAGGTATTTGGAATTTAAAATGGTTTCAACTCTAGCAGAGCCTGTGTTTTTAAATATTGATAAGGTGCTAATCACTCATGCTATTATAAATATCATTAATAATGCATTTAAGTATTCCGAAGGAAAGCAAAATCCACTCTTGGTTTTAAAAATAAGTTCCTCAGAAGTAGAGGTTTGTGTTACTGATTATGGAATAGGAATCCCAATTAAAGAGCAGAAAAATTTATTCAAATCATTTTGGAGGGCGAGTAATACTATTAATATTCCTGGAATAGGACTGGGATTGGTGTTTGTTAAAAAAATAATTGAAGTATCTGGAGGTTATGTGTCTATTGACAGTGAAGTAAATAAATATACTTCCATCAAAGTTTGTTTGCCTGTTAAAAACATACAATAGTCATACTCAATAATATTATTTTAATAATTGATGTTAAAAAATTTGCATTAAATTAATTTAATGATTTTCTTTGTAAAAAAAAATAATATGCAAACCAAATCTGTTTTACTTGTAGAAGACGAAAAAATCCTGAGAGAAAATATCGCTGAATTTTTAGAAGTCAAAGGATATGAAGTCGTTCAATGTCAAAATGGTAACGAAGCTTTGGGGCAATTATTAGAACATGATTTTGATATTATTGTTTCTGATATTGTTATGTCTGATTTAACTGGCACTCAGTTGTTAGAAAAAATCAGAACAATGAAGGTGAATAAAGAAGCGCCATTTATCTTTATTTCAGCTAAAACAGATCCTAAAGACATTAGAGAATCTATGAATATTGGAGCAGATGATTATTTGCCTAAGCCTTTTTTATTCCACGACTTAGAACGTTCAATCCAAAAACGTTTAGAGCGTTTTGCAGAGGTAAAATCATCCTCTCAAAGTGAAGATGGAATGTATAATAAAGTAAATGAACTTTCACCTGCAGAAGTCAATGCTCTTTCATTGTTAAATACGTTAACTAAGACTCAAAAAATAGTATTTGAAAAAATATCTAAAGGGATTTCTTCAAATGAAATTGCAGAACAATTGGATATTTCAGTTAGAACCGTTTTGAATCACAGGCACAATATTGCAAAGAAATTACAATTACAAGGTACATACTCAACCATGCGTTTAGGTCTTAAATTGAAGTCTAATACAATCTCTTAGTATTAAAACAAAAGTGTAACATAACAAGTTGCAAAACCAGTTCCATAGCCAACGTATAGTTGAGAAGGAGTGTGTGCATTAAGCTTTAAGCGGGCCCATCCAGTTGCACCACTTACTAATAATAAACTAACTAGAAACATCGTAAAAACATTGAGGTGGCTGTTCATTGTTAAATAAAAATACAAAGCAATCAATCCACCACAACCAATGGCATGGGAACTTATGGTCCATTTATAATTAATAAGGATATTGATTGCAATACACAGAATAGTGCCAATTAAAAAGCGAACAGGAAGACCTGAAAAGTCATTTTGATATAATTGGTAGGCTGTATAAGTTAAAAGCAGCATTATCACTGAATAAGGAACCATTCGCTGTTTGGCATTAGACAAAATGTAGTTGGAAATAAGGTTAAATCGTTTTAATAAATACATACTTAACAATGGCATTAGCAATGTGTTAATAGCAATGTAAATGGAAAGTGTATAAAATTGTTCTTCGTAAAATTTACTGAAGTAATAAGGGTGAAATTTCAGAATACTGAATAACCCCAAATTTAGTAAAATTAAAGGATGGGTAACAACTGAAACAAACTTAGCTGTATTTCTTAACATGGATGTTTATTTTAGTTGTAATTCAGGGACTTGTCGTGGGGAATATTTCGCTGCAACTGTTGCAATTTCTTTGATATGCTCAGGGGTTGTACCGCAGCAACCACCTATCACATTAACCCACCCTTCTTTCATAAATTGCTCAACCACCTTGGCCATCGCTTGGGGAGATTCATCATACTCGCCAAATTCATTCGGTAATCCTGCATTAGGATAAGCAGTTGTATATATCCAAGAAACTTTACTTATCTCACTAATGTGTGGCATCATGTCTTTGGCTCCCAAAGCACAATTTAAGCCGATACTTAATAAATTAGCATGAGAAAGTGAATTCCAAAAAGCCTCAGGCGTTTGTCCACTCAGTGTTCTGCCACTGGCATCTGTTATGGTCCCAGAAACCATAACAGGAATATCCAATTGTCGTTCTTCTTTTATGGTATTTATGGCAAATAAAGCAGCCTTAGCATTCAATGTATCAAAGATTGTTTCAACTAATAATAAGTCAACCCCACCATCTATTAAAGCGATAATTTGTTCACTGTAAGCTTCACACAAATCGGAGAAAGTAACAGCCCTATAACCAGGTTGGTTTACATCAGGGCTAAGTGAAGCAGTTCTGTTGGTTGGTCCAATGGCTCCTGCCACGAATCTTGGTTTTTCAGGGTTACTTAATGTGTATTCATTGGCGATTTTTTTAGCAATTTTAGCCGCTTCTAAATTGATTTCCCGCACCAATTCAGTCATGTTGTAATCTGCCATTGAGATAGATTGCGCATTGAATGTATTGGTTTCAATGATATCTGCACCAGCCTCTAAAAATTGACCATGAATTTCGGAGATAATATGTGCTTGGGTTAAAACAAGCAAATCATTGTTACCTTTTACCAATTGTTCAATGTTTTTGAAACGTTCACCACGGTACTGTTCTTCGCTCAAATTATATTTTTGAATCATAGTACCCATAGCACCATCAATAATCATGATGCGTTTACTTAAAATATCTTTAATCGTTGTTTCTGTGCTCATTGTATTTATTTGTTTGTAAAAACCCCTCTTTCTGTGAATTAAATTAACAAAAAGAGGGGTTTTCGAAAAAGTATTTAACTCAATTGAATGAGTTAATGTTTTATAAGTGAATACATTCGTTGTAAGCTTGCGCTACAGCTTCCATGATAGCTTCACTCATCGTTGGATGAGGATGGATAGATTTAATGATTTCATGTCCTGTAGTTTCTAAGTTACGAGCTACTACTGCTTCTGCAATCATGTCAGTAACACCTTCGCCTACCATGTGACAACCCAACCATTCGCCATATTTAGCATCAAAAATAACTTTAACAAATCCGTCTTTGTGTCCACTAGCACTTGCTTTACCACTAGCAGAGAATGGGAATTTACCCACTTTAATGTCATAACCTTTTTCTTTGGCTTGTGCTTCGGTATATCCTACTGATGCTACTTCAGGATGGGTGTAAGTGCAACCTGGAATATTATTATAATTGATAGCATGTGGGTGTAAACCAGCAATGGCTTCAACACAAGTAATGCCTTCAGCACTTGCTACGTGAGCTAATGCAGGGCCATGAACAATGTCGCCAATAGCATAAACACCTGCAATATTTGTTTTATAGAAATCATCAACTAAAACTTTGCCTTTGTCTGTTTTTACTCCAGCTGCTTCTAATCCTAAGTTTTCTAAGTTTGTAACAATACCAGCTGCACTTAATACAATATCACACTCAATAGTTTTCATGCCTTCAGGGGTTTTAATACTTACTTTGCAACCTTTTCCAGCCGTATCAACAGATTCAACTGAACTGTTTACTAAAATGTCAACACCATTCTTTTTGTATGTTTTTTCCATCGCTTTACTTACCTCTTCGTCTTCAACAGGTAATATGCGTGGCATAAATTCAACCACAGTTACATTGGTTCCCATAGTATTGTAGAAGTAAGCAAACTCCATTCCGATAGCACCTGAACCTATAACGACCATTGTTTTTGGTTGCACTGGTAGAACCATTGCTTCTCTGTATCCAATCACTTTTTTACCATCTTGTTTAATGTTTGGTAATTCTCTACTTCTAGCACCAGTTGCTAAAATAATATGGTCTGCTTCGTGTATTTCTTTTTTACCATCTAAATCAACTTCCACTTTTTTAGCACCTGCTAATTTGCCATAACCTTTAATGACAGTGATTTTGTTTTTCTTCATTAAAAACTCAATCCCTTTGCTCATGTTGTTAGCAACACCACGGCTTCTTTTTACCACTGCTTCAAAATCATGGTTGAATTCTTTTACAGTAATACCGTAATCTGCACTGTGTTTTAAATATTCATATACTTGAGCTGATTTTAATAATGCTTTAGTAGGAATACAACCCCAATTCAAGCAAACGCCTCCTAATTCAGCTTTTTCAACTACAGCAACTGTTTTGCCTAATTGTGATGCGCGAATGGCAGCAACATAACCACCTGGTCCGCTACCTATAACAATGATGTCAAATTTCATGATGTTAAAAATTTATTTGGTGCGAAAATACATCAAACCCTTGGTTTTTTAAAATCCAATTTTTAATAGATTAATTATTCTCTTTTTTGTTATTTAAAATCATTGCTAATAAAAGTCATTTTCTTAATTCAAATCAATTCTTAAATTCGTGCCATGCATTTATATACCATTGATACTGGATTTTTTAAATTAGATGGAGGTGCCATGTTTGGCGTGGTTCCTAAAACTATTTGGAATAAACTGAATCCTGCTGATGAGAAAAATTTATGTAATTGGGCCATGCGTTGCTTGTTGATTGAAGATGGAAACCAATTGATATTAATTGATAATGGAATTGGCAATAAACAATCTGAAAAGTTTTTTGGCTATTACGATTTAAACGGAACAGCCTCTCTATATTCTTCTTTGAGTCAACTAGGATTTCACAGCGATGATATTACTGATGTGGTGCTTTCTCATCTGCATTTCGACCATTGTGGTGGAAGTATTGAATGGAATAACGATAGAACCAAATATCTAACGGCTTTTAAAAATGCCACCTATTGGAGTAATGAAGAACATTGGCAACACGCCTTAGACAGCAACCCAAGAGAAAAACCAAGTTTTTTAACAGAAAATATTCTCCCAATTCAAGAAAGTGGACAGTTAAAGTTTGTGGAAATAGGTAACGAAGTGGCCGAATTTATGAAATTGCCAAAAGTATATGGGCATACTGAAGCCATGATGTTGCCTCATATTCAATACAATGGGAACACTGTTGTATTTTGTGCTGATTTAATTCCATCAATTGGACATTTGCCTGTCAATTACGTAATGGCTTATGACATTAAACCTTTAGAAAGTATGCGCGACAGACAATTGTTTTTGGAACAAGCGGTCAAAAATGACCACATCTTGTTTTTTGAACACGACCCTATTAACGAGTGTTGCACCGTAACTAAAAATGAGAGAGGACAATTTGTGCCTGATAGGATTTTTAAATTAGCCGATTTGTAAGATTGCTAAAATCAATTAGGTTACATTTTAACTTTATTCTTTATCCATTTTTCTTTATCTAAATCGTAATTATGGTCAAACTTTAGAGATATAATGTCGATAGTTTCAGTCTTATTGGTCCCTAATTTGGTGTTAATGATTTTTACCAAATCTTTCTTTGTGTTAAACACGTATGTTCTGGTAAAGGCTGAATCTTTTACTGTTAATTGATTAATTTGAAGTAAGATATTTTTCTCTTTTTGACGTTTAATAATGGTTTTGTCTTCAATTAAAAAATGCAATAATTTATAATCAATGAAATCCATATTTATTAAGTCTTGATCATTTAATTTATCAATTGGGTAATACTTCGGGTAAGCTGTTAGAGTGGTTTGTTTGCCTTTCGCTGTAATAATGTAATTTTCACATACAATTGAATCATCAAAAGTTTGTTTAATATAATAGTTTAAATTTTGATTTTCTTTCAATCCAATACATTCTGCATCATAACTAAATTTTATGCCATTATTATCTTCAGTATAGCGGTATTTAGCTTCTAAAGTTTTGGCTTGAGCCACCTTCTCTATGAAACTTGCAAAATCGTCTTTTGTGGTTTTTAATTCGTTTTTACATGCAAACAAAAGTATAATTGGAATTAAAGTAATGAATCTATTCATTTTTATTGTTTAAAAACTAACAAAAAAAATAAATTTACCAAAACTTAATGAATTCTATCACCTCTCAACTCCATTGATTTCATAATATCAGCTTCTGCAATCAAATACTCGTTCCAGCGGTTCATTACATAGTCAGATGGCAAAATGTTTTTAGCTAAATTTAAAAAAGTGTGGTAATGCCCGGCTTCACTTTCCATAAATTCTCTGTAAAACACTTTGAGTTCTTCATCCTGAATATGCAAACTTAGCAATCTAAAACGTTCGCAACTTCTGGCTTCTATCATCGCACTAATTAAAAGTTTTTCTACCGCTACTTGATCTGGTTTTAAACCGCGTTTTTCAATGGCAAATAATTTGTTGACATAATCGTCTTTGCGAGGCATTTCAAAGGGTAGATTCCTTTTTTTGAGCTCTTTTAAGACTCGTCTAAAATGTCCCCATTCTTCAGCAACTATGGGTGTAACTTCCTCAACGATTTGAGGATAATGGGCGTATTTTACAATCAAAGAAATACCAGTAGTTGCCGCTTTTTGTTCACACCAAGCGTGGTCACTGAGTATAAATCCAATATTCATTTCGGCGATATTGACCCATCGTGGGTCAGTTGCCATAATAAGTCCTAACTTAGTTTTTTGATGTTCTTGCATTTTTTTAAATGGTGTGGTATTGGTAATTCAAGTCTTTAAAAATAAAACAAAATAATAACTGTTTATCGAACTTTTTTAATCAATTTCATGATAATTGAGGTCTTTACTAAATGTTTCTTTCATTAGATACAATGAAAGAAGTGCTATAAGCATACAAACACTACCTACTATGATTGCTGCGTTTTGAGCGCCCATACTTTCGCTTAAAATTTTGAATGAAACAGTAATGGGAACAACGCTAAACCTTACGAAATTAGGGACAGTGTTGGTAACGGTGCTTCTTATATTAGTGCCAAAATTCTCGGAGGCCACTTGAACAAACAATGCCCAATAACCTGTGCCAATACCTAGTAATAAACAACTTAATTTGAACTGATTAAAACTTTGAACAGGTGAATTTAAATAATAAAGTATAAGCACAATTGATAAAAACAGATAAATGTAAATAACCTTTTTTCTACTTTTTAATAATTGACTTAACAGGCCACTTAGAACATCTCCTACGCTTAATCCTATGTATGTGAACATGACAGCTGCTCCCAGCATTTCTTTTGTATTAATGCCGGCTATGCTTATAAATCTAGGCGATAAATTAATTAAGACACCAATCATAAACCAAATTGGAACACCAATGGCGATTGATTTAAGATATAAAAATGCACGTTCTTTGGTTTTAAATAGCATAAAGAAATTGCCTCTCGAAATGGATTTGTCGGTCTTCAATTGGCTATACATGCCTGATTCAAAGGCGCCAGCTCTTAAAAGTAACAATGCCAAACCTAGTCCTCCACCCAAAAAATAAGCAGTTTGCCATTCTACTATTTTGCCAACAAAGGCCGCAAAAACAGCTCCAAGTGCCCCAAACGAAACAATAATCATTGTGCCAATTCCTCTTTTTTCTTTGGTCATAGTTTCACTAACCAATGTAATGCCGGCCCCTAATTCACCAGCCAAACCTATCCCTGCAATAAATCTGCAAAGAGTATATTGTTCAATATTAGTCACTAATCCATTCGCTATATTAGCCAAAGAGTACATTAAAATGGATCCAAATAAAACAGAAATTCTACCTTTTTTATCTCCCAAGACTCCCCACAATAAACCGCCCAATAGCATTCCAAACATTTGCCAATTGAATAAGGAAATCTCATATGCTTTGTATGAATCGCCACTGATGCCTATAGCTGCCAAACTGGTTTCTTTTACTACATTGAATAAAATAAGGTCATAGATGTCTACAAAGTAACCAAGTGCAGCAATAATGACAATTAAATAGGTTTTATTATTGCTTTTCATCTTTTTAAAAACTAGTGCTCAATGTTAATCTTGCGCCACTAAAAGCTGGTTCTACACGACAAATACCTCCGGTGCAATTTACACCTTCCACTTGTTTAATGTACGCCAATGTTACCACTGTTGGTCCATCTGTGTATCCAACAAAACCACTATAATAATGAATGATTTCTGAAGGTATTATACTTGAGGGCGAACGGTATGGAACTGTATTTACCATGTCACCAATGCTGAAACTCCAATGTGGGGCATGGTTTATCTCGATTATAGCATTGGCAAAACTACCTAAATCTTGTTTGGTGTCTAAATATTGTGCTTCTATACGTAATGAAGTTTTGGGTGAAATTTTGTAAGTATATTCTACAAAAGGGGTTATGGTTTGAACATCTTTATATGAGGTGTCTTTTTGTTCATAACGCTGTTGGTCATAATAAATGGATTGTACTCCAAATTTTACTTTAGATTTTTTGTTTATTTTGTGTTGTACTTCAGCATAACGTTCACTAAATAAATGTTTAGGATTGCCATTTGCATCACCATTAGTTTTTAAACTATTAACTCTAGATAAATTGAATGAAAATGTTGTGCCTCGTTTAGGTGTAAAAACTAAATCAGCTTGGTAGGCTTCTTCACCCAAAAACTGCGTAACAGCATTGTACCTGGCAAGTAATCGGTAGGTATTTTGTTTGGTAATAGATGGTAAATATGCAATTAGACCATTATTAAGTGTTTCAAATGGAGAAGTCCTAAAAGAGAAGTTTTCTATTCTTTTATACTGAAGGTTAGCCCCAAATGACATTCTTTTTTTGGAACCTAAACCTGCTTTAGAATAACTTAATGTATTGTAGATGATATTGCCATCCCGATTCAAAAGTAAACTAGCATCTTGGTTGAAGATAGCTTCTTTGGTTTTGAATAAATATTCGGAATAAAATTTAAAATCTTTGTAGCCGATGTCTGCATAACCATTAAATGCATAAGTGTTGTATTTAGGGATAAATCGGGTTTCTAATGATTGTGAGTTGATAAAAGTAGCTACATTATTCATTGAGTTTTGGTCGAGGGTTCTGTTGACTATTGAAGAACCTAAGTTTAAACGAACATTTTTGATTTTTATGTTGTACTCAGCATTAAATCCTTTGACAGCCTCGGGTGCCACACCAAAACGATCGCCTGAAAAAATATTTCCTTTTTGTTGGCCAGCAAAACCTTTTAATGAAAGGTTTTTGTAGTTGTATTTAACGCGTAAACCTTGAACCGCATAGTCGATACCAATTAAACGATCTTCATATGCGCGGAAAATCATGCCTGTACCAAATTGGTCGTAAAAATGCCCGACTGTAATGTTTAAATTTTTTATTGATTTGGAAGCTTGCCAAAAACCAACGCCTTGTTTGTTGTAAACGCTTATTGGGTTTAGCAATGGCGAGTTATTAAACATGTCATATCTTAATGAAAAGCTATAACCTTTCAAATCGTAGTTTAGGAAAAGCCAAGCATCTGCGCTCGACTTGTATTTATTATAAACCTCTGTAGTTGCACCAATTTTTTTATCACGGTCATAAGCTTGAACATTACTCATGAAGTTGCCTGAAAACTTACCCTTTTCATCTTTTTGTGCAAAAGTGGAAGAAAAACAGATTATAAAACTAAAAACAATTAGATATCTCATTGAAGGTTCGAAAATAAGACAAATTCAATTATTACGAAAATTTGTTTAATAATTGCTATTAATAGTTGATATATTTGCATTTCAATGAAAAAGTGGTCTTTGTTAATTCTGTTTGGATGCGGTGTATTGTGTGCTCAGGAAAGTAAAGCCAAGTGGGGTTTAATGCTTTCGCCAGAATTAAAGTATAGACTTTTAGGTTCTGTTCCCTCCAAAGGTTTCAGATCTAATGAAAAATTAGGATTAGGATATTCTTTTGGATTGGTTAGTATAAAAAATATTTTACCCAAAACTGAGTTTGAATATGGTGTTCTTTTAGTTAATAAAGGATACAGGTCACAATTTGAAGCCATATTTGGAGACCAAATAGACCCTATAAATGGTGTTATTGGCATACCACAAAAGGTAACTCTAAAATACAATTACAACTATCTAACATTGCCAGTTAAATTAAATTGCTATGTTGATGAAGATTATTTTATTTCATTTGGATTGCAGCCAGAAGTTTTATTGAGTGCAAATAGAGAAATAGTTTTCACTGATTCGAAAAATAGAACCAAAATTGAAAATATTAAGCCTGTTAATACTTCTTTTTTACTAAGTGCAGGTAAAGTTTTTCATTTAAATAATATTTCATTTAGAATTGAACCGACATTGCAATTTGGATTAATAAACATTCACAAAAGGAGAATATTGGTTGGTAAAGAAAGGGAGTATTTGTTTAATGTTGGATTGGTAACCAAATGGTTTATAAATTAGATATTTTAGTTACAATAGTAGAGCTTCATTAAAGTAATTAAAAATTAACTCATCAAGTTTTTTAAATATAAAATCTTTCATCAATAAGATGAAAAATTAATTACTTTTTTGTGATTAAAATTACAAAAATCTAAAATCACAAAATCAAAAATTTAAATTGTCCACATTGCTTTTATATCGTTTCGAAATAAAGTAATTTTGCCAAATTTTAATCATCTAATATGCCAAAAGACAATTCCATAAAGTCAGTTTTAATAATCGGTAGCGGTCCCATCATCATCGGTCAAGCATGTGAGTTTGACTATTCGGGGAGTCAGGCTGCTCGTTCACTCAGAGAAGAGGGAATTGAGGTGTCGCTTATCAATAGCAATCCAGCAACGATTATGACTGACAAAGTAACTGCAGACCATGTTTATTTGTGGCCATTAACTTGTCAAAGTATCGAAAAAATACTACAAGAGCGTCAAATAGATGCTGTATTGCCAACTATGGGTGGTCAAACGGCATTGAATTTATGTATCGAAGCAGAAGATTTAGGGATTTGGGAAAAATACAATGTAAGAATAATAGGAGTAGATACAGCTGCTATTCAAAAAACAGAGAATAGAGAGTTGTTCAGACGATTAATGATAGATATTGGTGTGGGTGTAGCTACTTCAGAAACAGCAAATTCATACCTTGAAGGTAAAGAAATTGCCCAACGCATTGGATATCCTTTGGTAATTCGTCCATCTTTTACACTAGGTGGTACAGGCGGTGGATTTGTCAACAACAAAAGCGAATTAGATGAAAAATTAAGAATCGGATTAGAAGCCTCTCCTACACACGAAGTGCTTGTTGAACAAGCCGTTTTAGGTTGGAAAGAATATGAATTAGAGTTATTGAGAGATAATAAAAATGACATCGCGGTAATCTGTACCATTGAAAATTTAGACCCTATGGGAATTCACACTGGAGACAGCATAACTATTGCTCCTGCTATGACTTTGAGCGATACATGTTACCAAAACATGCGTAATATGGCATTTAAAATGATGCGTAGTATTGGCAATTTTGCGGGTGGTTGTAACGTGCAATTTGCTGTTAATCCAGAGAATGAAGATATTATTGCAATAGAGATTAACCCAAGGGTGTCGCGTTCATCAGCCTTGGCTAGTAAAGCCACAGGTTACCCAATTGCAAAAATTGCTGCCAAATTGGCCATAGGCTACAATTTAGATGAGTTAAAAAATCCAGTAACCAAAACAACTTCTGCATTTTTCGAACCAGCAATCGACTATGTCATTATAAAAATACCAAGATGGAATTTTGATAAATTTAAAGGTGCTGACAAATCTTTAGGACTGCAAATGAAATCAGTAGGTGAGGTAATGGCAATAGGAAGAAGTTTTCAGGAAGCCTTACAAAAAGCTTGTCAATCTTTAGAGATTAGAAAGCATGGTTTGGGTGCTGATGGCACTGGTTCTAGAAATTTAGAAGAAATTGTTCATAGTTTGGAGTTTCCAAGTTGGGACCGTTTATTCCATTTAAAAGACGCTTTAGAAATGGGGGTGCCTATTTCTTCGGTTCAAAAATTAACGAGAATAGACCGATGGTATTTGGAGCAAATTGCTGATTTGGTAAAAACTGAAAAAGAAATCAGAAAGTTTACTTTAGACACCTTGCCAGAATCATTAATAAAAACTGCTAAACAAAAAGGATACAGTGATTATCAAATTGCTTTTTTACTTAAAAATTGCAATGAAGATGAGGTTTATGAAAAACGTAAAGCAATGGGTATTCGCAGAACCTATAAAATGGTAGATACTTGTGCAGCTGAATTTCCCTCACCAACCAATTATTTTTACTCTTGTTTCGAGACAGAGAATGAAAGTGTGAGATCAGACAAAAAGAAAATAGTTGTATTAGGAAGTGGACCTAACCGTATAGGTCAGGGGATAGAATTTGACTACAGTTGTGTTCACGGCTTATTGGCTGCCAAAGAAACAGGTTTCGAAGCTATTATGGTTAATTGCAATCCAGAAACGGTTTCTACCGATTTTGACATGGCGAACAAATTGTATTTTGAACCAGTTTATTGGGAACATTTGTGGGAAATAATCGAACACGAACAGCCTGAAGGTGTTATAGTGCAATTAGGTGGACAAACGGCGCTAAAATTAGCAGAAAAGTTACACGAAAGAGGTATAAAAATTATTGGCACTTCTTTCCCTGATATGGACATGAGTGAAGATCGTGGATTGTTCAGTGACTTACTTAAAGAATTAAATATTCCTTACCCAAAATATGGTGTTTCAGAAACCGCAGATGAGGCTGTAAAAATAGCACAAGAGGTTGGTTATCCAGTTTTGGTTCGTCCAAGTTATGTATTGGGTGGGCAGGGTATGAAAATTGTTATAAATGATGAAGAGTTAGAAGCTGCAGTTATTGGGTTATTAGGTGACTTGCCTGGTAATAGAGTGTTAATTGATCATTTTTTAGACAGAGCTGAAGAGGCGGAATGTGATGTCATTTGTGATGGTGAAGATTACCATGTTATTGGCATGATGGAACACATAGAGCCGGCGGGCATTCACAGTGGAGACAGTAGTGCCG
Organism: Bacteroidia bacterium; assembly: GCA_044377005.1. Lineage (GTDB taxonomy): Bacteria > Bacteroidota > Bacteroidia > NS11-12g > UBA955 > JABMMZ01. Next base: position 49,718 of record JBILJV010000001.1, read on the forward strand.
TATTACCTCCGTTTAGTTTGAGCGAAAATGTAAAACAAAAAATGGAAGAGTATAGTAAAAAACTAGCTTTTTCAATGAATATCAGAGGATTGTTAAACATCCAATTCGCAATTAAAAATGAAGAGGTTTATGTTATTGAAGCTAATCCAAGAGCAAGTAGAACGGTGCCATTTATTTGTAAAGCATACGATGTTCCTTATATAAATATTGCAACTAAAATAATGTTGGGGACTCATAAATTAAAAGATTTTAACATTCAACCAAAACAAGAAGGGTATGCTATTAAATTACCTGTATTTTCATTCAATAAATTCCCTAACGTTAATAGAGAATTAGGGCCTGAAATGAAAAGTACGGGAGAAGCTATATTGTTTGTAAAGGACACTAAAGATCCTGAATTTAGAGAAATCTACAGCAAGAAAAGTATGTACTTGAGTAGATAGTAAGAAGGGGGTCCTTAATTTTTATTTGTAAAGAGGTGTCAACTTAAATACATTTACACCTATGGAACATGCGCCTTGCAAGCTTAAACTATAATTGCAACCCTCAAAGATTTTTTCGCCACACAGCGTTAGGAGAATTTTGATTTGAGCTAAAGAAAAGTTAGCTATTATTTAAAATTTCAACTTTGGAATAAGATTTCTTTTTTTATTATAATAAAATTTAATTAACAATTTTTTAGAAAAATTCAATTATTATTGTAGGAATTATGAGACATGTATTTTTCTTTGTAAGTCTTTTGTCATTAACTTCAGTTTTTGCACAACCAATTGAACTCGTTAGAAAATCTGAAATTAAATTTACACCCGGTTTGGATTTGATAATTGTACTGCCTGGTCAGGGGATTTTACAATTTAATAAATTAGACAAGAATTTGTATAATTCTGTTATTTACGATTTTGAACTCAATAAAAAGTCGGAAAAGAAAAGTGAAGTTAACTTAACAAAAAGAATGTCATACTTAAACACTGTTTTGAGAGACGATGGAATCCATATGTACTTTTCCAAGCAAAGTTATATCGGTTTTTTTCCTAAAACAAAAGTAGATGAAATTCTAATAGACAATAAAAACAAATTGGAATTGTATCATTACAAAATGAAGAACTTTGTTAAAATTATGAACATTAATAAAATTGATGGACAAAATGTTTTTTCTGGATTTGAAATGTACAAACCATGGGGATTAAAAAGGGTGTCAAAGTTTGCTTTTGCTTGGTTACTTTATCCAATTGTAATTCCAGCCAGACCTAATACGAGACCATTTTTAGCCACATTAGAAGAGGGTAAACTTGAGTATATTAATAGAAAAGAATTTAAGTCATCTAAATATAGAAATATGGGAATCCATGATGTTAAAATTGATAAAGATGATGTGTATTTAGGTGTTACAAGTGGTGTAATAAGAAGCAAAACACCAATTAAAATAGTAAGAACTAATACTAGTTTTAGTGATATGGAGCATTTTTCGTACAGAACAGAAAAATTAACCCGTATCAACACCTTTCAATTTAATAACTCAAAACCAGATTCAGTTGGTTTTGATGCAACGACAGGGTTAAGATTGTTTTACGATTTTACAGGAGCAGCAGTTACTAAATTCCCTGAAAAGAAAAAGTTAAAGTATAAAGAAAACTTTGTAGGAAATTATTTCAATGATAAAGTGTCTTTAAAAACTAACAAAAATCAATTGGGCGATAAATCTTCTAATGAAGTTTATTCAAGCACATCTAATGTGAATTTCAGTAATTCAAAAATTAGAAAAACAATTAATAACCAAGATATTGAAGTTGTTGTTTCAGAGAAAGTGACACCAATTTATGAAATTGAGGTTTATTATTCTGTAGACTCTAAAGGAAGAACAACAAGACAAACTAGAACCGTATTGGTGGGATATACCTACACTAACTTGCAAGTCAATTTGATTAATCATACCAAAAATATTTCTAAAACCTATAGCGTTGACCCTGTGTTTGAACTAACAAATAAGAAAGAAATGAAAGAAAAATCAGGTGTTCCGTTAAAGTTTTATCATTATTTAGCTCCATCAGAAGGGTTTAATACAATTAAACACTCAGTTATTAGTTATGCAAGTGATGGTCAGTTTTATTTAAGTTATTTACATGGTTTGCATAATACACTCACCGTTATTTCAGTTGATTTTGATGGTTTTGGTGAAGAGTTTGTTAGTGAAATTGATGAGTCCTTTAATGATAGTAAAACTAAAAAGAGAATTGACGCTACTTTTGGTGGCGGTCCTGTAAAGATTTTTTCTAAAATTAATCTTCAAACCATCTCAGAAAAAGAGTATTTATTAATTAAAGTATTATCCAAACAAAGTGGAACTGGTAAAAAGAAAACGAGTACTGGATACTTTAAAGAACTAAGCATTTACAAAATGCTTTAAGAGTGTTCTTGAATCAAATAATCAGATAATTAATGTTGTATTTCAATTGGTAATGATTAACATAATTAAAGTTTTTCAGGGCATTTGAATTCTATTTTTTAATTAAGAGGAAAAAGATTATAGACTCTCAAAAGTATAGAACCACTAAAAAAGCCTCACATTGTGAGGCTTTTTTAGTGCAATATTATAAATGTAAAATTGAATTACATTTGGTTGTCTAGTTTTTGAGCTAACATTGTTTTAGGTACTGCGCCTACAATTTTGTCAACTACTTCACCACCTTTGAATACCAATAAAGTTGGGATACTACGGATGCCGTATTTAGAAGCAACGCCCGGATTTTCGTCAACGTTCAATTTGCCTATTACCGCTTTGCCATCATATTCTTTTGCTAATTCTTCAACCAATGGTCCAATCATTCGGCATGGTCCACACCACTCTGCCCAAAAATCTACTAATACTGGTTTGTCTGAACTTAATACGTCTTGTTCCCAATTGGAATCTGTGAATTGTTTTGCCATTTTGTTTATTTATTATTTACTTATATGCTTGTTAATTGTTATTCAAAAAAAGAGAATTAAAAATGAATACTGCAAAGATAAAATCCACATTCCATTTCAAAGTATCAATTTTTATAATTCTACTATAGTTTTTGCTTGTTTATAATTTTTCCATTTCAGCCTGAATATAGGCTGTTAGTTTTTCGCCTTTTAATAACCCTTTAGATAACATCGCTAGGTTTAAAGCTTTTTGTGCTATTGAAACCGCTTCGTTTTCTTCATTTTCTATTAATATTTTGGCTTTAGGATGGTTAATGTTTAATACAGTTTGGTAGCTCAAAGGCATGTTGCCAAACATATTAAATCCATTCATTTTGCTCATTTCTCTCATTCTTCTGTCGTATTCACTTTCGGTAATAACAATTAATGATTCTTGAGGAGACAAGGCTTCTGCACTAAATTTGATGTCCGTTTGTTGATTGGCTTTCTCAAATATAGAAACTAATTTTTTGCTTTCATCTTCGTTCAGTAAAGCAATCGTTGTTGTTTCCACAGCTATTAATCGGTCAAGTGCATCGGCATCTACTCTTTTACACTGTACTTTTTCATTTTTTTGTTCTAAGTAGCCTGTAAAATGATTGTCTAATGGACCTTCAAATTTTAAAACTTTATAGTCTCTACTATTGGCAGCACTTACATAACTGTGTTGTGTTTCGGTATGGTTGGTGTACAACATAATGGTATTGCCGTCTTTGTCTGTTTGGTTTGGTTTTATTGCTTCTATAAAATCATTTATAGTGTAATATTGCCCTTCGGTAGTTTCCAACAAACAAAAGTCTTTGCCTTTTTCCGCAAATTTTTCGTCACTCAACATGCCATATTTTACAAATAAATCAATGTTTTGCCATTTTGCTTCGTAATCAGTTCTGTTTTGTTTGAAAAGTTCAGTCAATTTATCTGCTACTTTTCTAGTGATGTGAGAAGTTATTTTCTTAACATTCCCATCGCTTTGTAAACTGCTTCTTGATACATTCAATGGAATGTCAGGTGAGTCTATAACGCCATGTAATAGCATCAAGAATTCTGGTAAAATATCTTTTACATTGTCAGTGACAAACACTTGGTTGCTGTATAACTGTACTTTGTGTTTTTCTGCTTCTATTGCACTGTCCACTTTAGGGAAATATAGTATTCCTGTTAAGTTGAAAGGGAAATCAACGTTCAAATGAATCCAGAACAAAGGTGCTTCTGCAAACGGATACAAGGTTTGGTAAAACTTAACATAATCCTCATCTTTTAAGTCAGCAGGTTTGCTCAACCACAATGGCTTTTCTTCATTGATGATTTTGCCGTCAAACTCAATAGCTACAGGAAGGAATTTACAATATTTGGTTAACAGTTGTGATATTTTGTAGTTTTCTAGAAAGTCCAAACTGTCTTCAGCAATGTGTAAGATAATATCGGTTCCTCTTTCGGTTCTGCTGCCTGATGTTATTGAAAACTGAGTGCTACCATCACATTCCCACAAGGCAGTTTGTGCACCCTCTTTGAAAGATAATGTGTTTATTTGAACCTTGCTCGCCACCATAAAGGCAGAATAAAATCCAAGTCCAAAATGGCCGATAACATTTGCATCTGCTTTGTCTTTGTATTTTTGAACAAACTCTTCAGCACCCGAAAAGGCCAATTGGTTGATGTATTTTTCAATTTCTTCTTCAGTCATACCCAATCCATTGTCGCTAATGGTTAAGGTTTTGTTTTCTTTGTCAATGGTAACCTTAATTTTAAATTCGCCGGTATCCCCTTTAAATTCACCTATACTCGACAATGTTTTTAGTTTATTGCATGCGTCGGTGGCATTGGAAACGAGTTCTCTTAAAAATATTTCGTGATCACTGTAAAGGAATTTTTTAATGATTGGGAAAATGTTTTCGGTGTTTACGGATATTGAACCTGTTTTACTCATACTTTTATTTATGCTTTATCTTGTAAACTTAAGTTTCAAAAATAGTACCTCCTTGTTTTCTAATGTAATTTTGTCATATTTGCAGACAAATAATGTTTTTCTATCTGTCAAAACTGTTGCTTTTTGTCATTAAACCCATGGTTTGGGTTTTGCTGTTTTTATTCTCGGCATGGTTTACCAAAGAGGATGCAAAACGGAAAAGAAGATTAATAAAGGGCTTACTTATTTTATTCGTTTTTTCAAACGGGGTAATCGTTAATGAATTGGTGTTGTTGTATGAAAGTGAGGGAACCAAAGATTTTAAACCGCGTTACGACTATGCCATTGTTTTGGGAGGTTTTAGTAAAATGGATTCTAGTTTAAACAGACCCGTTTTTTATGAAGCAAATGATAGATTGATGCAGGCTCTTAGTTTGTATTATCAAGGTAAAGTAGGTAAACTAATCATAAGTAGTGGAAGTGGCAGTTTGCTTAAGCAAGATGAAAAAGAAGCCGATGCTATTGCCATGTATCTTAAAAGTATTAACATTCCCGATTCGGCGATTATTGTTGAAAATAAAAGCAGAAATACGTCAGAAAACATAAAGTACAGTAGCGAAATATTGGATTCACTCAAAGTTAACAGTACTGTTTTGATTATTTCAAGTGCATGGCATTTGCCAAGGGTACAATTGTGCGAAGAAAATAGAAGCTTTGATTATTTCGCTACCAATTACATAGCTGACAGAAAAAGAGATTATAGCATAGATGCCTATATCGTTCCTTCTGTTAAGGCAATGATGATTATGGAGTTAATGATAAAAGAATGGGTAGGTTATGTAACGTATGCTATAAAACATTAAAAAATGAAAGTTGAGTCGAGTCATATCATAAAAAAGCAATTATTGAACATGGAACCGGTGGCACTTACCGAGTTGTGTCTTCGACTAATGAAATATAAAAAAGAGAACAAAGAATTGGTTTCATATTACTTGTTCAACAAAGGCGACGAGGCTGAATATGTGGAAATGGTGAATAATGAATTAACAGAACTGTTTGAAATGATTCCTAGAAATGGGAAATACAAAGAAGTAAAGCAAATTAGGAAAATACTAAGAATAGCGAACAAACAAATCAAGTATTCGGGATTGGCCACCACACAAGTGGAAGTTTTAATGCATTTTACCAAATTACTTAAACCCAAAGTAAAGTCATTGCAAATTTTGTCATTGGATAATATGTACATGCAACAACTTAAAAAAATAAACATAGCCATGGGCAAGTTGCACGAGGATTTGCAGTATGACTATTTAAAACAGTTGAGTGAATTGGAGGGGTAGTGGGGGTTTTATTGAACTACGGAAACCTAATTAAAGGAATTTATTTTATCAAAACCTAATCCGATGATCAGCTTAAGTTTGTAATACAACAAATTTTAACGCCTAAATTTCAATCAAACACCTTACTACCCACTCTTATCATATTGCTGCCACAATGTATAGCTAGCAAGTAATCACTAACTCATGCTCATGGAAACGATTTGGAAGTTGTTTTTAAAAATTAAAGCCAAAGTCAGCAAACACAGGGAAGCTTGATATTTCTGGAGCGTTGATGGGGTTATAAACTTAAATCTACTTTTTTTAATAAGATTAATTAAGAAACAATGCAAGTTATTTACTTGCATTGTTTTCTTGATTGGATGATATTTACTTTTATCAAAATTATTATATATAATTAGGAAAATATTATAGCTCTCAATATAATAATAACAAATATTAACATTGAATTTAAAACAAATGTTCTCCTTTGCTTTTTATTTAAATTCCCCTTTAACCTATTTCTATTAAACAAAACATAGAGAAACAATAGCAAAACAAGATAAATCCATAAATTGGGGACTCCCAGATAATTATTAAATATTGGCATTAATACTACTATATCTAAAATGATTACTCTAATAATAAATTCATTTTTAGAAACTTCTTCAATAATTGGGTTATTCTCTTTTTCGTTTGATCTATTCATTTGTGTGGTAATTTTAATTAGAAATTTAAAAAAAAATATTCAAACTCAATTACAAAAAGTATTTATACCACTTGAAGTTAGAAATTCATTTCTTGTTGGATTTAGCAATATACTTCTAAAAGCACTAGGACAATTACCATAATGAGTATCAAGTGCATCATTATAACAAACTCCATGTGCAGCAACACATAATCCAATGCCGATAAAACCACCCCCTAATGTAAAACCGGCTGTTATAGCAGCACCAACAATACAAACAGCATAATATCTATCACAAGATTTAATTGCATTTCCTGCGGCTTTACATGCTTGGGAAACATTAGCTTTGGAAACGTCAGATCTTCCTAAAAGTCCACTAAGATGATTGCCAATAATAATATAATCTTCATCAGTTAAACTTCCAATACTCATGTTTTGCAAATTTTGAATACTTGAAGTATACGACGAGATAAATTCATCAAATTCTGGGTTTGATTGAAGTGTAGCATATATTTCATTTGAAGTTAACCCACTTGATAACATATTTCTCAATTGACAAAATTGTTCATTACTTAAATTATCAAAAGCAATTGATATACTTTTAACATTTAATGCAATATTATAATGTAAATTTTGCTCAACCAACAAAGATTCATTAAATAAGTTATTTCCCTTTTGAGAAACCTCCACGATTTTATCATTTTTTGTGGTTTTTTCTTTATTACATGCATTAAACATAAGAATAGTAAATACCATTAAAACCAATTTTATTAACATAGTTTTATGGTTTATTAGACTTAATAGGACTCTTAAATGATTTTTTAAAATGAATTTTTTCATGATTTTTTATATTTATATTTTTTGCTTACTCTTGCCTTTTTCAGCATTCAGGGTATCGGGGTCGGGTGAGAGGCCGTCTCTTTTGTTATTCAACATTACAAATGAATATCTATTTTTTTTGATTTAAAAGGAATAAATTATTCCATTTTTACTCCATTTTTGGAATAAAGTGGAATAATAATGTCACAATAATGCTATATTTTTTAATTCAACTTGTAATTATAATTTTCTGAAATTGAATAATGAAAACGATTGGATTCAACCTGATATAAATAAATATTAAAGAAAGGCAAACCAAAATTGAACATATTGCTAAATCAATAGGCGTATCAAATGGTGAGTTATCAAAAATATTAAATGGAGAAAGGCTTAATTACTACAAACACATTCTTGCTATAGCCGATTATTTCAACCTTTCTTTTTTGGAATTAGTAAAAAATGACCTTCCCAATTATTTAAAAAACTTCTCCATCCGAAAACGCTGAGGTGTTTTTACTCAACAAATACATTGCTCAATGTAATGAAACGATTAGTTCAAAAGATGCCACTTTAAACACCCTTGACAACTTGGTTAAATCTGAACGTGAAGCCAAAGAAAGCTACAAACGCTAATACGAAAACTGTAAAGAAAAATTAAAACTGGCAGAAGGTAAAAGAATTTGATTCTATCTGTCTTAATCCCCTCACTCAAACACCTTACTGCCCACTCTTATCATATTGCTGCCACATTGTATGGCTAGCAAGTAATCACCACTCATGCCCATGGAAATGGTTTGGAAGTCGGGGAACAGATTTAATGCTTTTATGTTGTCGAAATAGTGGCGAAGTTGTTTGAATTCCTTTTCGACTTGCGCTTTATTGTCGGTGTTGCTTGCCATACCCATCAGTCCCATGATGTTGATGTTTTTAAATTCACTTAATTGAGGGTGTTTGATGAGTGTCATTAATTCTTCTTCTGATAAGCCAAATTTGGTTTCTTCTGAGGCAATATAAACTTGTAATAAGCAATTGATGACCCTGTTATTTTTGAGTCCTTGTTTGTTTATTTCTTCCAATAGTTTAAAACTGTCCACACTTTGAATCAAATGAATAAACGGCGCAATGTATTTAACCTTGTTGGTTTGTAAATGACCTATTAAATGCCATTTGATATTATCGGGTAAGGCTTCTTTTCTTTCCAACAAAGCTTGAACTCTGTTTTCAGCAAGGTGTAACATGCCCGCCTCATACACTTGTTTAATTTCTTCGATTGTTCTGTATTTGGAAACAACAACCAAATCAACATTTTGGCCTATTTCTTGTTTAATTCTTAATATGTTTTCAGCAACCATTATATTTGCAAAATTAATGAAACCTTACGTGTATTTTTTCTTTTTGATTTTTGTGTTTTCTTCATGCCAATCGGGAGACAAACTCGAGGTGGTAGATTCTAAACCAGATTGGGTAATTGAAGAGAATAAAATGATTGATATCATTATGGATTTAAGGGTAGTAGAAGCCGCAGTGTATATCAATTCCAATCAAGCGCCAAGAAACAAAACCAAAGATTGGGAGTTTGTTATGAAAAAACACCAAGTCGTTGACAGTGTTTTTATAAAAAGTCACGAGTATTATGCTGGATATCCTCAAGTTCTCTCTGGAATGTACGAGAGAGTGATTGATAGATTAAGCGAAATGCAAGCCGAAAATTACGAAAATCAATAAGTAAATCTGAGTGAATTATCCCGTTTCTATAGAAGAAAAGTTAGGTTTTGACAAAATCAGAGAGCTTTTAAAAAAAGAAACCTCAACCGATATCGGTAAAGAGGCTATTGATAAAATAACCTTTTCCAATCAATACAATAAAATTCAAGAATCCTTACAATTAATTAGTGAGCTTGAGTTATTGTCACAAACAGGTCAGTTTTCGCATACTTTTTTCGAATTTCTCGAAGATGTATTGTCTTTTTTAAACCCAATCGAAAAAGAAGGTGCCATTATTTATGAAGAGGAGTGGCAAGTAATAAGTAGTGCATTGTCTTGTTTCAATCAAATGTATTTAGAGGTTAACAAACAACAACATTTGTTGCCTTTAATGACTCAAAAGCAATCGCGTTTGGTGGATTTAACCCCTTGCCTTCGTTTGATTAATGAAGTGATAGATGTAGCAGGAAAAATGAAGCCTGATGCTTCACCTGCCTTGAAAACAATATCGAATTCTATCAATGAAAAAGAAAGAGAAATACGCAAAATATTATTGTCTAAATTTGAACTGGCTAAAAAGAACGATTGGGCAGGTGATACTGAAATAACCATTAGAAATGAGCGTTTGGTTATTCCTATTATAGCAGAACATAAACGTAAAATCAATGGCTTTGTTCATGATGACAGTCAGAGTGGTAAGTTCTTATACATTGAACCCATAGAATGTTTTGAAGGGAATAATCAATTGAAAGAATTGGTGCTTGAGCGCAAAAAAGAAGTTGAACGTATTTTAAAACAGCTCACCAAGGATGTTTCTGTGTATAAACAAGCTATTTTACACCATGTACAATGGCATGCCTTTATGGATGTGGTTGTTGCCAAACAAAGGTTAAGCAGCAAGCTCAAAGCTATAGCCCCAGACATTGTAAAAGAACAATCTCAGGTTCATTTAATAAATGCCAAACATCCTTTATTATATTTACAGTTTGACAAGGACAATAAAAAAATAGAACCATTAAATTTTCAAACCAATAAAAATGTTCATTTAATATTAATTTCTGGTCCTAATGCAGGTGGAAAAAGTATAGCCTTAAAAACCATTGGATTGCTGCAATACATGTTGCAATGTGGTTTGAAAGTGCCTGTTTCGGTAGGCAGTAGTATGAAAATTTACGATGGCATTTTTATAGATATAGGAGACAATCAATCGATAGAAAACAATTTGAGTTCATACAGCAGTCATTTGTGGAGTATGAAAACATTTATGTCTGAAATTTCATCTAAGTCACTTTATTTAATAGATGAAATAGGAAATGGAACAGACCCTTCTATTGGAAGCAGTATAGCGCAAGCCATATTAGAACAATTTTTGAAAGCCGAGGCCTTTGGGGTTGTAACCACGCATTTTGGCGAACTTAAAGCATGGGCAAGCGAAACAAAAGGGGTTATCAATGCAAGGATGTTGTATGATTTGCAGCATTTAGAGCCTTTGTTTAAGTTGGAATTGGGCAAGCCGGGTAGTTCATTTGCGCTCGAGGTTGCGTCTAAAGTCGGATTAAAATCGCAAGTAATTGAAAGGGTAAGAGAAGTCAATAAATGGAAAAATCAAATTGATTTAGATGAGCTTATTGCTGAAAACGAAAAAAACAAACAAGAGTTAGTCGAAAATAACAAGAGAATACAAGAGAAGGAAAAGGTGCTAGACCGTCTTTTGAATGATTATCAACAACTGAAGGAAGAATTAATGTCGAGTAAGCAAGCGATATTAAAAACGGCCAAACAAAAGGCAGAGGAGATTATTGATGAAAGCAATAAGAAGGTTGAGCAAACCATCAAAGAAATAAAGGTTGCGAATGCCGAAAAAGAGAAAACCAAAAAGATTAGGGCAGATTTGGAAAAACACAAAAAACAAATTGAGCCTAAATTAGATGAAGAGATTAAACAGGTTCAAAAAACAAAGCCTGTAGAAGTTTTGAAGCTAAAGGTTGGTGATTGGGTTGTTAGGAATGGACAAACGACTTCAGGGGAGGTTTTAACACTAAAAAGCACAAAGGCAGAAGTCTTGTTTGGGCAAATAAAAATGTGGTTGAATCTATCTGATTTAAGCCGTTCCCAAGCCATGTCCAAAAAATCGATGAAAAATCAACAAGTGAATATTCATTTGTTTGAGAAACAAAGTCAGTTTTATCCCAATATCGATGTACGAGGAGTGAGAGGCGAGGAGGCAGTTCAAAAAATTAGTTCATTTTTGGAAGATGCTCATTTAATTGGTGCTAAGGATTTAAAAGTGATTCATGGCAGAGGTCATGGCATATTAAGAACCTTGATTAAAGAGCATTTAAAACAAAACAAATGGGTCAAGAAGTTTGAATTTGAGACCGAACAATTGGGTGGTGACGGGGTAACGTTGATTACCTTGAAATAGATTTTTTAAATTTTCGGTATCTGTAAATTAAGCCTGCCACGATTGCGCTTAAGAAAATCCATATTGCCGTATACCACGGTTGTGAGGTTTGGGCCATTGTAACAATAGGTTTGTTTTTAACAAATGTTTTAATCGAATCCTCGGTTAGTGAATCAATATGAGCATAATTCCCCATAATAAAAGTTTCACTGAATGTGTCTAGTTTTATGTTTATTTGAGGGAATTCAAATGGAGGATATTCAATTTGTGGAATGCCCATCATCATTGGTATTTCAAACTTTGTGGTAATTGGAAAAAGGACTGAATAGCTCCATTTTTCGTTAAAGTTAAATGTAATCGTTCCTGGGCGAAAAAAATTGGGATAGGAGAGTTGTGTTTTGGGGATTGTAAAGTGGGTGGATACGGATAAAGAGTCTGTTAACTCAATACTTAAGCTGTCCCAAGTCAATTGCTTTGGAATGTGAATTTGGAGTGATTCGTTATAGATTAATTGGGTGTCTAAAGTAAATTCGGAAGCAGAGATTTTGATTTTATGGATTGGTGAAGTATTGCTAGGAGGGGTATTAACGAGTATATTAAGAATATTAATGTATTGAAAATTAGTCGTATTGATCTTAAAGCTTGTATTAACAACGGGGTTGTATAAAGTATCTTGAGATAAAAGAGGGTTTGCTGATATTGCTAATAATATCAATCCACATGCATATTTGAGTTGAGATTGCGAAGTTGTATAAGGATTTTTGTATTTACTGATTTGATGTTTGTAAAATCTGCCACAAGCATTGGGGTTTTTAATGAGGAATTGGTCAATCTCATCTGGTTCAAAATTGGTAAAATCAATAACATTTTTAGTGCATGATTGGCAATGCTTTCCATTTTTGGTAGGAGTCATTTGCTCCCAATTTTCGTGACATGGTTTAGGTATGCTTACGAGCATAATTTATAAACGATAATTAAGTCAAGGATATTGTAAAAATAATTAACTTGACAAAAAGATGACAAAAGAAAAAGGAGAGGATTGTTATGTAATAAAATTTAAATTATTTCGAGATAATAAAAAAACCTTAAGCTAAAATCCAATTAAATTTGTATTCCGTTTTAGGAACCACTATTCTATCTGCAATTTTGGTCATTCTCTTAGGTAAAGCCATTACGTAGTCTCTTGCTTTCTCGGCTTCTTCATTAAATCCTGTCATGGTTTCTATTTTCCATTCGTCAATTAAGGATTGCATAATATCGATATAATCGTGCGCCGTGTAAACGCCAATTCTTTGAGCGGCATCACTGAAGTTGGAAAATATGCCTGTTTCTGATCCTAATTGTTTTAAACATTGAGATGGCATTAATATTTTACTTCGCATCATTGTTTCAAATGCAATCATCATTTCACTCGGGTCTAGTTCGAAAATTTTGCTTACAAATAATTTATAGGCTTTAGCATGACGTGCTTCATCCGCTGCAACCAAACCGCAAAGTTTAGAAAGCATGTTGTTGCCTTCTTGCTTAGCTATAGATGCTACTCTTCTGTGTGAAATGTTAGTTGCCAATTCTTGAAAACTGGTATAAACGAAATTTTTATAAGGGTCGGTAGCGGCTAAATTATCAAAGCCATCTGCGATTAAAAATTGGGTTGATGCTTCAAACTGCCTCATGTCTATTCTGCCACATAAATACAAATATCGGTTTAAAACATCGCCATGTCTGTTTTCTTCAGCGGTCCACCTTCTAAGCCACTTCATCCAACCGTTGTTCTCATATTGATTTACCCCCTTAATGCCAGACAACCAAGTTTCGTAAGTTGGTAAAGCCTCTTCGGTAATAGTGTCTGCAACCAAAACCGCCAAAAAATCGTAAGACAAGTTTTGAGCTTGTTCTTGAATGGTTTTTAAGTCGCTAATAAAGCTTGTATCAGAAGTTAATGGCAATAGTTCAGAGGCTTGCCAATTGGTTTCAATAGGTTTTAAATAGTCGTCGCTTATTGAATCTATAGTGGTCCCAATATGTAACATAACTTCGGAACGCTGATCACTGATTTCTGGGGTCATTAAATGGTATTAAGTCTGTAAAGGTAATAATTTGTATTAATTATTATGAAAATTATTATTCAGTGTAAATCAAAGTGTTCGATTTTATATTGAATTTTAACAAATTAAACATTATTTTAAAATTAATAGAAAATAGTTTTAATGTTATTAATGGATTGTTAATTAAATAACTAGGCATTTAAATAAATGCCATCTTCTTTGATAATAATTAATTTCTGCTTGTAAAGTAAGCCAATTGTTTTTTTAAAATTTTTTTTACTCATTCCCAGAATGGCTTTAATTTCATCGGGATGACTATTGTCAGTTAAATTTAAAACGCCCCCTTTTTTCTTTATTTTCTCTAAAATCAATTGTGAACTAGGTTCAATAATATTTTTATATCCTATTGGTCTAAGAGTGACATCAATTTTGTGGTCGTCGCGAATCTTTTTAATGTAGCCTTTTATTTTATCACCAGTTGTGATGTCTATATAAATATCATCAAAATAAACCAAACCAAGGTGTTTTTCATTGATAACTACATTGAATCCCAAATCAGTTTTGTTGGCAATAATTAATCTAACATCTTGACCTTCTTCTATTGTTAATTCCTCGTTTTTTAAAAAACGATTGATTCTTTCTGTGGCTGCAAGTCTTCCTGAACTTTTGTCTAAATACATGTAAACCAAATAAGACTGACCGACTCGCATTTTACTCACTTGCTCTTGGAAAGGTACAAATAAATCTTTCTCTAATCCCCAATACATGAATGCACCGCCTCTGTTAATGTCCACAACCTCCAAACAAGCAAAACGATGCATTGTAATATAAGGCTTTAGAGTTGTAGCAACCCATCTTTCTTCATAATCCAAATAAACAAAAACCTCTATTTTATCATCCACTTTAATGTTTTTAGGGACATATTTATTGGGTAAAAGAACCTCATCTCCCTCTGCATTTCCCAAAAAAGCACCCGGAGCGGTTAACCTCAAAACTTTCAGTGTATTGTAATTGCCTATTTCTATCATCCAACGGCAAAGATAATGTTTTAGTTTGATAAGCTTGGTTTGTGATAAATTTAGCTAATCGTTGATGCTAAACTTAAAAGGGAGTTAAATTTATTTTGAAAAAAACACTTATTATTTCAATAAAGCGTTGATATTAAAGTTGCTTCAACTTTGAATCAAGTTTTTGTCCTAAAAATTGATTAAACCAATGAGCGCTTTCTTTCAAAGTTCTTTTTTTAGTCACAAAGTCCACGTGTATCAGTCCAAATCGAGGTTCATAGCCTTCAGCCCATTCAAAATTATCAATTAGGGACCATGTAAAATAGCCTTTGATATCTACACCTTCATCTTTAGCATTTAAAACTTCTTGAAGGTGCGATTGGTAAAATATTATTCGTTGGTAATCTTGTATGCTATTGTTTTCTATTATGTCATTAAGGGCTATGCCATTTTCGGTAATGTATAAAGGCGTATTTAATTGGTATTGATTCAGCTTTATTAATGTATGATAAATACTAGGAGGGTGTATTTCCCAATTCATCATGGTTAATTCTTTGGTTCTTTTTACCGCCGGTATATGTTTAATGGGGAGTAATGGGTTTAGATAATTGTACTTAAACAATTCTCTTGTATAGTTTTGCACTCCAATAAAATCAAGTGGTGTCTTTAGTA
This sequence comes from Bacteroidia bacterium, assembly GCA_044377005.1. GTDB lineage: Bacteria > Bacteroidota > Bacteroidia > NS11-12g > UBA955 > JABMMZ01. The sequence continues at coordinate 65,222 of JBILJV010000001.1, forward strand.
AGTGTTCGTCTTTTTTAAGGTAGTTTTTCTGAGATTTGGTAAATAATTTGATGTTTTCAATCGGATAACCTTTGCCAATAATTGGCTCAAAAAACAATCTGTTAATCAATATATCTGCAAGATTAGCTGCTTTTTTATTTTGAGGCTTTGAATCTATACTTTCAATGTGAGTAAAAGAAAATGAAGATCCAATCTGAAGTTCGGGATTTATTTTTTTTAAAGTATAATAGGTTATGTTAATACATAAGTTGGCGTGATGTAATGCCTTAATAAAGGGCTTTACTCCTCTTCTACCAGGGGCATGTATTCCAAAAAAATAACCTGCACCAACAAACACTGAAGGCTCATTCAATAATATCCAGTGTTTAACATTAGGTAATTGCTGAATACAAACAGTAGCATATTGCTTAAACCATTGCACGATTTCAGGATTAGTCCATCCGCCTTTTTTCTCAAGAGCCTGTGGTAAGTCCCAATGATATAGGGTTATCCAAGGAGTGATTCCTTTTTCTAAACAATAAGCGACTATCGATTGGTAAAACTCAAATCCTTCATTGTTGATATTTTCGCCGTCGGGCATTACACGAGCCCAAGCAATGCTAAATCTAAAATGCTTGAACCCTATTGATTTTAAATGGTCAATATCTGTTTTGTAGTGTGTATAAAAATCAGCAGAGTTTTTTAAGTGTTCCCTGTTTTTAATGGGGTGTTTTTTGAAAAATCGGGTTGGGGGATTGCAAAATTCATCCCAAATAGAAGGCCCTTTCCCTCCTATGTCCGTAGCAGATTCTGTTTGTGCAGCAGAAATAGAAGCGCCCCAAATAAATGATTCACCAAAATGATTTATCGTCAAGCTGTGTGAATGTTAAATTCTTTTAGTAATTCATTAATCCCAATCTCTTCATCTTCCTCTGCCACACTTGTGTCTGTAGTCTCTTGGTAAGTATACAATTCCCACTTATTATTGTTGTATTCCAATGCAGTAAGGTTCTCAACCCAATCGCCACTGTTAAGATAAAGAATGGATTTATTGTTTGTATGAATGGTTTTAATTACTGGTTGGTGAATGTGGCCACAAACCACAGTTTGACAATCTTCGGAAAGGCCATAATTAATACAAACTTCCTCAAAATCATTGATAAATTTAACTGCTTTTTTAACGCTATTTTTAATTGCTTTTGATAGAGAAACACGTTTGCGACCTATTTTGTCTAAGCAATAATTGACAAATGTGTTGAGGATGATTAAAAAGTCATAACATTTGCCACCAAATTTGGCAAGCCACTTAGCATGTTGAACACTAAAATCAAAGACATCTCCGTGGAAAAATAAGGTTTTGTTATTGTTTATGTTTAATACAAGTTTGTTTATGAGCTTTATTTGACCAAAGTTCATGTCAGCAAACTTTCTTAGTAACTCATCATGGTTGCCAGTAATGTAGTAAATATCAACGCCTTTGTTCGAAAGTTTGAGTAAGTGGCGAATTATTTTCATATGACTTTTAGGGAAATACTTTTTAGAAAATTGCCAAATGTCAATAATGTCACCATTTAAAATGAGGGTTCGGGGTTTGATGCTTTTTAGGTAAGATAAAAGCTCTTTAGCCCTACAACCATATGTGCCTAAATGAACGTCAGAGATCACTACTATATCTACGTTTCTTGCTTCCATTATTTTTTCAAACAGTTACGGATTGAAATAAAGAATAAGTCAAAAAAGAGAGATTGAATAAAGTCTAAAATTCGGTTTAACATGATACAAAATTCGCAGTTGAATATAAAAAGAACATGAATTGTGTGTTAACAAAAAAAGACAATTAACATGTGTATAATTTTTTAGAAGTTAGAGTTAAAAAAATAACAATCACGCTATAAGGTATGAAATAATTCAATGAATTAATAATCTCCGCCCACTTTCCTGTCGTTTAACTTTGTGTTGTTGATTTTTGGTAATTTAGAAGGTTTAGTTGTTAAGTTGGCACTATCAGTCAAGCTTTCCATAAAAGCTATGATTTGTTTGATCTCTTTTTTGCTCAACTCCAGTTTGTCGGTCCCTAAAGTTTGATAGTCTAATTGGATACCAACTCCTGCACCACCGCCATTGTTGTAAAATGTCATCACCTCATCTAAGGACTGATAGGCACCATTGTGCATATATGGTTTTGAAATGGCAATGTTTCTGACCGTAGGTGTTTTAAAAGAATATTCATAAAAAGGCACTTGTTCTTTAAGCAATGCACCCCCTCTGCCTTTGTCTTTGCCTAATACTTGCTTTTTTTGATGTGGGTTTTCTGATACACCCAAAACTTCCGACTCTGATTCTGAATAAAAAGGAGGTACGCTCCCATTAAAAATAGGGGCAAAATGACAAGTGCCACAAGCGGCTTTGCCCATAAATAAATTAAACCCTTCCACGATGTTGTTTTCAGCTTGACTCAATTTGTTGGGAGGATTCAGCATCAATTGGTCAAATTTTGAATTGAGTCCAATAATGGAACTTACATACACACTCATGGCAAATTGGGTGTTTTGAATGGAAATGGCTTGATTGGTATCCAAATGAAAGGCTTTGCTATACAGCGTTTTATAATCGGAACTTTGGTTTAATTTGTCTAATATGTCGTTCCAATTGGTATTAAACTCCGAGCCATTTGTAATCACATGTTCCATTTGGTCTGTTAGGTCATGCGCTCTTAAGTCATGAAAATAGCGGTCACTATAGATGCAATTAATAAGGGTAGGGGAATTTCTGTTTAAATGACCATCAAAATTATAAGCCAAACTTTTAGCCAATTGATCGGTAAAACCTTTTTCGGGATTGTGGCAACTGGCACATGAGCGTTGGTTATTTGCAGACAAAATAGGGTCAAAGAATAACAATTGACCCAATGTTTTGGCATCATCATTAATGAATTTTTTGGGTACATTGATATAATAATCTGAATTTAAAAAATCAGAGGCAAATAAATTATTAGATAAATAATTAAATGCTTGCGGTTTGTTGTTGATTTCTGAGGGTAGTTCTAATTCTGATGCTAAATGAGCTTTAAGCAGTTGGTCATATAGCGGATTAATCACTTGGGTTAAAAACGCATAGCGATTGAATGTTTCAAAGTTATTGTTTTGTTTTAAATAGTCTATGCCTTTATTAAGGGTTTCAAAAATAGAATCACTCAATAGTTTATTTTTAAGCTCTATTTCAGGTTGGAATATTGTTAAATCGGATTGCATGGTTTCAAATACACTTAAGGCATCTTGAATGCCATTACCAGAACCGGGCGTGTCAAAACCTGTTAAACCCAAAGTAGCTATTCTGACTAATTCAATTCTTGCGGCAATGAAAATGTCTCTTGAGTAAATTTCAGGTAAAGTCAATTGGTTCAACTGTTTAGTCATGTAATCCAATTGGATATGCATTTCTTTTGTCAAGTGTTCAGCAGAATCATCGAAGAGTAATTCGTCTAAAACTTGTAGGCCTTTAGGTTCTAGTACATTAGCTCCAAAGCTGTTTTGTTCCAACTTAGGCAAAGGAGCGCCATTGATATTTTCTTTAATAAATGTAGCATTATAGTGTTCAGCTAAATATTCCCATGATTTATAAGATTTTCTCAAACTTAAGTAACTCGATTTTAACGCTTCAAAACTCAATGTTTTTTGTTCAAACTTGGATACGTTCCAATTGAATTCATTAACACTTGTTTTGAAATTCTCAAATCTTTTCATATCATTTTTTTTAATGATTTCAATGGGTGAATCACTGTTTTTGAAAGCAGAAATACATAGAATGATGATAAAAAGTGAAGTTATAGTATATAATTTATTCATAATACATTGGGCTTATTGAATGAAAAAGAACCGATACTTTCGTATCGGTTCTTTTAATGATTGTTTATGTTTTGAGATAAGGTTATTCAACAATGAATTTTTGAGTCATTCCTTCAGCATTTCTGATGAAATAAACACCAGATGCTAATTCTTCAATGTTAATTAAATTAACACCTCTTGCTACTATTACTCTTTGTCCTTGAGCATTGTAGATGGCAATATCAGTGGTTTGGTTAAAGTTTAATTCTCTAGAAGCAGGGTTTGGATAAACTGTAAAAACATTGCTTTCTTCTTTTAAAGTATTAATAATAGAAGTTTTATTTACTTTAAAACCAGAGATAGCATAGGTTAATGAGTTGTTATATGGGAAAGTATTCGAAGTACTTGGATGTTGAGCATTAAATAACATAGTATTTTCGTCAATTGCAACTCCACCAGTTATTTCAGCACCTGGAGAACAAGCAGTAATTCTAATCAAATTATTGAAAGTAGGGTTAGGAATACTTAAATCTAATAAATATGTTTCACATACAATTGTAACATTTGAAGGCATTCTGTTCCAGTTTGTACCATTTAAATCTTCTTGAATTATTAAGTATTCTTTTCCATCAATGTTGATGTTATGAATACCATCTGGGTTTGAAAAATGGATAGGAGGGTAAGCATATCTGTTTTGAGAATTAATAGCAGGTGCTAAAGGTCCACCTTCAATGTATGAACGTATTAAATTAGTCGCTGGGTCGAATTCTAAAACTCTACCATAATAGTCATTAAATTTACCAGCTCTTACTGAGTCAGCAGCTTGAGCATCAGTTCCAGTAAAGTTTGAACCTTTCAATACTCTGAATCTAGCTTTATAACCATCAATTAAACCTTGGCTAATAACACCATAACGCGCATTACCGGTATTGTATGTAAAAGCATCTCTACCTGTTTCTGTAATATAAATTTTGCCATTAGCTACAGTTCCCCATTCTAATCTGTTAAACATAGATGCACCTCTTCTTACTGCAACGGTATTTAACTGTAACAATGTATCTAGGTTGTTTTCGATTGAAATCCATTTAGTAGGGGCATCTTGTTTGTATACATACAATTGGCCTGTAGTAAAATCACCTGCATTTGTAGCAACAAATTTTGCTAATATACCTGGAGATCCATCTTCGAATAAATAAACGGTTTTGTTATCGTTCATTACAACACCACCTTCCCAACCAGCTCTTCCCCAGTTGTATTGTTTTCTTACAGCTTTTGCATTATTTGGATCTATTTCTACCATCCAATTTAAGTTTTCGAATTTTTTCAAAACTTTGCCATTAAAACCTGGAAAACCAGCAGGTGTAGTTGTTCCAATAATGAAGTTAGCTGTATCTTTAATACCGCTACCATTACTAAATATACCACGATTGCTTGATTGCATCCACTCTTCAGCAGTCCAGATTCTACCACTTGGTGCATTAATACCACCGCAATTCATTCCTGTTTCACCAACAGTATTAACGAAATCTACGTTAAAGAATTTGCCTTTTCTACCATCAGTTAAGGTTTGGTCAACAACTTCTAATTGGTCGTTAGCACCTCTTTTAAGTTTGAACATAGTCATACCACCACCATCACCAATTTTAGCATCGCTTGTTACCATTTCATGATTAACAATGACGTTGCCTAAAATACCGTTAGAGTTAGCTGGCGCTTTAGAAAAACCGATAAAATCGTGCCATTGTTTAGCAACAGACTTACCAGCAGCATTGCCATAAGTTGCTGTAGTTTGAACCGTGTCAACTCCACCAACAAACAATACTTGTTGTTTAAGTGGGGATCTTGGCATCCAGATGGTTTTTACAGACCATGCAGTGTCAATGTTCATTGGAAACGGTGTTTGTGCATTTGCTGCAAATGCAGACAAACCCAAAGCGATAAAAGTAAAAATTTTCTTTTTCATTTTAATTAAATATTGTTGATGCAAAACTGCATCGACTATATTACCATTAGTTTGTTTTCAAATGAAAAGATTAGAAAGTTTGTGTTAAAATTACAAAGCTTTAATGTGTTTTTTAAATTAAAACAGAAGCATGTGCATATGAAGTTTGTAGGATTTGGGGATTTAAATGTTTGTCAACTAACAAAATAGTTAAAGGTAGTATTGAATGAGCTATATTAACAAAAAGATGGTGTTTACTCTTTTGCAATTTTTATTCTCTCAATATTATTCCCTATAGTAAAACTCAAAGTGTAAATGCCGGATTTAAGCATATCGATATTGTTAATTAATATCGCATTATTTTCAATGTTATAATAGTTCGATAATACTAGTTTACCATCTGAAGAATACATTTTAATTAAACTAGAGGTTTCTTCTGAATTTGCTAATAGGATATTAATATGGTCTTTGCACGGATTGGGAAAGGCAATATTGTTTTTATTTTTTTCAATTGATGTGATAGCCGTAGTTTTATCTTGGTATATTCTTATGTAATCAATTTCCAAATTACTTTGAGTAAATGATTGACTAATATTAGGAAGTATGGCAATATTTATTAGTAGATATTGTTCCAAATCAAAGGGCCAAGTACTATTGTTTTTTATTTCAGGTTCATATGTATAATGAACGACTGAATCAACGCTGAACTCGATTTTATTTGGAGTCCATTCCATAGAATATAAATGAAACGAATTAGATGCATTTGGAATTGTTTGTCCTCCAAAATTGATGGTATTGCCAAAACTAGAAGTGGTGTGAATAGCACTTTGAACAAAATTTTGATTTTGTCCCCAATGTTCTAGAATATCTATTTCGCCGCATGCTGGCCAAGACATGTTTCCAAAACCTAAGTTGTGCCAATAAGCCCCTCTTTCATCAATGTTTTTTCCTAACATCCATACAGCAGGCCATGTTCCTACGCCAGAAGGGAGTTTTGCGCTAAACTCAACCCTGCCATATTTAAAGGCAAATTTTGAATTAAGTCTAGCAGATGTGTATTGTTTGGTATGGCCCTGGTCAGTAAAATTTTCTCTTTTAGCAATCACTTTCAATAGGCCATTCTCAACAAAAGAATTACTAGGTCTGTTAGTATAATGTTGGATTTCGCCGTTATGCCAACTGTTAGATGTGGGGAGCTGAGTTTGATGATGCCATTTGTTATCGTTGATAGCGCCGTTGGTGTCAAATTCATCAGACCATACCAGTTTTGTGTATAGAGATTTAGTTGGAGGTGTTGCCAAGTATTCAAAGTCATCAATATAGGCAAGTACGCTGTCTCTGTTATTTTCTCCATTAATTTGAATTACAACTCTATTGAAATCTTTTCTTTGGATCGGAGGCAATGACCCTGTATTTAAATTTCTATAAGCGTCTTTGGCAAAATCAAATGTTATTGTTTGCCACTCGTCTGTAAGTATAGGTTTAATTATTTCCGATTGGGTCGACCAAGGTTCGTTAATGTTGCCATCTTGAAGTTTTAAAGAAATTTGGTTGATTTGAATACCAGAGAGTCTTTTAGAAGGGACATATACTTTTAATGAAAAGACACTTCCTTTGGATAGGTCAAAATTTCTATCATTGTCAAATCTGACATTGGCATATAAGCCACCTTTGTCTAAGTATTCCAAGACCTTTGAAGAGTTGTTTTGTGGAGTATTAATTGGATTTGGAATTCCAAGTTTAATGAAGCAATCATCGCCTTTCCATGAATTGATATTCCCATTCCCTTCAAAATCGTCTTTTAAGATTTGTGAATTGGCGATAAAAGGATAAGTTATTCCAACTATAAAGAAGACGATTTTTTTAAACATATTTGATTATTTTAAAATAAGTACTAGTTTGGCAAATGTAATTCTTTTTTAAATATATCATTATAATGTATTTGTAAAAAAAGTTAAAAACCTATTAGATTATTTATTTTTCTCATAATAATTAACGAAATAATAAGTAAAAAATAATGAAGTTTTATGAATTATTAAAAAAGTTGATAATGTAAATATAAATATTATTAGTATTGGGATGTTTGTAATTATTTAATATGTAGTGGATTAAATATTGTAGTAGTAGTGATGTAGTGTCTTTATTTGTTAATTCAATGTTAAAAAATTTAATTTGTTTTCGGATTTAATTAAAAATACATAAAATGAAAAAAAATTACAAATTTAAAATGTCTAAAGTCAGTTTGATGTCTCAAATTGCTTTATTAACCCTATTATTTTCAAGCATTGGTTTACATGCTCAAAAATCTCCAATAGATTTTGAAACAGGAGGTAATGGTGCAACATGGACGTGGACAGTTTTTGAAAATAGCTCAAACCCAGCTATTGAAATCATTACAAATCCAGACCAGTCAGGTATTAATACTTCTTCTAAAGTTATGAAATTTACAGTTTTACAAGCTGGAAATCCTTGGGCAGGTTGTGAATCAAAACGTGGTTCAACAGATTTAGACACATTTTCTTGGAATTCAAAAAATAGAATCATAAAGATAATGGTTTGGAAGCCAATAATAAGTGATGTAGGGATAAAATTTGCTACAGATTCAGGATGGGCAGAAGTTGAAGTGAAGGTGGCTAATACCAAAATTAATGAATGGGAAGAGTTAACTTTTGATTTTACAGGTAAAATTAATCCACCATCACTAAAAGGTAATTTAAATCAAATTATTATTTTCCCAGATTTTCAAGCAAGAACTAGTGATAATATCTGTTACATAGACAATATTACATTTAATACTGGTACAGCATCTGAACCAACTACGGCTGCTCCAACTCCTACACAAGCATCTGCAGATGTAATCTCAATGTTTAGTAATGCTTACACTAATAAATCTGTAAATTCATGGAGAACTGATTGGTCTAAAGCTACTCTTACTGATATTCAAATAGCTGGAAATGATACCAAAAAATACACTTCTTTGGATTATGTAGGAATTGAAACTTTAGGAGCTAATTTGCTAGATGTTAGAAATATGTTGTATTTTCATTTTGATGTATGGACTCCCAATGCTAATACAGTAAGTGTAAAATTAGTTGATGTTGGAGCTAATGGAACTTTTGGAGGAGGGGATGATAAAGAACATCAAGTTACTTTAACACCTACAAAAAACGGTTGGAATAGTTTTGATGTGCCTATGTCTGACTTCACAGGATTAACCTCTAGAGAACATATTGCTCAGTTGATATTTAATTCTACACCATCAGGTCAAGGAACCTTATACATAGACAATATTTTCTATCACAAAACGCCGATTATCGACCCTAATACGCCACAAGAAGCTGCTCCAACTCCAGTTTTTGTAGGAACAGATGTTATTTCTTTGTTTAGTAATTCATACACCAACAAAACGGTTAATACCTGGCGCACAGAATGGTCCGATAAATCTAATTTAACAGATTTACAAATTAAAGGAAATGATACAAAAAGATATACATCATTAAATTTTGTAGGTATTGAAACTCTTGATACTAATGTAATTGATGCTTCTAAAATGGATAGATTTTATTTTAATGCATGGACGCCTAATTTAACTTCACTTAAAGTAAAATTAGTTGACTTTGGTGCTAATGGTGCTGTAGGTGGTGGTGATGATAAAGAACATGAACTAACATTGACTACTCCTACTTTAAATGCTTGGAATACTTATGACTTGCCTTTATCTAGTTTTACTGGTTTAACAACTAAATCACACATTGCTCAATACATATTAGTGGGAACTCCATCAGGTTCAGGTACTTTGTTTATTGACAATGTTTTATTTAGAAAAGAAGCACTTTCTGTTTCTAGTACTACTTTAAATACTATCAGTGTTTATCCAAACCCAGCGACTGAACAAGTTACATTATCTTCAGTTACTACTATTACTTCAGTTGAATTGTTCAATAGCTTAGGTCAAAAAGTATTAAGCTTAAATTCTGATTCTAATATTGTAACAATCGATATTACTAATCTTAATAAAGGTGTTTATACTATAAAAACAAATACTTATAATGGACAATCTGTTTCTAAAGTGATTGTAGAATAGCCTTTTTATAAATTGTTGTTAAAAGCTAGATGTGGATTTAATTTGCATCTAGCTTTTTTTATGCCCATGTTAAATTGAATAGGGTATTAAGTTGCTAATTTAAAATGAATTAGATGTTTACTCTTTGTTATTGTTGCTTTGGAAATTGATTAAGAATTCAAATAAATCCTGATGAGTCTCTAATTTTAATTTTTTCCTTAAACGGTATCTGCTTATTTCTACCCCTCTAACAGATATGCTAAATAGTTGGGCCATTTCTTTGCTCGATAAATTCATTCTTAAGTATGCACAAAGTTTTAATTCTTTGGAATTTAAATCAGGATATGCCTTTTTTAAATTATTTAAAAAATCACTTTGTACATTTTTAACATGATCTGTAAATTTATCCCATTCCTCATCTAGTTTTTCATCTGATTTTATTTGACGTAATATTTTTCTAATTTCATTTGTCTCAACTTGGTCTTTGTTCTGAATAACTAAATTGTTTAAATGACTTGTTAACTTACCTAAAAAAGCTTTTTTCTGAAGCAAATTCATCGCAGTACTTGCCAAGTCTTCACTTTTGTGCTTTATCTCCGCTTGAAGATTGTCATTAGTCAATTGCATTATCGCTTTTTCATTCTTTTCAAGCTCAAGTTGATGTTTATAGTTGATTTGACGTTGATCTTCCTCAAATTTAAGTTTAGCCTCAAGCATCCTAATTTGTGCTTTTTTCTGTAGTTTTTTCTTTTGTAGTTTAAGCAATAAATAAAACACAGATAATATGATTAATAGATAAAGAAAATAAGCCCAAATATTTCTATACCAAGGGGCTTTGATTTCAAAATTGTATGAGAATTGCTTAAACTCGTTTAATGGTCCATGTCTTGATTTTAAAATAAAAGTGTACTTACCTTCTTTGAGATTTGTGTATTCTTTTTCAGAAGTTGAACTCCAATTACTCCATTTTTTATCATGACCTTCCAGTAAGTAACTAAATTCAATGTTTGATTTATGCCTCAAAAATGAACTTGCAAATGAAAACCGGATTGAGTTTGATTTGTAAGGGATTGATGTTATTAAATTGTTGTTTTTGAGGAGATTGTTGAATCCTCCATAAATAATTGAATCGCCACTTCCCAAGGTTTTTACTGAACTTATGTAAGTTTTATAAGGGAATATTTGCTTAGAATACTTATTATAATTGATTTTATAAAAGCCAATGTCTGATCCTATTATTGTGTTTTCGGAATCGTAGCAGTAAATATTTTCAAAACCACTTAGTACTTGATTAAATAGTTCAGGAATATATTTAACAACTGGTTGAGAATCTTTAAAGTCCACTATGCCTAACATTTTGTCTTGAACAAACCAAATATTGCCATTTAAGTCTTCTTTTAAATACCTTATTGGGATATTGCCCAATATGTTTTTATAAAGTATGGAAGGAATTAACTTATCTCTTTTTTGGTCTATTTCATAAATGCCTTTAATTGTAGCTATTACAATTTTGTTTTTTATTTTAAAAACATGATTATCTAATTCAGAAGGTAATCCATCTTTAGCAGCGTATTTTTTAATCCTGTTATCTGTTATGTTGATTTTATATAATCCATGATAAGGGTGTGATACCCAAATGGAATTATTTTCTACCTCCAAATAACGGCTTGATTCAATAAAGTTTCTGATAGAACCATCGTTTTTGAGTTCCTTATTCTCTTTGCGAAAAAGTTGAATGCCAAAATAATTTCCGCATACTATTTTAGGAGGAATACTAACGTTTATTGGTTTAAATGTCCAAAAGCCTAAAGATTTAAAAATAGGGCTTACTTTGTCGTTATCGACTTTCCATAATCCATCATCTCTACTCACAATTAGTTGGTTTTCATAAGTATTAACATTCCAAGTTAGGCCATTCATTATAATTTTGGGTTTCAATGAAAGTGAACCTAATTCGTTTTTTTGTTTAATATCTATAGATTGTAATCCTGTAGACAATGCAAAATATAAATCTCCATTTAATCTAATAGCACCATGCCCACTGCCGTTGTTAAATGAGTTGGGATTTATATGGTAAATGGAATTTCCCCAATCAATAAGTGCGATACTGTTATCCATTCCTATCCAAGTACATCCATCAAACCCACTGTAAAGGCAGCGCATTGTATTGCTTACTAATCCTTGTTTTGTAGAAATATTTCCCAGTATATTTCCTTTTTTGTCTATTTTGTAAAGTCCTGAATTATATGAACCTAATAAAAAATGATTGGCGTTAATGACCTCAATAGTTGTAAAGTGATTTTCTTTTATTAAGGCATTAATTTTAAATGGGAGTAACTGATTTTTGGTTAATAAGAATAACCCATTTCCTGTGGTACTCAATAAACTCGTATCGATTCCAAATGGCTTTATATCAGTGATTTGAAATCCATTAGGCAACAAACTTTGATTGATTAGGGATTCCCATCGGCCTTTGTTGTACAGCAGTATACCGCTTTTCTTGTCTTGAGCAATTAGTTTATTGTGGTGTTTTTTTAATGAAGTCCATGTTGTTTTCGGTTTAAAATAGGAGATACAGTTGTTCGAATATCTAAAAATAAACTGAGGTGTCATAAAAAAAACGTCTTGGTCAATTATTTCGATATTCCAGATATCGGCTAATGAACTAACAAATGGTGGGAGTTGTTTTTTTAAAGATGTAAATATGAATTTTCCTGATTTGTCAGCTTTGAAATAGCCAAATTCGTCTTGTGCACCCACATATAATCGACCATCATTGCTCATTGCAATAGATCTTACAATAGTTTTATTTGGAACAGGATATAATTCCCATTTTACACCATTGTATATCAAAAGGCCTTCGTTATTTGCAATAAACAATCTGCCCATATTATCCCTTTCAATATCCCAGTTTTGTGTGCCTGCAGAATATTCGGATTTTGAAAAAATAGAAACCTTTGCATTGTCAATTTCCTCTTGTCCAAAGCAGTTGATAATGAAAAGAAGAAGATACAAGCCCAAAAATAACCCTTTTTTAGAGGTGCATTTTTCTTTGGTTTTGTTTCGGTATTTTATTGATTTTCGGATGTTAATAATGCAAAAATAACCAAATTTTTCAGTTTGATGTAGTAAAGTAGTAGTTTTTATTGGTTGCAATGTAATTCAAAAGACTATTTTTGTCAAAAATTAGTTGTTATTTGTATCAATATAAAATTAATTTTATCAGTAGTAAATAAAAAGTATATGCCCAAAAAGAATATCGAAATGATTAAAAAAATGCTAATCCAATTTTTTTTGTTATTAGCTCCATTGTTAGTATTTGCACAAAGTGAAAAAGTGGAAGTAATTAAGTCGGAAAATGGATTTAAACTTTCAGTCAATGGAAAAGACCTGTTTATAAATGGAATGAATTGGGATTATTTTCCAGTGGGAACAAATTACAATTACAGTTTGTGGAATCAGTCGGATGATTTGATAAAAGCTGCTTTGGACAATGAAATGTCCTATCTAAAAAATATGGGAGTTAATGCCATTCGACAATATTCGGGTGTCCCTGCCAAATGGGTAACATATATCTATAATAACTACGGAATTTACACCATGCTCAATCATTCTTTTGGTCGTTATGGATTAAATATCAATGGTAAATGGGAAGCCAATACAGACTATTCTAATCCAGCAGTTAGGGAAGTTTTGCTAAAAGAAACTAAGGAAATGGTGTCTCAATATAAAGAAACGCCAGGAATTTTGTTGTTTTTGTTAGGAAATGAAAATAATTATGGTCTCTTTTGGAGAGGCGCTGAAACAGAAAGTATCCCATTTGCGGATAGAAAATCGACTAAAGATGCTTACTTTATGTATAAGCTTTTTAATGATGCTGTTAAAGAATTAAAAACAATTGACAAAAATCATCCAATAGCCATTTGTAATGGTGATTTATTGTTTTCTGACATTATTGCAAAAGAGTGTGCTGATGTTGATATTTTAGGAGTAAATTGCTATAGAGGTCTTACTTTTACTGACCTGTATGAGCGAGTAAAAAAGGAGTTAAATATCCCTATTCTTCTTACTGAGTTTGGATCTGATGCTTACAATACTCGTTCAAATATTGAAGACCAAGAGTTTCAAGCACAAGTATTATTGAGTAATTGGAAGGAAATATACAGCAATGCTGCTGGAATGGGAAAAAATAATAATAGTTTGGGTGGTTTTACTTTCCAATTCAGTGATGGATGGTGGAAAACAGGTCAAACAATCAATTTGGATGAACACGATGTTACAGCTTCTTGGTCTAACGGTGGGTATGGTAACGATTATGTTCAGGGTGAAAATAATATGAATGAAGAGTGGTTTGGAATTTGTGCAAAAGGTAAAACAAATGAACGTGGTTTATATGAGTTATATCCAAGGGCGGCTTATTATGCGCTTCAGAATATACACAATTTCAACCCATATTTAAGTAATTCTAATCTAATAAATACTTATTTTAATTCCATATCAATTTTAGATGCAGCCTTAAAGGCAAGAGGAGATAAATCTGTTTTGGAATCCAAAGACAAAGGGAAATTGTATTTAAGCAATTTACAAGCCAATTTTAACACCTATCAAACAGGAGGAAGTTTAATAACAACACCGTCCACTTCCAATCCCTTAAATTCAAATTCATATCCCAATGTTCAAGGCTTTGACCATATGCAATCTTTTAACTTTGGAATTACCGCAAGGCCTGCTCCTAATATGAAAGCAAATGTTCAATTTAATGTATTAGGGAATGTTGCTACTAATCCAATAGATGAAATATTCTATGAAAATAGAGGAAGACCAATAACCATTCAAACGCCATCTGGACCACAACAAATTAACTCAAATAATAGAGTACAATTGTATAAAGCCAATTACAGTTGGGATGCTAAGGATTTTAAACTAACAGGATTTTATAGAACAGGTCATTACCATTGGGGTTATGAAGGTGACTTTTTTGGATTATATCCTGAAGCCAATTATGGTCCTAATATTGATATATACAACGGCAATGCACCTTTTGGTTTTGAAATAGAAGGTAAAAAAAATATTAAAGGTTTAAAGCTGGCTTTTGGTCCTGAATTATGGTGGGGAGCCAATCCAGCTTTTTTGTTAAAATACAATCGAAAAATAGCAGGGTTAGATGTTACAGGGATTTTTCATGAGGATATTACTCAAAGAAATAATCTACAAAGTTCATTTGCAGTTCCTATGCCTAAAACTAGAAGATTAACCGTAGCAATAGGTAAGAAAATGAATCATTTTACCTTCGATTTGGGAGGGATTTGGGGCGGACAACCACTCAATGGAAGAACATTTCAAATGGTTTATGAAAATGTAGTCTACGAAGATAAAATTCAAAGTACAGATAATTTTGGGGGTAAAGCAAAACTCACCTATTCAAAAGGAGCTTTTCGTTGGTATGGTCTTGCTTCATATATGGGTTTAGTAGCTAATGGAGGGGTAGACCAAACCAAAACATTTACCGGTTGGGTTCTTAAGGATATAGGAAGCGGAAATATGTATAATGCACTTACAGGTCTGACATACAATATTGGTAAAATTCAAATAGCACCCAATTTTTTATTTCAAAAACCCTTAGTGGGTCCCATTGGCCCTAATTATTTAGCACCCGCTCGCCCAAGAAACATTTTAGACGATCCTTTTTCTGTGAGAGGAAATAGAGAAACAGTGGGTGGAGAAATGTTGATTACATATGATCCAACACCTGCAACTTGGATGTATGAGTGGGATAATGACAGAATGGAAGATGCCAAATTTGCTTTTAGTTCAGGATTTGTTTACAGACATTTACCCACGGTTCAAGATGCCTCTATAGGTATTTTAGGAAATGGTCGTACCACTTTTGTCTTTCCGGGTTCTGCACCCGCGCAGGATCTTTGGGAACTAAACGCTAGAGTTGTTTCTAAAATTAATCCCGAATTCGGAATTATTGGGAATTTGTATTTTGGAAATGGTCAAGCCAATGGAAACGATACTAGAACAATCAATAGATATGGAATGGATATTAGAACTATTTATAAAAAAATGAAACTAATTACCATTGTTAAAATAGATGATTGGGGTCCATTTGACTATCACCGAGATTTTAACCAAACTTTCCCACTTCAATTGATAGGTGATTGGTCAATAGAAGTTGGAAAGCCTGATTGGTTTATGCTCCCAGGAACGAAACTTGGATTCAGAACAACATATAGGACTTTAAATAAATACTCCAACAGATATTCACCAATTACAACTTTAAATAATTTAGGTCAATTTGTCCCTGACCCCAATGCACTTGGTTTTCCGAATGGTAACGAATGGGAGCTAAGAACCTACATTCAAATCAATATCAATAATTAATGAAATTTCAACTCTTGCTAATATAAAAATAATATGAAAATGATAAATAAGTTAAGTGTTCAAATAGGTTTTATCGCCCTATTTTTAATGGTTCAATTAGGGTGTAAACGCGAATTATCAGAGGATGCTGTATTGCCTCAATTTAGCAAAAATCCATATGTTTTTACCGATAACTTTATAGGATTAGGTTCTGATTTTTATTTCCCTTTTGCAGATGCTAAGCCAGATGTTTTTTCAGTTGACTTAAAAGAGGGTTTCGAAAGCAATGCTTCAGTTAGAATTGATGTGCCCAATGAGACTGATCCAGGAGGAGCTTATGCTGGGGCAATTTTTAGAATAGATGGTGCTGGTAGAAATTTAAGTAATTATGATGCAATAACTTTTTATGTTAAAGCCTCTACTGGAACAAAATTAGGTGATGTTGGATTTGGGATTGATTACATTCAAGACAAAAATAAAGTGTCTATTCAAAATGTAAATGTTGGAACCAATTGGACCAAAGTTATTATTCCTATTCCCGATCCTACTCAATTGGTTAATGAAAGAGGTGTTTTTTGGTTTGCAGCTGGTACACAAGAGACTAATGGGGCAGGATATGTACTTTGGTTTGATGAAATTAAATTTGAGAAATTAGGGACTGTGGGAAAGCCAACTTCAAGGATTTTAAATGGCGAAGTTAGCACGGTAAAGTCCTTTGTTGGAGCCTCAATAACGGTTACAGGTTTGAATCATATTTTTAATCTAACAAATGGTCAAGATGTTATTGTGAATTCTACTTCTGCATATTATAACTTTTCAAGTTCAAATACTTCTGTGGCATCAGTTAATGACTCAGGAATTGTGAAAATATTAGCTATAGGTACAGCAGAAATAACGGCTAGAGTCAATGGGATATTAGCGAAAGGTAAGTTGATTATTGAGTCAAAAGGTAATTTACCTGGCGCACCTATCCCAACTAGGTCAGCAATCGATGTTAAATCTATTTTTAGTGATGCTTATGTCAATGCAACTGAAAGTAATTTTACACCAGGTTTTGGCGGCTCTACTACAGTTTTTGACCAATTGACAACCAGTAGCGGTAAGATAATACAATATAATAATAATAATTATACAGGAATAATCTTTGGGAATACAGTCGATGCATCTTCTCTTGGTTTTTTACATATTGATGCATACGTAGAAAATGCATCATCTGTAATTGGAATTCAAATTAGAGATATTGGGGCAAATAAAACAATTGAGACTGACGTGTTTACAGGGAATCCAATAGGAGATGATAAGGATAAAAGAATGAATTTGTCTGGATTTGAAGCAGGAGTATGGAAGTCTTTTGATATTCCTTTAAATGCAGGCATTCTGAATCAAAAAAATAATTTAGGTGCAATTATTTTAACCGGAGGTCCAAATTTTATGATAGACAATATCTATTTTTATAAATAAAGGCAATTTGAAGAGAATTTTAAATAAACAATTAATGAATAAATCGAATAAATTAACACTATTGACAATTTTAGCAATTTCTATGGGAGGATGTAAGGTAGAACCCATTCAGAACTTACCGGAAAAAAAATATGAATTGGTTTGGAGTGATGAGTTTGTAGGTGATTCTGGCGTTAATCCTAATGCTTTAAATTGGACTTACGATATTGGCACTGGACAAAATGGTTGGGGAAATAATGAACTTCAATCCTATACCAACAATCCCCAAAATGTATCTTTGGATGGTTCTGGGAATTTGGTTATTTCTGCTTTGAAAAGTACTACAGTTAACTACACTTCGGCAAGAATAAAAACAGAAGGTCTTTTTGCTCATCAGTTTGGAAGAGTTGAAGCACGTATAAAAACACCAACAGGTTCAGGAATTTGGCCTGCATTTTGGATGTTAGGAGCAGATTTTAAGGATGTTGGCTGGCCTAAGTGTGGTGAAATTGATATTATGGAACAAAAAGGCAAATTTTCAAACATAACTTATGGTTCAATTCACGGACCAGGATATGCTGGTGGTCAAGCTATTACTACGCCATACGGATTAAAAGATAATAGGTTTGATGCTGATTTTAATGTTTACGCGGTTGAATGGGGCCAAAATTATATTGATTTTTTTGTCAATAATTATTTTTACAAAAGAGTAACCCCCAACGATGTTAAGGGTGAATGGGTATTTAATAAACCTTTTTTTATTATCCTGAATATTGCTGTTGGTGGAAATTTTGTTGGTCCTCCCAATATCAATACCCCTTTCCCAAGTTATATGTATGTTGATTATGTTAGAGTTTACAAAGAAATATAACAAATAAAAAATGGAATTTAATTCAATATGTATTTAAATTCTTATTTAAATTTTTATTATATATTAAAAATTTACTATCTCATCTAAAATATATCCAATAGTCGGTTATTCATTTACCTTAAAAACGAAGCAATAGTTACCATATTATGTCAGGTCAAAAACAAAATAAAAAAGCTACTTTGGTAGAGATAAAAAGATTGAAAATAGAAGGAGAAAACTTCTTTTGTATTTCAAATTATGATGAAATGCGTCCCTTTTTTATGAGTGTGGTTAGCGATTCGCACCATTGGATGTTTATATCTAGCAATGGGGGAATTTCTGCTGGTCGCAAGAATGCCGAATATGCTTTGTTCCCCTATTATACTGCGGATAAAATTACGGAATCCTATGATATAACAGGCTCTAAATCTATTTTTCAAATTATTCAAAATGAAAAAATTCATGTTTGGGAACCCTTTTCAGAAAGGAATAATAGCTTGTTCAACGTTTCTAGAAATTTGTATAAAAATGCAATTGGGAATAAAATTATTTTCGAAGAAATAAATCACACTTTTGAACTTACATTCAGGTACGAATGGAACTCAAGTGATCAAT
The DNA here is from genome assembly GCA_044377005.1 of Bacteroidia bacterium. GTDB lineage: Bacteria > Bacteroidota > Bacteroidia > NS11-12g > UBA955 > JABMMZ01. The sequence goes on from JBILJV010000001.1 coordinate 84,301, forward strand.
ACGGTTTTGTTCGTAAATCTTCTCTAGCAAACAATGGCAATCAAGCCTTAACCGTTGCTATATTAGATGGAATACAAAATATTATGCCTGATGGTGTCGGTGCTGATTTGCAAAACTCAACGAGTATTTTGGTAGATGCTTATAAACGCAATGAACTTGAGATAGAATCAGGTATGGGTATCTATGCACTCAGTGCAATAATAGTTGACAAGGCTGAACCAAGTGAAGCTCTAAAAGCAAATATTGCTTGGTCTATAGGTTTTGATAAACCCAAATTCTTGCTTTCTTCCCTTCAACTTAATGCCTTCAGAAACGGAGAGGATGTTGTTCAAGAAGAGGATATTAAGGCAGAAAAAGGGGCTTATTTTATTAATCAAAAAATAACCTTAGCCAGTGGCGAAAAGAAATCTTGGTTAATTGTAGCTGATGTTAACCAAAGTCAAGCAAATGTAGTCGAACTGACCAATGAAATTATTTCAAATAATGAACTAAAAAAGCAAATTGAAAATGATATAGAATTAGGCTCTAAGCGCTTAAAGGAACTGAATGCTTCCTCTGATGGAATTCAATTGTCAGATGATGTTTACAGAGATACTCGACATTTTTCTAATACTCTTTTTAATATAATGAGAGGGGGTATTTTTGATTTTAACTATCAAATTGAAAAAAAAGACCTCGTCAGTTATCTTGAAAATGCCAATAAAGATGTTTATGAAATTCACAAGGACTTGTTGCATAGCTTGGATGAAGTTTTTAACGTTTTTCAATTGCAAGAAATATACAGCACAATTAATGACAATAATTTTAAACGACTTTGTATAGAGTATTTGCCACTTAAGTTTAGCCGAAGACATGGAGACCCAAGTAGACCATGGAATAAATTTTCTATCAATACACGTAATGCGGATGATCATTCTAAGGTGTTGGATTATGAGGGGAATTGGAGAGATATTTTTCAGAATTGGGAAGCTTTGTCCATCTCTTATCCTGCATTTACCAAAGGGATGATTCATAAGTTTTTGAATGCAACAACATTCGAAGGCTATAATCCTTATAGGGTTACAAAGAGTGGATTTGATTGGGAAACCGTAGAGCCGGATAATCCTTGGTCGTATATCGGTTATTGGGGTGATCATCAAATTGTTTATTTGCTCAAATTGTTGGAAATAAATGAGAAATACTATCCAGGCCAACTGAGTAGTCAATTCAGTGAAAACCTATTTGTGTATGCCAATGTTCCTTATAAAATTAAAAATTATCAGGCGATTTTAAAAAATGCGAAAGACACTATTCAATTTGATAAAAAGTTAGATGAAGAAATTAGAGAAAAACGAGTTTTAATTGGTTCAGATGCTGCATTGCTTTTTGCGCAAAATGATAAAATTTACAATGTCAATTTTATTGAAAAAATATTGGCCACAATTTTATCTAAACTTTCAAATTTTATTCCCGAAGGTGGTATTTGGATGAATACCCAAAGACCTGAATGGAACGATGCTAATAATGCTTTGGTTGGAAATGGAGTTTCTATGGTTACATTATATTACCTCAGAAGGTTCCTTGAATTCTTCGAAAAACTAATTGAACCAATAGATGAAGAGCGCGTAGAATTGTCGAATGAGTTAATCATTTTCTTTAAAAAAATTCATGCTACATTCGATGACAACTTAGCTTTGTTAGATTCAGGGATAAATGACAGTCAACGAAAAGCAATTCTTGATAGCTTAGGACAAGCAGGAAGCGATTACCGTGAACATATTTATAAACATGCTTTTTGGGGCGAAAAAAGAACTATATCATACCGAAGACTTAAAAGCTTTGTTAAAGTAAGTCTTCAGTTTATTGAACATACCATTAAGGCTAATAAGCGTCATGATAATATGTATCATTCATACAATTTAATGACACTGAATAGCAAAAACGAAATTTCAATCAACTATTTAAGTGAAATGCTTGAAGGTCAAGTTGCCGTTTTAAGCTCCGGATATTTGTCTCCTGAAAGTGCCCTTAAATTATTGGATAGTATGAAAAGTAGTGCCCTTTTTAGAGAAGATCAACAAAGCTATTTACTCTATCCTAATAAGCATCTTCCTAAGTTTTTAGATAAAAATAGAATTCCTATTGAATTAATCAAACAATCGCATCTTCTTTCACTTATGTTTAATGATGGAAATAAATCAATTATAGAGCAAGATTTAAAAGGGGAATTTCGATTCAATGGGAATTTTAAAAATTCAAATGACTTGAGTAATGCTATTGATTTATTAAGCCATTCTAAATATGCATCATTTCTTAAAAGTGAAAAGAAACAACTCTTAGAAATTTTCGAATCTGTATTTAATCACAAGTCATTTACTGGTCGCTCAGGCACTTTTTATGGATATGAAGGTTTAGGTTCTATTTATTGGCACATGGTTTCTAAACTGCAATTAGCAGTCCAAGAAATGTGTATTCAAGCAATAGAGTTACATGAAAGTACTGAACTTGTTGCAGGCTTGTTGAAGCATTATTACGAAATAAATGAAGGTGTTGGTGTGCATAAATCACCCACCATTTATGGGGCATTCCCAACCGATCCATACTCGCATACGCCAAGTAACAAAGGAGCACAACAGCCTGGAATGACTGGTCAAGTAAAAGAGGATATTCTGAGTCGATTTGGTGAATTAGGTGTTTTTGTCTCGAAAGGTTGTTTGTTTTTTAACCCTTGCTTGTTGAGAAAAAATGAATTTATATCTCAAAATCGACAGTTTCATTATGTAACTCTTGACATGGAACACAAATCATTAATGCCTGAAATTGGTTCCTTGTGTTTTACCTATTGCCAAATTCCTATTGTATATAGATTGTCAAATGATAATTATCTTGAAATTGAAAAAAGTGACGGCACTGTTTTAAGGAATAATTCATTGTATTTAAATGAAGAATTAAGTCAACAAATATTTAAAAGAACGGGTGCTATATCTATAATTACAGTTTATATCAATGAATCTATTTTGAAATAATAGAATGTGTAAGATCCGTCTGTTATATCGTCTTTTGTGCATACTTTCGGTTATTCTAATTGCTTGCAATAATCACAATTCTGTAAAAAGGAATAAAGGTGAAAAGCCCTTTAGCAAAAAAGCTTTTCAAATATTAGGGGATACGAATTACCAAGCAATTTGCTATGGAGGGTATAGGAAAAATACTCGAGATTCACAGCCTACTTTATCTCAAATAACAGAAGATATGCGGATTTTGAATGCAATGGGGATTAAACTGTTACGAACCTATAACACTCATTACAATGAAATAGAAACTTTATTGCAGGCAATCACACATTTACGTTCTGAAAATTCGAATTTTGAAATGTATGTAATGCTAGGAGTTTGGATAGAATGTGAAAATGCATGGACAGAAAAAGAGCCTAGCCATGACAAGGAAAATGAGAAAGCAAATGCGGCAGAGATAAAAAAAGCGGTTGAATTGGTCAATCAATATCCTGAAATAATTAAAATGATAGCCGTTGGAAATGAAGCAATGGTAAAGTGGGCTACTAATTATTATGTTCAACCTAATGTAATTTATAAATGGGTTAATTATCTTCAGTTGTTGAAGAAAAAAAATCAGTTAGACAGGGATTTATGGATTACCTCTTCAGATAATTTCGCATCATGGGGTGGAGGCGATACTTCATATCATGTCGATGATTTAAAAAAACTTTATCAGGCCGTTGATTTTGTTTCTATTCATACTTATCCAATGCATGATACCTATTATAATCCTAGTTTCTGGGGAACATTGCCAATAGAAAATCAATTGTCAAATGAAACTCAAATAGACTCTATTATGAATAGAACATTGGATTATGCAAAAATGCAATATCTTGGAGTTTATAATTATATGAAATCTATTGGCGTTAATAAGCCAATTCACATAGGAGAAACAGGTTGGTCAACGAATTCTAATGATTTGTATGGGAGTAAAGGAACAAGCGCTTGTGATGAATATAAATCGGCTAGATATTATCAACTCATTCGCGAATGGACCAATAAAGAAAAAATGACCTGTTTTTATTTTGAAGCCTTTGATGAAAATTGGAAAGATGCCAATAATATTGGTGGTTCTGAAAATCATTTTGGTTTATTTAAAATCAATGGAAATGCCAAATATGCACTTTGGAATAAAGTGGATAAAGGCGTTTTTAAGGGATTAACTAGGGATGGGAACATCATTGAAAAAACATACAAAGGGAATAAAAAAAAATTGATGAAAACTGTAGAATTGCCTTTTAAATTAAAACAAAAATAAATGAATATTTTGCCAAACATATCATTCTTTAACAAGTTTTTGCTTGTCGTTACTTGTATGGCTTTAGTTCAATGCACAAATGATAATATGAAAATTGAAGTTTATGAAACCTCCAAAAGCGGAAATGCCTTAACTCTTGTTTCTGATTTTAAAACAGCTGAAAAGATAGTAAATATGTCAATTGACCCAGAGGTAACCTATCAAACTATTGTTGGTTTTGGAGGTTCATTTACAGAAGCTTCAGCCTCTTTGCTCAACCAATTAAGTAAAGAGAAAAAAGAAGAAATACTGCAAGCCTATTTTGGTGATAATGGAGCTAAATATTCTTTAAGTAGAACACACATGGCATCTTGCGATTTTTCAAATACTAATTACACGTATGCCAAGCTTGAAAATGATTTGGATTTGAAAGGCTTTACAATTGAAAATGATATTGATGATTTAATCCCAATGATATTAGAGGCTAAAAAAATATCGAAAGAAGGTTTTAAAATGATTGCTTCGCCATGGACTGCACCACCTTGGATGAAAGACAATAATCATTATGTGGGAGGGAAATTATTGCCTCAATATTACGATGTTTTTGCCTTGTATTTTTCTAAATATTTGGATGCTTATAAAGATAAAGGAATTGATGTTTGGGGACTTACTCCCATTAATGAACCTCATGGGAATGGGAATAATTGGGAAAGTACCCATTTTACTCCTAAAGAAATGACAGATTTTGTTGAAAATCATTTGGGTCCTAAACTTGAAAAAGATGGGTGGAACGATATTAAAATTTTAGGTTATGACCAAAATAGAGCTGGAATAATAGAATGGGTGGATGAGATGTTCAGAAGTGATAAATCTTCCAAATATTTTGCAGGAACAGCTTTTCATTGGTATGAGAGTACCTATGAGGTTTTTCCGGAAGCATTGTCTTATGCACATCATAAAGCCCCCAATAAATTACTTATCGAAACAGAAGGTTGTGTGGACTCAGAAGTGCCCAAATGGCGAAATGACCAATGGTATTGGGAAATGGAGGCAACGGATTGGGGTTGGGATTGGGCGAGTGAAAAAGACAAATACTTGCATCCTAAATATTCACCTGTCAACAGGTATGCCATAGATATTATTGGGTGTTTAAATAATTATGTAAATGGTTGGGTGGATTGGAATATGGTATTAAATAAACAAGGTGGTCCTAATTGGTTCAAAAATTGGTGCATTGCGCCGGTTATTGTTGATGCCGAAAATGATGAAGTTTATTACACTCCATTGTATTATGTAATGACACATTTTAGTAGATTTATGAGGCCCAGCGCTATGAAAATTAAATGTGAAATAGATCAAAAGTATCTTCATGCAACTGCTGTAAAAAATCCAGATGGAACTATTGCTGTTGCTGTGTTTAATCCAATCAATGAAACAGTTGCTATAAAATTAAAACTAAATAACCAATTCCAAACATGGACCATAAACCCCCATGCCATTCAAACAATACTCATCAACAATTATAAATAGTCTTATATTAAACCATCAATCATGTCAGTTTTATCTTCAAATAGCAGAGAAAAAGTTCCCTTTATTCAAAAAATTTCATTTGGTTCGGGTCACTTAGTCCTCAATTTATTGCCTGGAGCACTAGGAGTATTTAGCTTTTTTCTTTTTACAACCTTTGGTATGGATCCAGTTCTTGCAGGTTTGTTAGGTGGTTTGCCAAGGATTTATGATGCATTAACCGACCCAATTATGGGTTTTATATCAGATAATACAAAGTCTAAATGGGGAAGAAGGAGGCCATATATTTTTATTGGCGCTATCCTTAGTGGTATTTTCTATATTTTATTGTGGCAACTAAGTCCTGAAAATTCTCAAATGTATAACTTTTGGTATTTTTTGATTTTTTCAATTGTTTTTTTTACCGGAAATACCATTTATGCAACCCCTCTTGTTGGTCTTGGTTATGAAATGACATCAGATTATAATGAAAGAACAAAATTAATGGCCTTCTCCCAAACGATTGGTCAGTTTGCTTGGATGATAGTCCCTTGGTTTTGGGTGGTCATTGCGGATCCTAAAATATTTGCAACCCAGGCAGAAGGGGTAAGTCAATTATCGTTTTATGTAGGTGCAGCATGTATCGTTTTTGGTATATTGCCTGCATTTTTTTGTAAAGGGATAGACTCTCAAAACATGGGAAATAGAAAGGAAATTAGTTTAAAAACAGTAGGGTCTAACATGAAAGACTTATTTGTTTCAATGAAGCAAGTCTCCAAAAACAAGCCATTTATGAAATTGTGTGGTGCTACTTTCTTGATATTTAATGGGTTTCAAATTGTAGCGGCATTTAGTGTATTTATTATAGTGTTTTATATGTACAACGGGAGCTATGCCGCAGCAGGAACTTGGCCTGCATGGTTTTCAACTATTTCTGCTCTTTTAACAGCTTTTTTGGTTATCCCTATTATTACATGGATGTCAAAAAAATGGGGTAAAAGAAATGCATTTATTATTTCAACGATTATTTCAATTGTTGGTTATATTCTAAAATGGTTTGGGTTTAATACTGAATTAAATTCGCAATTCAATCAAACAGTTTTATCTCATAAAATGACCAATGCGGTAGGCTCATTTTTTGAATTGATAAATCCAATGCTCGCCGATTTGAATATGTCTTGGTTTTCAATCAATACCTCAAATGAAATGCCTTGGTTAATATTTTTACCCATCCCATTTATTGCATTTGGCTTAGGGGGACTATTTACGTTAATGATGAGTATGACAGCAGATGTTTGTGATTTGGATGAACTTGAAAATGGTATGCCTAGAAAAGAAGGAACCTTTGGTGCTATTTATTGGTGGATGGTCAAGTTAGGTCAAGCGCTAGCTTTAGTTCTAAGTGGATTAGTGTTAAAATTAATTGGTTTTGATGGTGGTGCAGCTTCACAATCTACTGAAACTATGTACTATTTAAGAATTGCAGATATTATTATTCCTTCGGTAACAGCAGCTATTGCAATAGTTATTATGTGGAAATATAATTTAGATGAAGAAAAGTCTAAAAAAATTAAAGAAGATTTAATTGCAAGAAGAGGCGAAATATAAGTTTTACTTTTTAAGTAATTTGTATTTTAAGAGTTTACTTTAGTTTATTCTCCAAAATCAAAAAGGGAATTCCCTCTTTTATCCATTGTTCTTCTATGCCTATTTTTGGCACAACTTCCATAATCAATGACCCCAAGCAAATGTCCATGTCGCCGTCATTATCAAAGTCGCCACAATCCATTAATATCCATCTTCCTTTGTTTACTTTATCTATGGAATAGGCCTTGTAGTTATTGGCTTTGTAAAAATTGCCACCTAAGTTTTTATAAAACACAAATCCTTGTTCCAATTGATGTTGCCAATCAGGGAAAAATGAGATAGCGGCAATGTCCTTGTGACCGTCATTGTCAAAGTCGTGAACAAATGCCGAGTATGCGCCATTTAAGGGAAGAAATAAACTGTTTTTGAAGATATTTTTCCCTTCGTTTTCATAAAAATAAATGCCGTGATATGGTTTTAATATGGGTAAAAAGTCAGCATTGTCGCCAGCTGTATAGATTATGTCTTTTTTGCCATCGTTATTCAAGTCTTGAATTTGTAGGGACGACGAACCATAAGAAGGGGGGAATTGCAAAACTCTTTCTCTCTGAAACTGACCATTTCCTTGATTGTAATATATATCAATACCCTCGTCGGCTTGCGCAAATAGGGCAACAATGTCTTGTTTGCCATCATTGTTCATGTCTTCAATATAAGCCTTAGTTGCGCCTGGTTTGTCCAATAATATATGTTTCTTGTAATCGCCATTGCCTAAGTTTTTAAACCACGACAAGCATCCTGTAAATTTACCAAATTCGCAAACCACTAGGTCTTTCAAACCATCGCCATCAATGTCTGATACGCTTGTATGAACAGGTCTTCTTAGCTGGTCAATAAGTATTGTAGCTCCTTCAATTCCATTTTTTGGAAGCGACATTATCATACCTTTAGGGTTATCAGTAGGCGCAAACTGTCCCATAAAAGTAACGTATTGTTGGGTTTCTGTCTCATTAACACAAACCGCACCTTCTTCAACCTCTATAGCACGTTTAATGCTAAAATCGGGGTTTAATTCAATAAATTGTTGTTTGTTGGCGTCACCAAAGTAAAGTCCTCCATTTTTTTTGAATTTAAGTAAAGTAGTGGAAGGTGGCGAAAAAACGTTAGGTGGAATGAAGGCTTTAAAAAAAGGGTTGTTTTTTTCTAAAGCCATAGGCGTGGTTTTTAATTCTTCAGGAGCATTTTCAATAAAATATTTTTTTATTTTTTGCCAATCTTCATTGCTGATTACAGGTTTTGATGGGTAAATATTTTTTTGAATTAAGAAGGAGTCCCCCTCATTGTTTTCAAACAAAGAAAGTCTTTCTACTTCCGATTTGTAAATACCTAAAAAGTGACCCATTTTAGGTAAAACATGTTGTTCCCACATTGCTTTACTTAAGTGTCCAGGTTGTGGAAGTTGATGACATCCTTGGCAATATCTTTCAGCTAAAGCATACCCTTCATCATTGTTATTGGAAGTTGTATTGCACGACCAAATCAGTAAGTGTAACGTAATGAATAGGATAAAATAGAGTAAAAGTCTGAACATACTGCAAAAAAGATTTTACGCAATTTTCATATTTTAACATCAACTTAAAGGTAACTTGATGTTAAGTTTTAGTAAAACATGAGGTGTTATTTTACTTCGATACCTGTATCAAACCATTGCAAATGTTTTCCCAAGAGAAAACGGCTTTGTGTGCTTCGGCATTTTTCGAGAATTCATCCTCACGTTGGTGTTCGTAAAAGTCTATTAATGCAGCAGCAATGTCTTCTTCTTTTTTACTTGTGACATAACCTACCACTCCGTTCGGAACCGTTTCTGCTAAACCTCCCACATCAGTCACCAACATTGGTTTGTTAAAGTGATAGGCAATTTGCGTAACCCCACTTTGGGTCGCTGAATGATAGGTTTGTACCACCATGTCTGAAGCGCAAAAATACTTGGATACTTCGGAGTTGGGGATAAATTCGTGATGCTTTACAATAGCTTCTTCTATGTTTAATGTTTTCATTAAATCGAAATAAGGCTGGCTATCTTCATAGAACTCTCCTGCCACAATTAACTTTACATTTTTGTCTTTCAGTCCGCTTTTGGCAAAGGATTTTAAAAGTAAATCGAGGCCTTTGTAGGCTCTAATAAATCCAAAAAATAACAAATAATGAATATTTGGGTCAAGGTTTAAAGCTAATTTTGCCTCTCTTTTATCAATCATTTCACCAAAGTTATCGTACATTGGGTGTGGGATAAATTGAGATGGTTTCTCAGGTATTAATACTTTCAAATCGTTCAATACAGATTGACTCATAGTGATAAATCCATCCATGCTTTTTACGAAATAGTTAGTAAAAACTTTGTCGTAAAAATGTTTTTCGTGTGGGTGAATATTGTCTGCAATAGCTACTATTCTGCTTGTTTTGTTCGACTTTATAATACGTGCGACTGTTCCCAAAACAGGCGCCATAAAAGGCATCCAGTAACGGAAAACAACCAAGTCGGGAGCCGATTTTTTGTATTTTAATCCTACATTAATCCAATTCAATGGATTGATGGAATTCATAGCGCTGTTTATCTTAGTGTTTTCAGGAGCTAGGTCACTTGAGTACTGTGTTTTGCCTGGGAATAATATCGAAGGATATTGTAATTTGAAACTCAATATTTCACATTCATGCCCTTGGTCTATAAATGCTTTGCAAAGCCTTTCGTTGTAAGTGCTAAGTCCACCTCTAAGTGGCCAACCTGGACCTGCAATAACAATTCTCATGACTTATAAATTGGTTTTTTCTGAGATAGAATACTTGTTTCTGTCTCCACTATTTCTACTAACTAATTCGCCTAAAAAGCCTGCTAAAAATAACTGTGTGCCCAAAACCATAAACATTAATCCAATGTAAAACAAAGGGGAGCTCGTCACTAAAGCAGCTCTTTCATTAATAATAATGTGAATCAGTTTGTTGACCAATAAATAAAAAGCGATTAAAAAACCTACTATAAAACTTAATAAACCATACAATCCAAAAAAGTGCATCGGTTTTTTTCCGAATTTACCCATAAAGAAGATACTCAATAAGTCGAGCAATCCATTTACAAATCGGTTCAAACCAAATTTAGTAGTGCCATATTTTCTAGCTCTGTGTTCTACTACTTTTTCGCCAATTTTTTCAAATCCTTCAGATTTGGCTATAACAGGAATATAACGGTGCATTTCACCATATACTTCTATGTTTTTAACTACCAAATGGCTATATGCCTTTAATCCGCAGTTGAAATCATTCAAATGAATACCACTCATTTTTCTAGTTGCCCAATTAAAAAGTTTGGTTGGAATGGTTTTTGTAATAGGGTCGTAACGCTTTTTTTTCCAACCAGATATTAAGTCATATCCTTCGGTTTTAATTAAGTTGTACAACTCTGGGATTTCATCGGGACTATCTTGTAAATCTGCATCCATTGTAATGATAACCTCACCATTCGAGGCTTCAAAACCACTGTTTAGTGCGGCTGATTTCCCAAAATTGCGTCTGAAGCGGATGCCTTTTACTGCCATATTTTCACTGCTTAACTGTTGGATAATTTCCCAACTGTTGTCAGTGCTTCCATCATCAATAAAAATGACTTCATAGGTCAATTGATGGTGGTCAACTACTTTCTTTATCCATTGATACAACTCAGGTAAAGACTCTGCTTCGTTGAGCAAAGGAATAATAATAGACAAATTAGTCATGCTTGATTTCTTTTTTAAGGATGGCTGAAATAACCAAGTTTATAATGGTGTGAATAATAATATTAGAAATTAAACCTATAATTATAACACTTGTAGGGGTCATAAATTTTTTACTTATTTCAATGGTTTGAGTAATTTGTTCATCGCTCATTTTTTGTTTTTTTAAATCGGCAATAATTTTGTCCATTTGTTCAGAAATAACTACATCATAATCAATGATAAAGTTGATGTAAATAGCCGAAAATAAAGTAATAAAAATGGTAATAATAAGGGTATATTTAAATCCTAATTTAAAACTTTGCTTAAAACTCATCCAACCATCTAAAAATTGTTCTCTATAACTTTTAAGTAAGAAATGTAGTAACATAGTAGAGAAAGCAATGGATAAAACACCCACTACTAAACTTATTATTTTACTGTTTTCTATCTCAGAATCATTGATAAACTGATTGACAACCGTAATGATAATGTGTAAAAATAGTCCAATTAATGCAAACTTAATAATATGGTTATTAAGTGCGGTTTTGTTGGTTTTGTTCTGTTTAGTGCTGTCTACTATTGTTGTGTTTTCCATTATTATTTGTTAAAGTATATTTGATTTTTAATGCAGGTCCCTTCTATGAAGTATGAAAGTGGCTTGTTTAAATAGTAGCTGTTCCATGACAAAGATTGATTGTTTTTTCGGTCAATGATGGTTTGCTTGTGTGGGTTTATAATAACAAATGAAGCCTCTTGTTTTACATCTATACAAGGTAATTCAATGTTTAATAAGTTGCTAGGATTGTAGTTTAGTTTTTCAAAGAGTTGTTCATCATTCATTTGAGGGAAAAATCTGTTTCTGCCTTCTATCGCAATACCTAAAGCCATTTGTAAGGTAATAGCACCAAAAGAAGCATATTCAAACTCAAGTGCTTTTTTCTCTATTTCTAATGGATAGTGGTCGGTGCATATTGCATTTATAGTGCCGTCATAAAGTCCTTCCCATAATGCTCTAACATCATTCGCATGTCTTAGTGGTGGGGTCAATTTTAAGTTGCTGTCAAAGTCTGAAATGGCTTCATCAGTTAAGGCTAAATTCATAACTGCCACATCACAAGTTACTTTTATTCCTTGTAATTTTGCTTGACGGATTAGTTCAACAGAACGTTCTGTTGATATTTTTGAAATATGAACGCAGTGTTGATGGTAGTCGGCAAGTTCTATTTCTCTTTGAACCATTAAATATTCAGCATGTTGAGGAATGCCTTTTAGTCCTAAACTTAATGCAATAGTGCCTTCTGAAACATAAGCCCCTTTTGACAATTGTTTTGATACACAAAAACTGTAAATTAATCCATTAAAGTTTTTGCTGTATAAAATAGCCTTACTCATGGTTCCACTGTTTTCAATCGGATTATTGCTGTTTGAAAAGGCTATGGCACCACTTTTTTTCATGTCAAACATTTCTGATAAATCATCCGATTGCATATTATGGGTAATAGTGCCTAATGGTAAAAAACGAACAGGGAATTTGTTGGCTTGGTTCATTACAAATTCAATGTCAGCCTTGGCGTTTCTTGGTGGGTTTGAATTGGGTAATAAACATAGATGCGAAAATCCACCGGCTAAAGCGGTTTTATTTAGAGACTCAAATGTGTCGCGATGTTCATAGCCGGGTTCAGAACTGTTGCATCTTAAATCAACAAATGAAGAGGTGATTAAACATTCCGAAAAATCATAAACTTTTTCAAATTGTTGATCATCAATAGCCTGTCCGAAATCACTAATTATGCCATCAATGATAGCTAAGTCGCCCGTCTGTCCGTTGAAAGGAGAGTGTATATCGGCAACTGTAATATTTTTAAGCAGATAGCTTTGCATGTGGTTTAAAAAAACGAATCAAAAGTATTTCAATTAATAAAAATAACAAAACAAAAGTAATACACCATTTCCATAGTTGTTGTCCCTTTTTAATATTTTTAAAATTGGAGTTGAATGATTCTACAGTTTGGTCGATATATTCGATGTTGTTGTTTTTGCAAAAAGTTTCCATGTCATCAGATTCAATGGTTCTGGTGTCGCTCTCACTTCGGTCGTAATTAAAGGATAAATAAGCGCGAATGCTATCACTGTTTTTGTTCTTTAGTTGGTAATGGCCTGCTTGAGTTAGTTCATATAGGTCGGTTAAATAGAGCTCATTGTCCTTGTTTAAAATCCCCGGAACAATTTGCTCTTTAGGATTTACCAATACTATATCTTTGTCTGACTGATAAGGCAAAGCTGTTGAGATAGGCTCTATTTGCCCAATTTGATAATAAAGACTCGATTTTAACTGATTTAACAATCCCATTTTTATTATCAAAGGTACAAACAATGCATGGTTTTGTAAATTTGAATAGGCCGCATTCAGAGGAACGGGAAACATAAATAAATGACCTTTTTTTACAGGAATATCTTGAAGGAAAATGGAGCCGTCTTCCAAAGAAGCTATGGTAATGCCTTGTTGTATCTGTAAGGGGTATTTCTTCTGTATGATAGGATAATCGGGCAGTTTGTTTTTTTTCTCAAATATGTCTTTGATGACAGGATGCAGCTCATCTAATTGTTTCATTTTTAAAGGTGCTTCTATAGCTTTTTCGCCAATTTTAACTCCATAAGTTGAGAGCGTGTTTTTTAAGCCTCCAAAGGGTTCTGAAACATTTGGAAAAATAACCACATTCCCTCCATTTTTTAAATATTGGTCTAACTCGCTAAGCAAGCCTGACATTAGCTCTTTGGGTTCATTTATAACGATGAGTGAACTGTTTTTGAAGTTGCTGTAGTTGATGTTGCCATAGTTGCTGTGCTGAATTGTAAACCCTGGATTGTCCTGAAAAATAGCGTCAATAAATGGATTGATAATTTCAGAAATACATACTATTTGATGCTGTTCTTTGATGTAAAAATTAAAATACAGTTGGTCGTCTGTAGGAATTAAATCACCCCCAAGTTTCAATTCGCAAGTATGTAAACCACTGTTTTCAAGTGTAAATTGAATGGTTGTAGTGTTTTTGTCAAATGAAGAAATGTTAAAGTTAGAAATTCCCTTTGGTTGCCCATTAATCATTAATTCTAAGTTTAAATCTTCATAATCATTGTCAGAGTAATTGCTAATTTGAACGTTCAATAAAATAGTTTCATTTTTTTGAATAACAGGGGAGCTTAACCAACATGTGTCAATAGATAAATTGTCAACAATTGGTCCATTTACTTTGATGAATTGACAAACAATACTGCTGTCCAAATACTTTTCTGTAATATGATTTTTACTTTTTTGGAAGTCAGAAATTACATAACTCCTTTTGTCACCATTTTCTTGATTTAAAAGTCTATTTTGAAGTTTGAGTAAATCGCTTAGAGGAAAACTTTGCGACTGTGGACTTATTTTATCAAGTGCTTCTAAAGCATCTTCCTTGTTTACAAAATGCAACAGGGAAGGGTCTTGATTACTTGTAATAAATTGTATTCTATCAAGTTTATTGCTTTGCTCTATTATGATTCGTGCCCTGTTTTTTGCTGCTTCAAACATCAAACCTTCAGAACCAGTTTGATTCATACTAAAACTATTGTCAATTATAATGCTTATGAAACTGCCCTTATCGCTTACTTTATTTTTAACTAAAATAGGCTGAGCAAAGGCAAATATTAAGAAAGTAAGTGCTAACAAACGTGCAGACAATATCAAATAACGTCTCAGTTGAGACCCGCTTTTAGTTTCAGAACTGACTTGTTTTAGAAATTTAAGATTGGTAAATAGTATTTTTTTGTAACGTCTAAAGTTAAACAAATGAATAATAACTGGAATAGCCAATAAAAACAATGCCCACAAAAAATGAGGATATAACCACGTCATACTATACTGGCAAACTTACAAAAAAAAGTCAAGAAGTTTTTGTAAATATTTAATACTTTTTTGACTGTTAAATAGATAAAAAACGTAAGTTTGTGGCCACAAAATATAGTTTATTCAGATATGTCAAATACAGATTTTAGAATTGAAAAAGACACAATGGGAGAGGTTAAAGTGCCTTCACATGTGTATTGGGGCGCACAAACACAACGTTCATTGGAAAATTTTAAAATTGGTAATCAAAAAATGCCAATTGAAATAATAAGAGCTTTTGCGATTTTGAAAAAAGCAGCAGCTATTACTAATAATAAATTAGGGGTTTTATCTCTTACTAAGTGTGATTTGATTTGCTCAGTTTGTGATGAAATATTAGAAGGAAAATTGGATGATCAGTTCCCTCTTGTAATATGGCAAACAGGAAGTGGAACTCAAAGTAATATGAACGTAAATGAGGTTATTGCCAATCGAGCCCACGTTATCAATGGCGGTTCATTATTGGATGAAAACAAAGTACTGCATCCTAACGATGATGTAAATAAGTCGCAAAGTAGTAATGATACTTTTCCAACAGCCATGAGTATAGCTGCATACAAGCAAGTAATAGATTATACCATTCCAGGAATTCAATCGCTTAAAACGACTTTGAAACACAAGTCAAGAGATTTTAAAAATATCATTAAAATAGGAAGAACCCATTTTATGGATGCAACGCCTGTAACCTTAGGTCAAGAATTTTCGGGGTATGTTCAACAATTGAAAAATGGTGTTGACGCTATCAACAGAAGTTTGGTGCCTGCCAGTGAAATTGCATTGGGAGGAACAGCTGTTGGAACAGGAATTAATACACCTAAAGGTTACTCAGAATTGGTGGCCAAAACGATTGCTGAATTGTCTGGATTGCCAATTGTTTCTGCTCCAAATAAATTTGAGGCATTAGCAGCTCACGATGCAATGGTTGAACTGCATGGCTCACTAAAAAGAGTGGCGGTAAGTTTAATGAAAATTGGGAATGACATCAGAATGTTAAGCAGTGGTCCAAGAAGTGGAATAGGTGAAATTTTAATTCCAGACAATGAACCAGGAAGTAGTATTATGCCAGGTAAAGTTAATCCAACACAATGTGAAGCACTTACCATGGTGTGTGCTCAAGTAATGGGCAACGATGTTGCGGTTACCATTGGTGGTTCAAATGGTCATTTTGAATTGAATGTTTTTAAACCACTTATTGCATCCAATGTATTACAATCTGCACGATTATTGGGAGAAGCTGCATTGAGTTTTGATGTCAATTGTGCCAGTGGAATAGAACCTAATTTGGCTGAAATAAAAAATAAATTAGAAAATTCATTGATGTTAGTTACTGCATTAAATACACACATTGGGTATGAGAATGCTGCTAAAATTGCTAAAAAAGCACACAAAGAAAATACAACTTTAAGACAAGCCGCTATCGACTTAGGCTTATTAACCAATGAACAATTTGATGAATGGGTAAAACCCGAAAATATGATTGGTAATCCCGACGAAGTGATTTCGTAATTCTGCAATAATTTTAAAAAAAATCCCGCTTTGAATCAAAGCGGGATTTTTTATTGATTCACTATTGTTTTGTTAATCTCTTTTTGATATTTTGTTTTTGATATTTTGTTTTTGGTTTATCTTTTTTAGGATAGTTTAGTGGGTATGTATTTGATTATTAGTATTATATTATCTAGCTTGGAGAAGTTGGAAGTTTTGGATGGCCTCGTCTCATCCAAAATCAACCTAATTTATATATAAATAAAATCACAAAGCTTCATGCTTAAGTCACACCCCTCTATTAATAAAAAAACGTTTTATGCAATTGGTTTTACTTCCCATCACGTTTGTCAATCGCATTTCTAAGATTCTTAGGTATTTTCGTTTTATAAAATTCGTCAATAGTTTTTGGTTGAGTAATCTGATTGTCACAAATTACATTTATGAAAACAAATAGTTTATGAGCGGTATCTATGTCGTCTTTTATATCTATTTGACCTGGATGTACTGCATTGTTCCCTATAACTCTTAAGCTGTCGAGTGCTTGTTGTAGTTTTTGTGGTAGTCCTTTTTTAACTAATTCTTTAATATCTATATTTATATTCTCTCCACTTTCCCCAAGATGTTTACAAAGTTTTTGAATTGCGAGTCTTAAAAGTGCTGCAGCTCCACGGGGTGATGTTGTCATTATATTCCTTGCTTCTTCGTAATCCAGTTTAATATCTTCTGGCATATCTGAATTTGGCAATGGTGCAGTACCGCTAAAAGGGTATATTAATTTTTTATATACCCAAATGGAGAACCCATTGCAATGTTGGCAGTTTGCTATATTATAATCATTTACAGTACCTATGTATCCAACATGATTTTTATATAGTCCAGTTATGTACCAATGTTGATTTGAATAAGCTCCACACATAGGACAATTGAATGCCGTTATTCCAAAATTTGGGGGTGTATTTGGTGTCATAGTATAATTTTTTTCTTTAAGTTTAAACTTTAACCAACAATTAAGCCTAACATTGCTAGGTTTAAAAAATATAATGTAAGTATATAGTTCTGGATAGGTTCAGGCATTGTTTTATTTATTTTACAAATATGCATTTTATTTTTTTATCGAGCAAAATATAATAGTACATTATTATCAAAAAATGACTCATCTTTTCTCTATTGACTTCCAATCGTATAACCTCAATTGGCAGTTTCCATAGCAAGGGTCATAATTTTCGCACTTTGTGTTTGTCGGGTCTTGACGATTGTTTTTTCTACAATTGCTATAAATCATCACCACAAATAAGATTTATTTAGTTTTAACTTATCGGTATTGGGGTGAGACTTAATCTTTTTTTATGTGCTACATAGCTAAGTGTTAAAAAAAGTGCAATTAGTCTTAATTAAGTTTTCATATCCTTTATTTTTTAAGGGTGGCGTTTTTTTTAGGTTCTAAATAATAGCCAATACCTATTCCGAATTGAAATACTGTCGCAACTTTTTCCTGCAAACTATTAAAATACTTTTGATTTAAAACGCTGTAACTGCTATTTAAACTAAAACAAAACTGTTTTTTAGTAAAAACCATACTCAAAGCTGCACCAGTTGATGTTTTGTTTGCTGAATTAAAATCTTCTTGATAAAAAGTGCTTTCATCTTCTTTACCGTCCATCATAAACAATACTTCTTTAATGTATTTATTTTGAATGAACGAAAAGATTGGACCTATTGTTAATTTAATAGGTTTGTTTTTTAACAATACAAAGTAAGGATTTACAGAAAGTTGATTTTCAGAATATTCTAACTCTCTATTTCGAGGCACAACAGAATTGTTTGGATTTACTGGATTGAAATTAAAATCATATCCTGTCATAATTCTTGAAAACGCATTGTATTGAATGGCAATGCCACTGTAGTATTGGGGCATAAAAAACCCAACTTTTCCGCCATAGGCTATTGGTGTATTTTCATAATACTCTCTGTTATTGAATGGTAATGGCTTGCCAAAATTATAAGTGACAGACATTAAAGAAACCGTAGGTTCAAAGGTTATGAAACTTTTTGAATCTTTTTGAGCATTAAGACTAAATGCAATCGTTATAACTAAAATAAATATAATTAATTTTTTCATATTATTGTTTTATGGCTGTATGTAATTCAAAATTATCTATGTAGGTTGTATCATCTTCTCCCCACCAAGGGGTATTTCTTAGTCTGATATAAATATTTAACTTATTGTTGATCAATAAGTTAAAATTGGGAATAGTATCATTAGGGTATGATGAACTAAAATCCCATTTATGTTTAAACTTAGTATCAATAATTGGAAAGTAATTGCCAAAAAAAATTTTATTTTTAGGTTCATAATTCTGATGCAACAAAAACTTAAAATCAAACATATTGGCAAAATTATTAACTCTTACCCATGTTTGTTCAAGGGTATCTAATTTGCTTATAGTAAATGTATAGGGCTCACTCACATTGTTTACCCTATAAGTACCCACAAACTGTGTTCTTCTATCTGTCTCTTCAACAATCGGAGGTGGTTCATCGGGTTGGCAACTGCTTATAGCTAGCATAATAAATACTAATATTTGATAAAGAAAATTCAAAATTTACCTATTTTTGTTTTACTGCTGTTTTTAAAATATATTTATCTATGTATGTTGTGTCATCCTCCCCATACCATGGGGTATTATGGATTCTATAGTATACCCTTAAAGTATCATTGACCAAAAGGCTAGTATTCCTTATTGTATCATTACCGTATACTTTAAAACTCCATTTATGCCTGAACTTATTGTCTATAATTGGGAAAAAAGATTGGAAATCTAATCTATTTGATGGATCTAAGTTTTTTAAAGACCTATACTTGAAATCAAAAAGGTTGCCAAAATTCTTAATAGAAAGCCATGTCTGCCCTAATGTATCTAATTTATTAATTGTAAAATAATAGTTGGGATTTGCATCAATTACTTTATATGTGCCTACAAACTGTGTTCTTCGGTCGGTATCCTCTACTATAGGTGGCGGTTCATCGGGTTGGCAACTGTTTATAATTAGAGATACAAATAACAATATTTTAAAATTTAGACTACTCATTTTTTATTGTTTTACGCCAATATGTAATTCGTATTTATCGGTGTACGTTGTATCATCTTCACCGTACCATGGGGTGTTGTGTACCCTAAAATAAATCCTCAATGTATCATTGACTAATAATAAATTATTCATAATAGTATCATTACTGTATACTCCAAACCACCATTTATGTTTAAATTTATTATCTAAAATTGGATTATTATTATCAAAAACTAAAGAGTTGGTTGGTGTTGTTGATTTATTTACTAAAAAACTAAAATCAAACATATTGGCAAAATTATTAACCCTTACCCATGTTTGTTCAAGGGTATCTAATTTGCTTATGGTGAATGTGTAGGGCTCACTCACATTGTTTACTCTATAAGTGCCCACAAACTGAGTTCTTCGGTCGGTATCCTCAACAATCGGAGGCGGTTCATCGGGTTGGCAACTGTTTATAATTAGCATTAATAAAACAATTGTTAAATAATTTAATTTTTTCATGTTACTTTTGAATGATTAGGGTTTTATAATACACTTGGTTGTTTAATAATAGTTTGATTGTATACACAGCATTGTCTAAGTTTAACAAAGATATAGTGTTAATTTCATTTTTAATAATTCCTGAATCTACTATTTTCCCATGCACATCTGTTATTTCATAATTTCCCGAATTTACATTACTTGGAAAGTTTTCAAATTCTATATTTACATAACTATTGCTAGGATTGGGATAGACAAAACAATTTGTTTTTTGGGTAATGAGCTTATTAGTGGCACTCTCAGTTTGACTACTATCAGGGATTATAAAACTTGTATTACCACTTCCAAATACGGTAATAATTAAAGGTATGATAGTATCATTGCCATCGCAATCATAAACTGTTAATACACCATAATACGTAGCATCAATGTATCTGCCATTGACCTTGCCATCCCAAAAAATACTGGCTTTGTTAATGTTTAATTCTCTTTCATTCCGTGGAGAACGGTATTTACAACATTGTGTAGTGTATTCATCTTTTTGATGATATACTCGTTTGTCTTCACGTGTAAATATTTGAAGGTCGAATCCAAATATGTTGTATGCACAACGAGGATTTTTGTAATCTACTACTTGCCATATTTCGTTGTAACCATCGCCATTAGGGGTAATAAGCCCACCAAATGTGCCAGTAAATTTTCTATTGTTATTAACACAGCAAGTATCGCAATATTCTTTTACAGTGCATACAGGAGCTAAAAATGCATCTACAGTGGCATCATCTTCTATGGTTACTCCAATGTCAAAAAAAATTTCTTTACCTGCTTTAAATTCAACAAACCCACTGCTAGCATCAATGATTACCGGACCATCCGTATCAGTAGGGTCTGCAAACTCTCCTACCCAAATTTTTCTCCCTGCTACATTTTCTTTGTTTATTGTATTGTTTTTTAAATCTTTATTTTCTATATATAAATCCATTTCACAGTTGGGACATATAACTGTAATCTTAAATTTTACAGTATCAAAACCTGTAAAACATGGATTGTCATCCTCTAAATAAACATAAAAAGAATCGAGTCCAACATTATTATTGCTAGGAGTCCAACAAAAGGTTCTTTTGGGATTCTTTTTCCAGCTTTCATCTCCATTAAAAGTTGCATTATTAATGGAATTACTCCATTTTATTTTCACTTTTTCATTATTTTGGTAATCAAAGCCTGTTACATCAAAACAAATGGTTTCGCCTGCTCTAACCATGGTTTCATACTCATGGGTATTATTCATCCCCTTTTCATAGGGTTTCGTATTGTTACTTTCAAAAACTTCTCCTATGTATGCTTTTTTTCTTATGGTGCATCCTGAAACTGGGTCGGTAACATCTACCCAATACTCTTGACCTGTTTGGGTAGGGTATACTGTTATTTGTTTGGAGGTTTCGCCATTATTCCATAAATATTTTAAACCCGTGTTTCCTTCAATTTTTAAAACATAAGGTTTCCCACTACAAAATGGTCCTTTGGGTACTTCAATATTCCCAACATCAACTGATGTTTTCAAACTTGCCCTTTTAAGCATTACATAAGAATCATACCTACCATCGGCAACGTCTGATATCGCAATTTTTAATTTATAGGTCTTTCCACATTGTACTGGTATTTGAACCTTAATTGTTGTAGTGTAACCATCAAAATAAGTTAAATCAGAAGGCCTTCCATCTACAAAGTAACTTGAGTTTGACTTTGCATTTACTGTATTTACAGCAATGGGAAAGTTATTGATTTTGGCGTAATTTTTATATTCCTCAGTGAAAAATTGGCTACCATTTGCATTGGTTTCCATAGGTATACCTGGCCCTTTCATTAATAAACAAAAAACATCAAAATAGTTTGCATCAACAAATTCTGGATATTCTAAAGAAGCAAAGATAAATTCAAATTCCACTTGGTCACCTAAAGTGGAAAATTCTATTTCTAAGCTTGCACCATCATGTACATCTTTGTCGTTTAATGTTTCAACTATTCTGTCACAATCTTCATCCCCTCTTACAGGTAAATCTTTTGATTTTAAATCACTTTGTCCTCTAATACCTTCTCGGCTAACAGCTTTAGGTCCAACGCTATTTAACACTGAACCTGTACTAAGCATGATTCCTTCGCCAAATCCAAAATTAGCTGAAGTGTAATTTGGAAAAGTAAATTTTCCAAGAGAAGTATCATCACCTGTAAATTTAACACTATTTATTGCCACGCCATTACCAACCAAATAGTTTGCAGCTTCCCACGGTGTGCACATTTCAGGCTTAATTTGAGCATTTATATTATTTATCGAAATAAGTAGTATAAATAATAGCCTTATCAATTTAATAATCATGATTATTTATTTTGAATTAGGGTATTGATAATTTCTTGCTGTTTTTTTACAATGGCATTTAATTGTATTAATTGTAAATAGATTTCCTCCAAAGATTTAGTTTGAATAGCTTGCATTTCAGCTATCTCTATTCCATTTTCATTTACTTCACTCTCACTTGGGAAGTATGGTAAATGCTTGTTTGCAACTATATATGAGTTTAATGAATCAAGACTCATTAAGTTATAATTAGCACTAAAAACACTGTCTGCCCACCATTTAGGGCGAACTTTCAAACTTCTACATCTTATTGCATTATGAACATCTAAATTGCCATCTCTATCAATTCTAATTCCTCCAATTGAACTAACATTTCCACTTAAGCTTGATGCCCAAGGTGCTATTACAAATGTGCCATTGACATTACTGCCATCGGTATTACCACCATCAGAGAAAATAATGGCTTGGTCTCCATCTTCAATAATATTATTGTAAGCATTATTTCCTAATCTATTAAAAAATAACATTTGACTAGTTCTAAATGCATTTGCCATTAATCCACTTCCAACTAACAATGGTAACGAAGGGACCCCAAAACTTCTTTTAGAGAAAATTGCAGTAGGAGTATTATTTAAAAGTGCATTATTGGGTTGAACTACATCAAACTGCGCTCTTGGATTCATGGTGTTTACACCAACCCTTCCATCGCTGTTTACTATAAAATGGGTTTTGAAATTATATGCGCCATTGGAGTTCATTCCTCCACCTGCGCCAAAATCTTCTGTTCTAACCCAAAGAAGATTGTTTTTTGTTATTCCAGAAGAAAAAACAGAAGGCAGAGTTTGAATAAATGGAGATAGAGTAAGAGCTGGAACTGGAAAGATAGTTGGATTATTGGGGTCTGAAATTTGCCAATTGCCTTCGCCCTTAACTGTACCTAAATTAGGGTTACAGTCTTTAGCTGTAACAATTAATCCGTCTTGTGGGTCTTTTTTAGGGCAATAAATAATTTCTTGTTTTCCTCTTGGCGAGCTAGTGCCCACACCCAAATCATGTTGAGTGGTTGAAGTATTATTGGGCAACCAAGGTCCGATAGCAGGTGTTTGAGAATGTAAGTTTGGGATAATCGTTTGTAATAAAATTAAAAAAACTACACAAAAGAAGTTTGAGCATTTAAAAACAGAGTTGAAAGTGTTGTTTGATAATAAGTTCATAGAATTAAAAAATATCTTTCTTAAATTTTCAAGAAAGAAAATGAGAAAAACAATAGCCTTTTTTAAGTTATTTTTTTGTTTTAATTTTATGAAATACACAAATTTCTCAATTTCAATAATTTACACTTTGTAAATTATAACAAATAACCTGTTTGTGCCATAAATTCATAATGAAATTGTTAATAAATTTCGCATAAATTGAGTAAATATACTTATTTTTTAAGCCCTTAATTATAGTCTTTTTTTACTTATTTTATGCTAAATATTTGTGACTATATACCTAAAAACATCATCTTTTTTTTTAAGTTAGTGAATAATGTTGATTTTTTAATACTAAAAGAAATGATTTTTAAAATTCCGTTTTTTAAATCAAATTTTTTAGATATTTACTTGAGTATTTTCAATAAATTTGCAAGTACATGTCAAGCGAACAAAATATTGAATTTAATATCAATGAAGATTTTAATAAGCAACTGGTTTATCAATTAAAATCTAAGTTTACCAAAGTAAGTTTGGGAGGTGGTGAAAAAGCGGCTGCTAAACAAAAAGCTAAAAATAAACTTTTGGCTAGAGAGCGTATTGCCTATTTGCTAGACGAGAATAGCCCATTTGTTGAAGTTGGTGCTTTTGCGGGTGATGGCATGTATCCCGAACATGGAGGTTGTCCAAGTGGTGGTGTCGTTTGTGGTATTGGAACTGTAAGTGGAAAACAATGTATGATTGTTGCCAATGATGCAACTGTAAAAGCAGGCGCTTGGTTTCCTATTACTGGTAAAAAAAATCTAAGAGCTCAAGAAATAGCCATGGAAAATCGATTGCCTATTATCTATTTAGTGGACAGTGCAGGTGTGTTCTTGCCTATGCAAGATGAGATTTTTCCAGATAAAGAACATTTCGGGCGAATTTTTAGAAACAATGCTATTATGAGTAGTAAAGGCATCACTCAAATTGCTGCTGTTATGGGAAGTTGTGTGGCAGGTGGCGCTTATTTGCCTATTATGAGCGATGAAGCACTTATAGTGGACAAAACAGGCTCAATATTTTTGGCGGGTAGTTATTTAGTTAAGGCAGCAATAGGTGAGGACATAGACAATGAAACATTGGGAGGTAGTATTTCTCAATCAGAAATATCTGGAGTAATTGACGATCGATTCCCTAATGATGAAGCTTGTCTTGATAGAATTAAATTTATAATGGATAAAATTGGGGCTTTCGAAAAAGCTGGTTTCGACAGAAAAGAACCCGTTAAACCCCTTAAAGATATTAAAGATTTATATGGCATTTTATCCAAAGACAGAGCAAAACCATATAATTCTTTAGCACTCATTGAAACATTGGTTGACAATGGTGAGTTTGAGCAATACAAAGAGGGTTATGGTCAAACAATTCTGTGCGGCTATGCGCGAATAGAAGGATGGGCAGTAGGTATTGTGGCT
>JBILJV010000074.1:0-10262 GCA_044377005.1 Bacteroidia bacterium
ACTAATTTTTTCTTAAGCGAATCGTGTCCGTATATATCTGCAAATTTCAAAGTTTTGCAAATATACAAAACGTTTTTATTTTTGATGATACAAAGAAATCATGTTAATAATTAAAATAAGTTAATGATTGATTATAAATAAGTTGAATATTCTACAAGAATAATTTGTTTTAATAAAATTTTTTAAGATTATTGCATTATTAAAATTAATAAAAATCATGGAACAAGAAACAAATTTAACCCCCAAAAGAACTACTTTTTTAACTGTATTGTGTGTTTTAACCTTCATAGGAAGTGCAATTAGTGTAGTTAGCAATATTAGTAACATATTAACAGCAGATGTTTCTTCTAAGATGATAGAATCTATGGGAAGCACAATTGATGAAGCAGTAGAGTCAAACAATAATCAAGAAGACATTACAATGCAAGATGCCTCTGATACATTATTGGATGTTAATGAGATATTAGATTCTACTAACTCTGAAATAACAGATGCTGAATTGTTAGAGACAGGAGAACAATCAATAGAGGATGTTGCAAATAATGTAGAGAATAAGTCGGCTGAAGCAGCTGCTAATATGATGAAATCATTAGTGGGAGGTATTAGTGCCGAAACGATTAAAAATAATGCCTATGCTTCTATACTAGCTGCTATACTCACTTTGATAGGTGCAATAATGATGTGGAAGTTGAGAAAAATAGGGTTTTGGATTTATGTTTTAGGGACAGTTATAGGTATTGTTGCTCCTTTAATTATTTATTCTGGAAATTTAATTGGAGCAATTAGTTCAATAGGTATAGGATTTTTTGGTGTTTTATTCGTTGTATTGTATGCAATTAACAAAAAGCAATTAGTTTATTAAACCTATATAATTTCAAAAATCAAAATTATTTAATAAAAAAGTCCGTAATTGCGGACTTTTTTAATTTAATATTCATATGGAATCAAATCAAATTTTAGACAATCAAGAATTTAAAGGTAATAGCATATTGCCAAATTCAACTGCTGTATTAGTGCTTGGTATTCTTTCAATAGTAACTTGTTTTTGTTACGGAATTATTGGATTGGTTTTGGGTATCATAGGGTTGGTATTATCTAATAAAGATATGGCTTTGTATAAAGCAAATAGTTCAATGTACACTGTTGGGAGTTATAAAAATTTAAACGCAGGTAGAATTTGTTCTATCATAGGTCTTTGTTTGTCTGCTGTATATCTTTTAATAATTTTAATTTACTTCGCTTTTGTTGGAACTTTAATTACTTCTGGTTTAGGTTCAGCAGGTTTAAATTAATAAATACAATATTTGTTAAGTTGTCCTATTAAAGAACAAATTGGTATTCCATGTCCTGGATGTGGATTTCAAAGGAGTTTGCTTAAACTTATTGATGGGGATTTATGGGCTTCTTTAATGTTATATCCTGCATTAATACCAATACTCTTTTTGTTTGGGTACACATTTTTATACTTGATTTACAGATTTAATAAAGGTACAAAAGTTATTATAGCGTCCTACATAGTTGTTCAGGTTATCGTGTTTGTTTCATACATCAATCAATTGGCACATTTGTAAGTGTTTGTTATGCATAAAAAAACCCTTAAGAGAGTCTTAAGGGTTTTTTTGTTAAAGATGATTAGTTATTACTTCGCTATTGAAACAAGTTCTAATTCGAAAATCAAAGTTTGGAAAGGTTCTATGCTCATTTCACCTGTATATGGATTTTGATTTCCTTGACTACCATAAGCAAGTTCGTAAGGGATAATTACTTCTAACTTAGTGCCTTCTTCCATCATTGAAATCGCTTTCAAGAAACCTGGGATTGCCCCACCATTCAATGCTGTTTTCAAAGGAGAACGACCAATACTTGAATCAAATACTTTTCCGTCTGTATATTTACCAGTGTAATGAACCATTACTGTATCTGTGATTTGTGGTTTAACGCCATTACCTTTAGCAATTTCTTTTACATAAATACCATCAACTGATTTGTAGTTTTTAGAATTGTTTTTAATGTATTCTGCACCTTTGGTTTTATTTTCTCCGTATTTAACTTCGTTTAAATAAGTCATTGCAATTTGATTTTCCATTTCTTTTGGAATTAACAAATTGGTATCACCATTTTTCATTACACTTTCAACTGCAGATCTAAAAATATCCCAATTGATTTCTTTTACTTTGAAGTTGTTTAAAATTCTACCTGTGTTGGCGCCAAAAACATAAGCAAATGAATCTGCTTGGTTGGTCATAGTTTTACTTCCTGAAGAAGACGAATTGCATGATGCTATGGTGATAGCAACAATAGCAAGAATTAATATATTTTTCATTTTTTAATAAACGATGCAAAGGTAAGCGTTTTTGTATCGTGTTTTTTTAAGTCAAAAAAATATTTTTTCAACGAATATAATTGGTTTTATAGGCCTTTCTTTGAGAGTTTTAAGGATTTAAAAAGGGGCTTATTTAGCGTTTTTAAGAATGTTGTTGATGAATTTTAAAAGTTCATCTTTGCCAATTTTTTTCTCTGCTGAAGTAATAAATATATCAGGCAAAAACTCCCAAGTTTCTAAAAGTTTTTCTTGGTAGTTTTTAATATTTTTTTCAAGTTCCGAAGGTTTTAACTTGTCGGTTTTGGTAAATGTGATACAAAATGGGATTCCACTTACGCCAAGCCATTCCATAAATTCAAGGTCAATTTTCTGAGGTTCTAATCTAGAATCAATTAATACAAACAAGCAAAACAAACTTTCTCTTTCCAAAATGTAATCTTGAATAAGTTGTCCAAATTTTTCTCTCGATTCTTTTGAAACTTTGGCATAACCGTACCCCGGTAAATCCACTAAAAACCACTTGTTTTCTACAGAAAATCTAACAATATGTTGTGTTTTTCCGGGTTTGGAAGATGTTTTTGCTAAGTCTTTATGGTCGCAAATCATGTTAATTAGCGAGCTTTTGCCTACATTACTTCTGCCTATAAATGCAAATTCAGGTAAGTCTTTTTTGGGTAATGTTTCAATGCTAGGAAAGGATCCTTTAAATTCTACTCTCATGATATTAGGCAATTTTTATTTAATTCTTATCTTTGCAGTAAGTTTTCACAAAAGTATAACTTATTTATCATTGACAGCAATTAAACCCATACAAAACTCAGAAAAGAGTAAAAAACAACAAGTTGAAGAGATGTTTGATAGCATTTCTAAGCGTTACGATTTTCTTAATCATTTCTTGTCTTTAGGAATAGACAAAGGTTGGAGAAGAAAGGCTATATCTAAATTGAAGCCTCACAATCCTCAAATAATTCTAGACGTAGCAACAGGAACTGCCGATTTGGCATTGGAAGCACTTACTTTAAATCCAACTAAAATAATAGGGGTTGATTTGAGTGAGGGAATGTTGAGTATGGGCAGAAAAAAAATTGAGGAAAAAAGAAAATCTCAAATCATTGAACTTCACAAAGGGGATAGCGAAAGGCTTTTGTATGAAAATGATTATTTTGATGCTTGTACAGTTGGTTTCGGTGTTAGAAATTTCGAAAATCTAGAATTAGGATTGTCGGAAATATACAGAGTACTTAAGCCTGGCGCTAAATTAGTGGTTTTGGAATTCAGTAAACCGACCAGTTTCCCAATTAAACAATTGTATAATTTTTACTTTCAAACAATATTACCTGTGTGGGGACGTTTTATATCAAAAGACAATGCCGCTTACACTTATTTGCCTGAATCTGTTAAACACTTTCCTGATGGTGATAAATTTATTCAAGTTCTCAATAAAATTGGTTTTAAATCTGCGGATTGTCAAACCTTAACATTTGGAATATGCAGTATATACACAGGAGTAAAATAGTTTTAATTCTTTTCTTTTGTGTCGCACAACTTCATGGTCAGGGCAGAGAACATCGTCCAAGCTATGATTTAACAAAATTCCATTTTGGAATTACTTTTGCCCCTTCCTTTGCTAAAGCGAAAGTGATTTTGGCTCCTGATTTTTATCAAAGAGATTCCGTTAGAAGGATTTCAACCCAAGGGTTTGCAGGCTTGTGTTTTGGAGGGATTGTAGACTATCGTATTGGTAAATTTGCAACAGTTAGATATTTGCCTCAAATAGAGTTTTCACAAAGGAATTTCAAATATACTTTCGACGATAGAGAAGAAATAGCTAAAACAGAAACTGTTTCTTTGAATCAATGTTTGTTGCTGAAATACCACTCCCAACGTCACAATAAT
This sequence comes from Bacteroidia bacterium, assembly GCA_044377005.1. Lineage (GTDB taxonomy): Bacteria > Bacteroidota > Bacteroidia > NS11-12g > UBA955 > JABMMZ01. The sequence continues at coordinate 4,220 of JBILJV010000074.1, forward strand.
ACGAGGGTATATTTAATTGGTGGCCTTCGCTATACTCACGATTTTCAGAGTAATGAAGATGCAATTAGAGCGCCTAATAAACCAATGGTCGCATTCAAAGCCAATTCATTTTATTATGAATATGGATTTGGAATAGAAAATTTTGGAATTTGGGCCCTTATCTCAACAGAATTTAAAATGAGTAATAGCTTGACTAATATGATTAGTCCCGACCCTTATATATACTCAAGTTCTATAGATAGAATTCAATCACGACTTTTTCAAATCTCATTTCACTTCCACAATTGATTTTTAATTTACAACATACTGATTCTGAAAGTAGTGCTCGCGCAGGCTCTATTCAAACCGACCATGGTGTTATAGAAACGCCCATTTTTATGCCTGTTGGCACTATTGGAAGTGTTAAAGCGATAAACCAAAGTCAATTAAAAAATGAAATCGACGCTCATATAATACTAGGAAATACTTATCACCTTTATCTTAGACCCGGAACTTCTGTGTTGGAAGAAGCAGGAGGATTACATCAATTTATCGGTTGGGATAGGCCTATTTTAACAGATAGTGGAGGCTATCAGGTATACTCTTTGGCCGAAAAACGAAAATTGACTGAGGAAGGAGCAAAATTTCAATCGCATATTGATGGTAGTAGACATTTATTTACGCCAGAAAATGTAATGGATATTCAACGCCAAATTGGTGCAGATATTATTATGGCATTTGATGAATGTCCTCCATATCCCTCAACCTACGAGTATGCTCGCAATAGTATGCACTTAACTCACAGATGGTTGGATAGGTGTATAGAGAGATTTGATAATACGGAGCCTTTGTATGGCTATGAACAGGTCCTTTTCCCTATTTTACAAGGGAGCTCTTTTAAGGACTTGCGAAAAGAAAGCGCTGAATTTATAGCAAAGAAAAATTGTTTTGGGAATGCCATAGGTGGATTAAGTGTAGGAGAACCTCATGAAGTAATGTATGAACTTACAGAACTAGTATGTGCAATATTGCCTAAAGAAAAGCCTCGTTATTTAATGGGAGTAGGAACGCCTGCTAATATTTTGGAGTGCATAGCTTTGGGAGTGGATATGTTTGACTGTGTAATGCCAACTAGGAATGGTAGAAATGGAACAATCTTTACCGAAGAGGGGATGATTAACATCAAAAACAAAAAGTGGGAGAAGGATTTTTCGCCACTTGATGAAATATTGTTGCCTCAATACTCTAAAGCTTATATCAGGCATTTGTTTATGGCGGGTGAAATGCTTGGTCCTCAATTAGCAAGTTTGCAAAATTTAAGCTTTTATTTAACACTTGTCAAGCAAGCTCGTCAACGAATAATAGACGGTAGTTTTGTGTCATGGAAAAATGGAATGGTACAAAAATTGAATAGAAAGCTTTAATCTTATTGTTTGAAAAAGTTTGACCTTTATATTATCAAAAAATTCTTTACAACCTTTGTTGTAACATTGAGTTTGTTTATTATAATCATTATCATTTTCGATGTTTCTGAAAAGTTAGATGATTTTTTAAAAAGGAATGCCCCAATTGATAAAATTATATTTGAGTATTATCTCAACTATATTCCTTTTTTCTTAAACCTGTTTAGTCCTATTTTTATATTCATTTCGGTTATTTTCTTTACTTCAAAATTGGCGTCTAAAAGCGAAATTATTGCCACTCTGGCTGCAGGTGTTACCTACAACAGAATAATTAGACCTTATATGATTGCTGCAGCATTTTTTGCTGTTCTTTCATTTTTATTAAATGCGTATATTATTCCAAGTTCTGATAAAAAAAGGGTGGCATTCGAAAATGTTTATGTAAGAGAAAAGCATGACAAGTATGTCAATAATACCCATGCACAAATTTTGCCAAATACCTATTTTTACATGGAGTTTTTTGGAAATGATAGTACTGGTTCTGGTGTTTCTTTAGAGGTCTTTGATGGTAATGAACTTAAATCTAAGTTATTCGCTCGAAGAATCAGTTGGAATAGAAAAAACAACAAATGGAGATTAGAGGATTATATGGTAAGAAAATACTTGCCTAATGGAAATCATGTTGTTGAAACGGGTCGTTACATGGATACCTTAATTCCATTTAATCCTGATGATTTTTTTAGAAGAAATGATGATGTTATGGCTTTTAATATTAATGAGTTGAGCAAGTTTATTGAAGAGGAAAAGCTTAAAGGAAATGAAAATTTGCATTTTTATATAACCGAAAAGTACAGGCGATATGCAGCTCCTTTTTCAACATTTATATTGGCTTTCATAGGTGTTTGTGTGTCAACCAAAAAGAGTAGAGGTGGGGTGGGTTTGAATTTAGGGATTGGAATTTTTATAAGTTTTATCTATTTGTTCGTAATTCAGTATTTTAATACTTATGGCAATACAGGATTAATGAATCCTATTGTGGCAGTTTGGATTCCTAATTTTATATTCGCAGGAGTTGGTTTTTTACTCTACAAAAATGCTCAGAAATAAAAAGCTTGTTTTATTGTGAGTGTTTTGAAAGGTAACTTATTTTAAGTGAGATATTTATTAAATACTAAAATCCTCTCTGTCTCTTTGCTTCATAAAGCACAATTGCTGCAGCAACCGATACATTCATACTGTCTATTTTGCCTAACATAGGTATTTTGATATTTTGGTCAGCAAAATCTATCCAATCTTGACTTACCCCTGTGGCTTCGGTTCCTACCACTATCGCAATGTTACCATTGAAATCGCTCAAATGATAGTCGCTCGCTTGGTGTAAATTGGTGCAATAGGTCTTAATGTTATTTGTTGTTAACCAATTCTGTAGCTCTTTGTTGTTACTTAATGCAATTGGAACCGTAAATACAGTGCCTAGACTTGAGCGTATAATATTAGGATTGTATAAGTCACTAGGAAGTTGTGTGCCAATAACAGCATCAATTTGACAAGCGTCTGCGGTTCTTAAAATAGCGCCTAAGTTTCCCGGTTTTTCGACTCCCTCAACAATTAATAAAAGGGCGTTTTGCTGAATCTTTAAATCAGATAAATGGTGTGAAGGCGTTTTTATACAAGCAATAATACCGCCTGTCGTTTCTCTGTAGGTGAGTTTTGAAAATAACGCTTGGTTTAATTCAATAAATTCAATGTTTTTAAACTTATTGCTGATTTGATAAAGGACAGAATGCTTAGCTTTCTCAGGTAAAAAATAAACAGAATGAAACTCAGATTGACCTGCTAATGCCATTTCAATTTCTTTTTCCCCCTCTACAAGTGCCAATTGTTGTTCTTTTCTAAACTTCGATTTTTCTAGTTGTAATAGAAATTTGAATTTAGGATTGGCCGAACTTGTAATGCTATGTTTAGTTAGGAAATTCAATTAGATATTTAAAAATTTTAAGACAGATTCACTGAATATTTTATTTTTGTCACTCTTTGATATCAGCGTGTTTTCTTCAATAAATTTGCCATGTTCCAAATCACCTAAAGGAAATGGATAGTCTGTGCCATAGCATATTTTATCGGCACCAAACATATTGAGTAAATAATTGAAAGCATCGGTATCATGCGTAATGCCATCAACCCAAAATTTTCCAATGTAATCTTTAGGGTTTTTTACATCGTTTAGGTTGACCAAATCAGGTCTAACCGACCAACCATGTGCTATTCTTCCAAGTGTAAATGGAAAAGAACCTCCCGCATGGGCATACATTACTCTTAATTTGGGGAATTTGTCAAAAATGCCGCCAAATATCATGCAACAAATAGCTCTGCTTGTCTCTGCGGGCATCCCTACCAACCAAGGTAACCAAAATTTTTGAATATAATCTTCTCCCATCATTTCCCAAGGGTGAATAAACAATGCCATGTCTAAACTTTCCATTGCCTCATAAAATGGTAAGAAACGGTTGTCGTCTAAATTGACATTATTAATGTTTGAGCCAATTTGAACCCCTTTAATTCCTAGTGTTTTAACTCTTTCCAACTCTTTAATTGCCAAAGGAATATCTTGCATAGGAAGAGTCGCTAAGGCAATAAACTTATCTGGATATTCATTTTGGACGCCTGCAATATGGTCGTTTAAAAAAGCCGACCACCAAGCGCCATCTTCAGGTTTTGCCCAATAATTGAATAATACTGGCACAGTACACAAAACCATTTTATCTATATTATTAGCCGACATATCCCATAAAATAGCTTCTGGATTAAAACAATTTTGTTCAACTTTTCTGAAAAATTTTCCATCATCACGCATCATGTTGGCGGTTTTGCTTTCATGATCTTGTTCTAAAAAAATAAATCCACCATAGCCAAACTTGTGTTTAAGGTCGGGCCACGTAGGAGGCATTATATGTGCGTGACAATCTATTTTCATTGCTGCGAAATTATCTAAATTATTGTTAATTAACAATCAAAGTTCCTTTGCCGTGGTAACTGTGGATGCTTGGGTCATACATAGCATCTGCTTGAATAGGTCCCAATACAAAAGTTCCTTTAGAAACAGCGCGACACATGTAATACAAAGTCTCGGTTTTATTGTTGCCAATGTCAAGGAAAAAATTAATGCGGTCATCTCTTACATCCATATAACTTGGGTATGATTGGTTTTTTATCCATGACAATTCTTTGGTAGCTGTTATTCTTGGATTCTCAATTTCTAAACCAGCAGGAAGGATGTCGGTAATGGCAATATTCCGAATTCCTCCACCAAACGGTCTGCTTATGTTGATTTTTACAATTATCAAGTCGTTTTGTTTTATTTCGGTTTGATTAATGTTTGAACCATAGCGGTTTAAAAAAGTTCTTCTAACCGATAATCCTTTGTCTTCTTCTATATAGGATTTTCCATTTCCAATACCTTCTGTTACAATGGTGTAAAAAATATTGCCAGTGCCAGTGCTATTGATTTGAATTAAGTTGTGTGCTTTTTGAGTTTTATATATGCTATTTTTGCCAGTAAATTCTAATACTTTATTTTGGTCAATAAATACATTCGCTTTTCCTCCTTTATTGGTGTTTTTAAGGCTGAATTTACCCAATGCAGTGATACTGAATCCCATTTCATTGGTATTTAGGTGTGGATTATTTTTAATGTCTTTACTTAAGCTTTTTGCTAATTCATAAATCTGTGAATGATTGGGTTGTGACTCAATTAGTGCATTTAAAACCAATGCTTTGTCCTTGATTGGAGATGAAAAATGATACCAATTCCAAATGTTGTCATTTTCACGACTATATTGTTTGGGTATTAACTCGTTAAAACTTTTCATATCTCCACACAATGCATAGGTTGCGGCTAATAAGTATTGAGAAGAATTGTGAAGTTTGGATTTGGACATTTTGCAGTAATTCATTGAGCTTTTACTAGGACTTCCAGCCAAGGCCAGAACATACAGTGCATAAATTTTCTCTCTACTAATGTACTGTTTCCCATTTTCTATTAAATTATTTATTTCGTTCATTGATTCTTTTTCTGTAAGGTTTGCAGAAGATTTAATTGTACACAATGAAACTAACTTACTTTTGTTGTTTTTGTTGATTTCAAATCCTTTTTTGTCACACTCTACAAGGAAATGAAGTGCATATGCATTGAGGTATAATGAATGATTATGTTCTCCAGGCCAGTAGCTAATATTGCCATCGGCACTTATTAAGTTGTTTATTTTCTTAATGGCTTGGTTTACATTGTAAGTTGGATTTAGTTCTGATTCTTCGGCAGAGGTTTGATTCATGAATTTACCTACTGCTTTTGCAAATTCTGGGAATAAAATTTGCGGCATTGCAGTTGAAATTGTCTGTTCTGCACAACCATGAGGGTAGCGGACTAATTTTAAAAAATGAGTAGTAATTTGAGCTAATGGATTATTGTCTATATAGATACTGGTGTTTGGTTTATTTAAAAAGGCATCTTTAATTTCTGTTTCAAATTTCTCGCCAGGTTTTAATTGACCCTCATGTGAATGAATAGTATAACTAGCTGCAGGTCTAACACTTATTTCCGTGACTTCGGTGAATAATGTTTCGTTCCCTTTTATTTTTACCTTAACTAAACCATTCCCTAA
>JBILJV010000019.1:0-35012 GCA_044377005.1 Bacteroidia bacterium
AATTATTTGCACATTTTTATCATTTGCCCAAAAACAAGAAAAACAATATAATTAAATTCGAATATCAAAAATAGAAAAGTAATAGCAAATTCTTTTATAAGTAAATTAAACATTATAGAAGTAAAATAACCTCTTTAAACAATGAATAATTCATCAATAATTCAAATCCATTCAAATGATTAAGATAAGCATTATTAGCTATGACATTGAACAAGCAGAAAATTTAAAAACACTCATAAGTGTGCATTATTTTGTGCATGGCATTTTCAAGAATATAGACCATATTGTTGCTAAAAAAACCAAAGCTTCACCCCCTACTATAATTCTTTATTGCAACAATGAATATGACGATTTCTCCAAACTAATAAAAGAATTTAGAAAATCTAATATTATCATATTTAATGATTTAGAGAACGACAAACTATTATTTAACGCTATTCATATGGGTATTAAAAGCTTTGTACATCATTCTCAAAAAATGAATGAGTTGTTGGACATCATAGAAGTAGTAAGTATTGGCGGAAGTTATGTTAGCAATATGATAACATATAAGTTATTTGAGTACATCAAAGATGTTACAGACTTTATGTTGGGCAAAAAAATCAACAAATACCATACATTATCTAGCAGAGAGATAATGGTATTTGAACTTTTATTAATTGGCAATTCATACAAATTTATAGCTACTAATTTAAGTATATCAGTAGATACAGTGAGAAAACACATCAGTAGAATCTATAAAAAACTAAACATTCATAGCAAAGGTGAATTATACAGCTTACACTATGATATAGAAGTTAAATCAAAACAGTATAATCAATTATTTCATCAACAAATAAACTAATAAACATGAAAAATACCCAAAAAACTAATCAAGCATCAAGTATTCCTTTTTACAACATTTGCATTATTGACACTTCTAATATTTATGCCATTGGATTAAAAAACAGCATAGAGAAAAGCTTAAATAAAACAGCTAAATATTTTGTATTTTTTCACAATACAATTGACGAAGTTAATCCATTGGATATAACCCCTATAGATATTTTATTTATAGATTATAATGATTTGTTACAACCACATTTTAATGCCTTTTTTGCTAAAGTTAAGAAAAAAAATCCAGCATTAAAATTAATCATTTCATCCAACGACTTACTTCACATTGACTTTATTAAATTATACACTTATAATATCAATGGATTGTTTTCAAAAAGTTTGAATATTAAATCTTTTAACACTTATTTTAAAAGGGTATTAGATCAAAGTATTTACATAGACCACAATTCAATTGGGAATGTTATCAGTCATGAAAAAAAACAAAAATTAAAATTCTATTATAAATCTGTTACACTTCAGAACTTAGAATTGATACAACATCGATATTATCACTATACTCCTTATTTTGTTGATAAAGAGGCCCTTTCATTTTTGAAGTCTTAATAAAGACAATTTAAATAATAAAAGCCTAATCTAAATATAGTTAACTTTTTTAGATTTATAAATTCGTCAAAGAAAAAATGTTTAAAATCTATTTACAAATAATCTACTATCTTACATTCTTTTACAAACCCAATATTGTAAGTATAAATACATCATTAATATATCTTTAAACAAACAACAGCAAAAAAACAAAAGTCTATGTAGTCTTACATTTTAGCGAAAATATAATATTATTAAAAAGCTTTATACTTAATATTAGGAAAATCTTTTTAAAATAAAACCTCGAAAATCTTCGAAAACGTGTTATTCAATTATTTTTTAAAATTGATTGATATCATTATTAAATAAAAAAACCGATGAATTCAACACCGGTTTTTTTAAACTTTAATTAAACTATGTAAAAACTATTTACTTTCAATCAACTTAAAAAACTGATCCAATTGAGGAAGAATTACAATTCGTGTTCTTCTATTAAGTGCTTTGCTAGCATCTCCCTCGTTGGACGCCACTGGAATAAACTCACTCCTTCCTGCTGCAATCATTCTTTTTGGGTCAATTCCATGATTGTTTTGAAGTGAACGAACTACAGATGTAGCTCTTAAAACGCTCAAATCCCAATTGTCTTTAATACTCGATGTTTTAATAGGTTTATTATCAGTATGCCCTTCCACCATAAACTGAATATCTGGTTGGGATTTCATAACTAATGCCACTTTAGCTAATACATCATTTGCTTTTACGCTAATATCGTAACTTCCACTATTAAACAACAACTTATCTGAAATTGAAATAAAAACTGCACTACCCTCAACCTTTACTTCAATATCTTGATCATTAATGTCTTTTAATGCCCCTTTTAAATTCATTACTAATGCTAAATTTAATGAATCTTTTTTGGCCATTGCCACTTGTAAATCTTTAATATATGCATCTTTTGAACTGATATTGTCTAAAGATTTTTTAATACTTTCGGCTTGTGATTTTGTAATTACGGACAGGTCGCTCAACTGATTAAGCAAAGCATTACTCTTAGATTTAAGGTCAATTACTTCCGCTTCGAGAGCAGCAATTTTTAACTGTTTTTGGTCTTTGTCTGACAAACAATTGTTTAAATCAATCACTATTTTATCGTGGTTTGACTTTAAACTCTCATATTTAGAAACTTGTTCATTGTATTTTTTCTTACTAACGCAAGAAGATGAGAATAATAATACTGCGGCTAAAGGAATGCTTAGAAATTTCATTTTATATTAATGAAATAACAAAAACAATACCAATTTTACTTTTTAAACAATTTGGAATCTATTCCTTTATTGATGTTATAATTTTTAAAACGGATATAAATCTGTCCTTTTTTGTTTCTTTGCTCTTCTTCTTTAGTTGGTTTTTTAGAACCACGGTTTACATCTGCTGCCACTGCTTTGGGAATTTTAAATTTTTTAACATCCACTATAAAGACCATACTATCTGGTAATCCATAGTTTTTTCCAGAATTTCCATAAAAATAATGTATCAACATAGTGCCATTACTTCTTGTTGTTATTTGAGATTTCATCGTTAACAATTGAGAAGTATCTATCCATAACTTTGCAACAATTAAATCACCAGTATCTTCATTGGGTATAATATTGATAATTTGCGTTTTAACTTTATTAACCACTTCATTTCCAGACATTACAGCCATATATGAATTTGTATCTTTCAATGTTGTGGTAAAATTTGAAAAACCTTGTTTGGGTAAAATAGCAATACTTGTTGATTCTATTTTAAATAAATTGGGTTGTTTAAAATACAGTTTAGCATTTACAGGCATTATTTTTATCATTGGAATGTCTGATTTTATTTTAACATCAACTGTATAATCTTTAGTTTTCATTAGTTTTTTATATACCTTGTTCAACAATTGATTAGGAGTAGGAGTTGCTTGTATAGAAATGAAACAGATAAAAGAAAATAGGAGCAGAAAATAACTTGTTTTTTTCATTATGATAGGATGTCTTTTTTATTAAATTTATATAGCGCAATACTCAAAAAAACTACAATGTGCGTTAATAGAACCAACAAAGATTGTTTGATATCTGCTAATGGCAAAGGTTCTTCAAAAAAACTGCGCCATGCTGCCATGTGAGTTGTAAATAAAAAGGGTCTTATATTGTCAAAAACTGGCACATCGAGTGTTCCAATGATAGTAAATAATATAATGATAGACATGGTACTAACTATAGGCCCAATAGAATTTTCCGAAAAACATGACAACAAAAGTGAGAGTGTTGCCACAGTTGCTAATGCAAAGAAAGCCACTGCAAATCCACCTAAGAAACGCCAATTAATATCATTACCATTTATAATAACCAATCCATCACTATTTAATACCATTAAATCGCCTAATCCAAACATCCACTTTCCTACTACTACTGACATAAAACCAAGCCAAAGTAATATAAAAAAAGTGTAAATTAGTCCAGCAAAATATTTGGACAAAAGTAATTGTGTTCTTGAAATGGGTTTGGTTAATAACATCCTAATGCTTCCCATAGCAGCTTCACCTGAAATCAAATCTCCAGTAACCAAAGCTACTAGTAATGGAATTTGCACTATCAGCATTTGTAAAATAATGAAAGCCATTAAGTGTCCATTCATAATTGTTCCCTCAAATGCAAGTGTTTGTTCAAAGGAGGCTGTGATAAAAGAAATGTAAGAAGGTCCGTCCACTTTCATGGCAAACAAAATAATACCAACCAATACCGTTATAGCAATAAAGCTAATGTAAGTTCTGGGTTTTGCTGCAATTTTTATAAGTTCGTTATAAGTATTTTTGAGTAACATTTATGATTGAATCAATTTTAAAAAGTAATCTTCAAGTTTGCGTTTCGTTTCGATGCCAGAAATTTCAATTCCATTATTCACAAGTTGGGCATTAATTTTTGCGATTTCATTTTTGGCTAACACCAATTGAAATTGATTTTCACTTAATTTTTCAATCCCTTTAATATGACTTAATATAGAAAGTGCTTGATGAACCTGAGGTGTTTCAAAAACCACTATTAATTCATCTTGGTTTAAGAGTTCTTTTACATCCCCTTCTACTACAGTCATTCCTTTATTAATGATGACCATTCTATTGGCAATTAGTTCAATTTCAGACAAAATGTGTGACGACAATAAGATGGTTTTATTTTGCTCATTTTTAAGTCTTAATATTAAGTGTCTAATATCAATAATACCTTGTGGATCTAAACCTGTTGTAGGTTCATCTAAAACGATTAATTCCGGATTATGAATAAGCGCTTGGGCAATTCCTAACCGCTGTTTCATTCCATGAGAAAAGCCACTAACTTTGTCTTTTTCTCTACCTGCCAAACCAACAAAGTCGAGTATTTTGTGACAATTCTTTTTACTGACATCAGCCCCAGATATTCTTCCAAATATTTCTAAGTTTTTTTCAGCTGAAAGGTATTTATAAAAATCTGGTTTTTCAACAATACAACCAATTTTGGAAAGGATTTCATTTCTATTTTGACTTAATTCTTTGCCAAAAACCTGAATTGAACCAGAACTTGGTTGTATTAATGATAACATACAGCGAATAGTGGTACTTTTTCCAGCACCATTGGGACCTAAAAAACCATATACATCGCCTCTATTTACATGAAAATTGACATCTTTTACGGCCTTAAACTTTCCGTAATTTTTAACTAAATGATTTATCTCTACAATCTTTTCCATACTTTTATTTATACCAATATTTCTCCTTCATTTGCATCACCTAAAACAACATGTTTCTGTTGACTGAATCTAATGGCCGAATACAAAGCTAAAAGAGCATCTATTTCGTGAATTGTTTGAGGTTCAATATTACCAATTAAACCATTCAATTCGTATTTAATTCTATTAAACATTTTAAAAACACCATCAGAGCTTTTTTCTCTCTCTAAACTCAACAAACGACACAAGTGACTAGGATAGGTTTCATATACCTTTATTTCTCTCTGATTCAACAAATACTTAAGTGAGATAGCACGGGCTGTTAATCCACCTAAAAACATAGGGGACATAGCGCCCGATTGTTTGTCACATTGACGATAAAAAAACTCAGGCTCTGCTTCATCTTTAATCCCATGGAATGAACTAGGCAATGACAAGGGTGCATCTATAAAAACCATCTTAACTTGATGTGCATTTAATACTTGCAAAATAAAATCATCCGCATTTTCTTTAACTTTTGTTTTGAATAGTTCTATTTTTCCTTGTTTCAGAATTGCGATGGCTGTATTTCCTGATAATTTTGCACCATAATCCACCCCTGCTGTAATTGTATCCATCTGTAATAACTGCAAATCCAACATTTACAATACCTTGAACTTAAAATGGTGAGAATATAAATAAATTTGCTCCCTAACACTTATCAGTTGCCAGTATGAATGACCAAGTTCAACAAACAAGGCACGAAATGAATCTAGGTTAATATTTAAAATTTTAAGTATCAATAAATAATAAACAAAAGTAAATGGAGTTGGTTTTAAGCTTGAAAAAAAATCATTTGAATAAAAACAACAAATACTGCTGTTTTTTATTATCTGATAATCAAACCTGCCATAGGTTGAGCAGTTGGCATAATGGTCATTTCGTTGATATTGACATGAGGGGGCCTATTGAGCATAAACCAAATCCCTTCAGCTACATCTTCTGCAATTAAATTTTCGAAACCATCATAGACTTTTTTTGCTCTTTCTTCATCCCCTTCAAATCGGACAATTGAAAATTCTGTTTCAGCAGCACCAGGATGTATAGCAGAAACTTTGATAGGATATTTACACAAATCCAAACGCATTGATTTATTGAGAGCATCTACTGCATGCTTAGTGGCGCAATACACATTTCCATTGGCATAAATTTCTTTACCTGCAATACTACCCACATTAATAATATGCCCTTTTTTATGTTCAATCATTAAAGGAACTACGGCTCTTGTTACATATAATAACCCTTTAATGTTGGTATCAATCATGGTGTCCCAATGATCAATATTCCCATTTTCTATTGTTGATAAACCCATTGCCAAACCAGCATTATTTACAAGTACATCAATAGACTGCCATTCTTTCTTTAAAGAGGCAATCTGAGAAGTTACTTCTTCTCTTATTCTTACATCTAAAGTTAAACAAATGATATCGATTTGATACTTTTCATGGAGTTCTTTTGACACTTGATTTAAACGATCTGTTCGTCTTCCAACGAGTATTAAATGATACCCATTTTGGGCTAATAAAAAAGCAGTTGCCTTTCCTATTCCAGAACTTGCACCTGTTATTAATGCTATTTTTCTTTCCATTGCTGCAAAAATAGTCCTTTTTTTTTGGGGGAACCTCTTATTTTTGTTGTTATTATTGTAAACTGTGAAACCGGAGTTATACATATTAGGTTCAAATAGCGCTACACCCACTCGCGACAGGCATCCAACAGCTCAAATTCTGCGAATTGGAAGTTCTAAAATAATGATTGATTGTGGAGAGGGAACTCAAAACCAACTTTTAAAATATGGAATCAGACACACCGGAATTACCCATATTTGTATCAGTCATTTGCATGGCGATCATTACTTTGGCCTCATAGGTTTACTTTCTAGCATGAGTTTATCGGGTAGAAAGGATACTCTTTGCCTTATTGGCCCACCTGCTTTAAAAGAAATCATCAATTTACAAATTATGCATGGCGGCATGTCTCTCAATTTCTCAATTGAATTTATTGCAACCAACCCCAATCAGCCAAGCTTTGTTACTCAAACAAATTTATTTTCTATTGAGAGTTTTCCGCTAAAACACCGCATTCATTGTACAGGGTTTTTAATCAAAGAAATGCCTAAAGAATTACATATCAATAAGGAAGCTATTCAATTTTACAATGTGCCTCTTAGTTTATTGAATGATTTAAAAAAAGGGGCTGATTTTATTACAAAGAGTGGTGAAACCATATCCAATCAAATACTTACGACTCCTGCCCATCCTTCCTATTCTTATGCTTTTTGTTCAGATACTATTTACGACCCCGAAATAGTGCCATATATTAAGAATATTGATTTGTTATATCATGAAGCTACATTCATGAAAAACCTAGAGGAAAGAGCTCAATTGTACTACCACAGCACCGCCGAACAAGCAGGTAAAATTGCTCAACAAGCCAATGTTAAAAAACTCATTATTGGTCATTTTTCCTCTCGCTACGATAATTTGGAAATGCTATTGAAAGAAGCTCAAGAAGTATTTGAAAATACTGTTCTTGCTATAGAAGGGAATATAATTACTTTCGGCGAATAGTGTTCCTAAATTCTATAACACCTTTTTTCTTTTAAAATAGGTTTCTATATAAAAAGTTCCGAAAGGGACTAATGACAATAGGAATAACACTAATGCATGAACAAATTTAATTTTTCTTTGAAAAAACGGAATTGCAATCCACAACATAAACAACACAAACAATACACCATGTGCCATTCCGACATAACGAACAACGTTGGGTTCATTGAAAAAATACTTAATCGGCATGGCAATAAACAGTAATATCAAATAGGAAATACCTTCCCAGTGACCAATGCGAATTAAATTTTTGATAGAAAAATTAAACATGAGTACAAAAATAAACTAAAATGGTGCAATGAAAATGTTTTTTAAATATTTTCATTTTGAATTAATGTTATAAAATCCGTTTCATTTAAAATTGGAATTTTCAAACTCACGGCTTTTTCCAATTTGGCAGGACCCATATTGTCTCCGGCTACCACATAGTCTGTTTTACTGCTGATACTTGACACATTTTTACCACCATGCTGTTCCACCAAATGCTTAATCTCATCGCGACTGTATTGGGTAAATACGCCCGAAATAACAATGGCTTTGCCTTTCAATTTCTCTGACAACAACTGTTCTTCATGCAAATTAGCCAACTGCAAACCCGCTTGTTTAAGTTGGACTATCAAATCAATATTTTTATCTTTATTAAAATACTCTGTAATTGAATCTGCTATTCTCTCCCCTATTTCATCTACTTGCAATAACTCTTCTTTACGAGCCAACATTAACGCATCTATCGTTTTAAAATGCTTAGCTAGTTTCTTAGCTACAGTTTCTCCAACATATCTTATCCCTAGACCGAATAATACCCTCGGGAAAGGAATTGTTTTAGCAGCATTTATTCCCTCTAATAAATTCAATGCAGACTTTTCTGCCATGCGTTCCAATGCAATAACTTGCTCGTATTTCAACGCAAATAAATCTCCTAAACCATGAATAAGTCCTTGTTTAAACAACAGTTCAACTGTTTCATCTCCGAGGCTATTAATATCCAATGCTTTTCGGTGTATAAAGTGCTGTATTTTACCAATTACTTGAGTAGGGCAATTGGATTCATTAGGACAATAATGTTGTGCTTCTCCTTCTTTTCTGATGAGTTCAGTATGACAATCAGGGCAGTGAGAGATGTATTGATTTTTGGGCAAATCTATTTGTCTTTTGCTGAAATCAACGCCTGTAATTTTAGGTATAATTTCACCCCCTTTTTCCACGAACACTAAATCACCCACTCGCACATCTAAACGCTCTATTTCATTGGCATTGTGTAACGAAGCTCTTTTAACTGTTGTTCCTAACAAAAAAACTGGCTCAAGGTTAGCAACGGGTGTTATTGCACCTGTTCTTCCTACTTGATAATCAATACTTAACAATTTGGTAAGTGCCGCCTCAGTTTTGAATTTATAGGAAATAGCCCAACGAGGAGATTTGGCGGTAAAACCTAACTCTTCTCTTTGACTATAATCGTTCACCTTAATTACTACTCCATCAATATCATAACTCAATAACTTCCGCTTTTCATCCCACTTATTTATATAATTAAAAACATCATCAATTGTTGGGCAAATTTTGGTTTCATTGCTAACTACTAGTCCCCATTGTTTCAATTTACTTAATCCCTCAAAATGAGTTTTTATAGATGGTATATTTTCTATCAGTTGATATAAAACAATATCCAAAGGTCTTTTGGCAACCTCGGCACTGTCTTGTAATTTTAAGGTTCCTGCTGCCACATTTCTCGGATTAGCATAAAGTGGCTCATCGGCATCTGCACGTTCTTGATTTAATTTTTCAAATGCAGGTCGGTGCATAAATATTTCTCCTCTCACTTCAAAAGAAGATGGAAAGAGTCCTTTAAGTTGAGTGTTTAAGGCCCTTATCGTTTTAACATTATCTGTAACAACATCTCCTTTTACACCATCACCTCGGGTAACAGCGCGTAATAATTTCCCATTTTCGTAATGTAAACTAATTGACAATCCATCGACTTTCAACTCACAAACATACTCATAATCGTGGTGCCCCAATTGTTTTTCTACCCTTTGGTCAAAGTCTCTTAAATCTTCTTCATTGTATGTATTTCCCAGACTAAGCATGGGATATTCGTGGGTAAATGATTCAAAGTTTTTATTAATAGAACCGCCTACTTTTTGTGTAGGTGAGTTAGCATCAAAGTATTCAGGATGTTTGGCTTCCAATTGAATTAATTCCTGCAAAAGCATATCAAATTCATAGTCGGAAATAAGCGGTTGCGCTAATACATAATATTGATAATTATGTTCAGAAACTGCTTTTCGCAATGATACTATTTTTTCTTGAACGCCAAACAAAGACATAGTGAGTTATATTAATTTTTCAAAGGTAATAAAACCGCTTGTTCTTAAAAATTTAATTAAGTTAAAAATCATTCGGAAAATTGAATCAAATGGTAACTCAAATTAATAAGTAATCCAATTGATATTAAAGCTACTGCAATGATTTTGTATCGGTTGTTTTTAATTAGTTTTATAAGTAAGAAAAAAGAAACCCCCGATACTAAACTTAACAATATTTGTAGATATTTTATCATTTTATTAGAATACCAATCTGGAACAAATTGATAAATTATATAATTAACAAAATGGACTCCAAACCAAATCAACAAGAATAACAGGATCAGTTTTTCACTACTTATAGATTGATGTTTTATTTCACTTTCATTTACGTTTTCAGACAATGTTAATCGATTAGAATTAAATCTTAAAAGCCACAAAACAAAATTAAGTACAAACAAGACAATTAAGCAAATAAATGCCACCAACATAAAATCATTTTCATCAAAGATAAAGTCATTAAAAATCACAATTAAAATGGCATAAAAGCTAAAAACTATCGCAAAAAACACAGAGTGAAAAACCAATGATGCTTTACGAGACTTAAAAAAAGCATAGATAGAGTAAAAGGTTAAACTTAAAATGGGTATCACAAATACAATACCTATTAATCCAACAAACACAATAAGACCATCCAAATTATGTCCATCTGCAAAAGCTGAAAAAGGAATGATAAAAAGAGAAAGCAGAGAAAGATAGCGGATAATTGATTGATTCATTAAGGTTTGATTTTTAAAAATAAATAGGTTTCAAATTAAAGTGATTTACATGAGAATATTCAAGCGCAGGAAAAGGAATTTTAACAGCATTTAGAACAGAAAATAAGCCCTTTAAGAACTTTCTTTTTGTTTTAATTTTAGTAAAATCCACATCCAATGAAAACAGCCACTGCCTGTATCTTTCAACTGGTTGAATGTAAGCGCCATTGTAATAATTGCGATTGGAAAATTCACTCAACATACCATTACCACTGTAACCTATGGCAACATTGAACCAAGCAGGTATATTTTTGATACCAGAAATTTGTTTGAAATTGGCGGACAACCAATAAGTATGACCATTGTAATCCATAAAAAATCGTTCAAGATGGGTATTCCCTAATCCTCTTGGATTTATTTTAGCATACGGTGACGGAGAATATGAAAATTTCATTTTTACGATTTGGTCTTTAAGTAATCCTTGTTGTAGCATAAATATTGCACTTCCGGCAGCATTAGCCACCATATCACCTTTAGAAAAACCATAACCTTCGTAAATTCCATCAAAAACTTCTATTGGTGTTTGGAGTATTAAGCCAAGGGGACCGCCGAACCACAAAGCTTTTTTGTGACTTACACCTGCCCATCTCAAAGCATCATACCCTTTTTTACTATATTGATAGGCGCCATAAGCGTGTCCGCATTTGTCGATTTGCAAATACCCTTTATTGTCGTTGTAATAATGAAAAGGCATTCTTTCGTGGTCCTTATACCAAACATATTGTAAAAAAGCATTTCCACTTAAATAAAAAGCAGATTCAGAGATAATTACTTTCCTTAAACGCTTTGGTTGAATTGAATCTAAATACTGAGCATTCACTACAAAAACTATAAAATACAAGATTATTGAAAATATTATTTTTACAGTAATTTTCATTCTTAAGACAAGCAAAGATAGCTAAATATTAGATTTATGAAAACGAGCGTCTTCATATCTCTAAAAAAGTCATATTTTTGTCATGTCACTAATAAAAGATTAACCATAGATGTTATTTATTTTTCATTATGAATAGAGTTTTTTTAATATTGTATCTATCTATTTTGATATGTCATTCAAGTACAATGGGGCAGTCAAAACCAGTTGCATTGGGACAGTGGCGACTTCACTTACCTTACAACAATGTAAAGCAAATAGTGGAAGTAAAAGACAAGTTATTTTGCGCAGGGACCCATGGTTTCTTTTATTTGGATAAAAAAGACGGCAGCACCACCCGTTTGTCTCCTATCAATGGGTTTGGCGGTTATGAGGTTGAAACCATGCAGTATGACAAAAATAAAGACATATTGGTAATTGCCTATACTGATACTAAGATTGAATTACTCAAAGGAAAAACTATTATTAAAAACGATGATATTTTCCTGAAAACAATCATTGGCAATAAATCTATCAACCACATCAACCTCCATCAAGACATTGCTTATTTGAGCACTTCTTTTGGTTTACTTGAATTAAATATTGATAAAAATGAAATTAAAAATTCGTATCAAAATATTGGGCCAGGTGGAACAACAATGGAAATTTTCTCTTCGAGTGTTTTGAATGACAGCCTCTATATTTCAACAAAATTTGGCATTTACCGTGGTAAAATAGCCTCAACAATTAATTTGGCAGATTATAATAATTGGCAATTGGTGAAGGCTGCTAACTTTGCAAGCAAACATATATGCAGTTACAATCAAAAATTATATGCAGAACTTGATAGTCAGGTTTGGGTTTATGAAAACAAAGATTGGAATTTATTAGAAACATACGACAGTGTTGCAGTAACCAATATCAACGTATACCAAAATCAACTTTTAATAGGAGTATACAATAAACACATTATTAAAATAAATAGCAACAGTAAAACCTATCAACCTATTAAAGTGCTTAGCCATTGTATTCTCGATGACCAAGAGCAAATATGGTATTCGAGCCCAATTATAGGCGTGGTATTACAGAACCAAAATGGAGAAATCAATTTTTACCCGAATGGTCCTAAAGCCATCAATGCTTATCAAATGATTAATGCTTTTGATAAGTTTTATGTGATGGGTGGCACTTTCAAAGAAACCAATTATGCTCCCAATTTTAATAAAAACGGATTCTATATTTTCGATAATTATACTTGGACATATTCCGACCCAAGAAACCCACTGATACAACCAATGTATGACTTCACCTTATGTGCTTATCAAAAAAACGCAGGCCGTTTGTATTTGGGAAGTCATGGCACAGGCATCCTTCAAATAAACAATGGTCAAGCTGTAAAACGATACGATGAATCGAATTCTCCATTAAAAAAGCGTGGCGGATTATTCAATATCATTAGCGGAATGGCCTTAGATAAATCAAGCAATTTATGGGTTAGTAATTTTGATGTAGACAGTAGTTTACTTCAACTCAATAACAAAGGTGAATGGACTTCCTACAAACTACCAGTTAACAATACAAGCAAAATTGCAATTGATAGTAGAAACAATAAATGGATTATTGTACAAAGCGGTGGTATATTATTTTTTAATGACAAAGGGACTGTTACAACATCAGATGATATTATTAGTAGAGTGAATGCCAATAACGGTACGGGGAATTTACCAAGCAATAATGTTAATGACATAGCTTTTACCAAAAATGGAGAACTGTTGATAGGGACCGACCAAGGGTTTGTAAGAATTAGAAATCCCAATGCTATACAAACAGGTGGAATTTATGATGCTGAAAGAATAATAGTATCGGTAGAACAAGGCACTAACTTGGGTGGATACGTTTTGGAAACCGAGAAAATAAACACCATTTTTATAGATGGAGGAGACAGAAGATGGTTTGGCACAGACAAAGGTGCTTGGCTTTACGACTCAGATGGCACCACTTTACTCCATCATTTTACCAAAGAAAATTCACCACTCATGTCAAACAATGTTTTAAATATTGGTATTAATGAAACAACAGGAGAAGTTTTTTTTGGAACAGACAAAGGCTTAATTTCTTTTAGAGCAGATGCCAATATAGCCGCTAAATCAATTGAAAAATTAGTGATCTATCCCAATCCTGTTCGACCAGATTTTGTAGGTGACGTAGCCATTACTGGACTTACAGACAATACTTTAATCAAAATCACAGATATTAATGGTCAATTGATTTTTCAAACATTTTCGAATGGTGGTATGGCGACTTGGAATTGTAAAACCTTTTCAGGAGAACGACCATCTACAGGCGTATACCTTGTATTTGCTATGAGTAACGATGGCGAAGAAACTGAAGTAGGTAAAATTTTATTTATAAAATAAAGTGCTTAACAAAACCCTTGGCATTGTTATAAAAGTTATAAAATATGGTGAATCTTCTGCCATTTGTCATATTTATACACAAGAATTTGGTTTAATAGGATTTCATATTCCTTCGGTTTTTAATGGCAAAAGAAAAGGGAAAATTAAATCGGCTTATTTGCAACCCCTTCAATTACTTGAAATAAGTTTCAACTACAACAAGACCAAAAATTTACAAAGTTTAATTGAGGCATCTTGTCCATTTATATTCAATTTAACACACTATCAAAATCAAGCTTTTTATCATGTTATTTGCGAACTCCTTCAACAGAGTTTAAAAGAAAACGAAATTAATATTCCCCTTTTTAAATACATTCAACAATCCCTTTTACCAAGCATTAATGATCCATTACACTATTGGGCATTACCTAATACAATGGTTAATTTATTGTATTTTCATGGATGTGCGCCCAATGTTGACTCCTATCAAAGTCATTCATTACTCGACTTAAATGAAGGTATTTATAGAACCAATTTATTATCATTAAAAAACAGTGCTTTAGAATCTTCTTCCGCAGCTATTTACTTACTATTGAAAGACGAAAAAGACTTACTTCCTTTGGATGCTAAACTTAGAACAGAAGTGATAGATGATTTAGAAAGGTATTACAAAGTCCACATCAATGAATATTTGGAACTCAAAAGTAGAGCAATTTGGGGAGAGTTAATGTCTAGTTAATTGTTTAGCAAATTGATTCCTAATTCATTAAGCTGTTGACTGTGAATGGTAGAAGGCGCATCAATCATCATATCTCTACCCTGATTATTTTTAGGAAATGCTATAAAGTCTCTGATACTATCGGCACCACCGAACAAACTGCACAGTCTGTCAAAACCAAGTGCAATACCACCATGAGGTGGCGCACCATATTCAAAAGCATTCATTAAGAACCCAAATTGGTAACGAGCCTCTTCATCAGTAAATCCTAATGTTTTAAACATTTTAGCTTGCAATTGTTTGTCGAAAATACGGATAGATCCACCCCCTATTTCAACCCCATTTATAACTAAATCGTAAGCATTGGCTTTAATGTCACCGGGATTGGTATCCAACAATGGAATATCACTTGGTTTAGGACTTGTAAATGGATGGTGCATTGCGTGCCATCTTCCTGATTCTTCGTCTTTTTCTAACAAAGGAAAATCTAAAACCCATAAAGCTTTAAACACGGATTTATCGCGATAGCCCAATCTTTCGCCCATTTCCAAACGAAGTTCACTCATTTGTTTTTGTACTTTTTTGGTTTCCCCACTTAGAAGAAGTAACAAATCACCTGCTTGAGCATTGCATACTCTGGCCCAGTCAGCGAGGTCTTCTTGGGAATAAAACTTGTCAACCGATGATTTGAATGTTCCATCTGCTTGACAAAACACATAAACCAAACCTTTTGCACCTATTTGAGGACGTTTTACCCATTCTGTTAATTCATCTAATTGCTTACGGGTGTATGTTGCACAACCTGTTGCACAAATTCCAAGAACTGTTTCAGCGGCATCAAAAATTGGGAAATTTTTACCTTTCGTTAATTCGGTGATATAATTAAATTTCATCTCAAAACGAATATCAGGTTTATCATTACCATACCATGTCATTGCTTCATCGTATGTCATGCGGGGCAGTTTACCAATTTCTATTCCTTTTACTTGTGTAAATAAGTGTTGAACCAATCCTTCGAAAATTCGGAGAATATCCTCTTGTTCAATAAAACTAAGTTCACAGTCTATTTGAGTAAATTCAGGTTGTCTGTCAGCTCTTAAATCTTCATCTCTAAAACATTTTACTATTTGGTAGTATTTATCAAAACCACTAACCATCAATAATTGCTTAAAAGTTTGAGGACTTTGTGGTAAAGCATAAAACTGACCAGGGTTCATTCTGCTAGGCACCACAAAATCACGTGCACCTTCGGGTGTAGATTTAATTAATACAGGAGTTTCTACTTCGATAAAATCGAGTTGATCAAGATATTGTCTGACATGTTTCGCAACTTGATGTCTTAAAATCAAGTTATTTCTAACAGGTTCTCTTCTTAAATCGAGGTAGCGGTATTGCATTCTGATTTCATCACCACCATCGGTATTTTCCTCAATGGTAAAGGGAGGTGTTAACGACACATTCAATACTTGTAAAGAATGAACTACAATTTCAACATCTCCAGTAGGAATTTTATTGTTTTTATTACTTCTTTCCGTAACAATACCTTCAATTTTTATAACAAATTCTCTACCCAATTGACGGGCTTGTTGGATTAAATCGGCATTAACTTCTTCATTAAAACTTAACTGAGTAATGCCATATCTATCTCTGAGATCCACAAAAGTTAAACCACCGAAATCTCTTCGTTTTGCCACCCAACCTGATAAAGTGACTGTATTGTTTACATCTGTAATTCTGAGTTGTCCGCAATGATGGGTTCTGAACATGTTGCAAAAATACCTTAAAGGGATGGGATTTTAAAACCCATTTTTAGAAGAAAAAATAAAATAAGAGAAGAATCCCTCTTTTAGTTTCTACTGTCCATTCCCCAAAGCATTTTTTCCCTCAAAGTTTTGAGGAAAGTATCTCCATCAAATCTAACTAAATTGAAATAAAAATCTGCTTTTCGCACTGCAATTTGAGCGGTTTTAGTAATGGTTACAGAGCGACTATCTAGGGAAGCAAGAAATGTGTGGCTTCTTCCTTCAATTTCAAAACTAAGCACTTGGTCGTCGGGGATTACAATGGGACGAACATTTAAATTATGCGGTGCAATAGGGGTTACAACAAAACTAGAGGCTTTGGGGTATACTATCGGACCACCACAACTTAATGAATAACCCGAAGAACCTGTTGGAGTGGCAATGATTAAACCATCTGCCCAATAAGAATTGAGTGGTTCTCCATTTAAAAAAGCATGTACTGTTATCATGCTACTGCTTTCTTTTTTATGAATCACAAAATCATTTAAAGCATAATTAAAACCAAACATATCCATATTGGTTTCCAATTGAATAAGCGAACGTTTATCTAAGGTATAATTCCCTTTTACTAAATCCTTGAATGCTTTTTTAAAACTATCGGTAGAAACATTGGCCAAAAAACCCAATCGACCGGTATTGACCCCAATCACTGGAATCTGAGTATTCCCAACAATTTCAATGGTATCTAAAATAGTGCCATCACCACCAATAGAAACGAGATAATCGATATTGAGAGGATCTTTGGTTAAAGTATTAAAAACTTGACATTTAAATTGAGAACTGAACAATTCAGCCATATTTTGATGTAAAAGCACCTCAACTCCTTCAGCATTCAAGAAATCAATTATTTCCTCTACTAGCTTTTTTTGATTAGCTTTATTAATTACCTTGGCATATAATCCTATTCTCATGTCTTACTTAAACAAAAATACTATTTATTTTAGAATTGAAACGGTTTTATTATAAAAAAAGTCAGCTAAAAAGCTGACTTTAATGTATAAAATATTTTGTATGGATTAAAAACGCTCGAAACTTGAGAAAAAGAAATTGGATTCAATCGCTGCATTTTCGTTACTATCACTACCGTGAATAGCGTTAGCATCTATGCTTTTTGCATATTTTCTTCTGATAGTTCCTTCAGCTGCATTTTCAGGATTCGTAGCGCCAATTAATGTTCTGAAATCTTCAACTGCATTTTCTTTTTCAAGGATAGCCGCTACGATTGGACCACTAATCATAAAAGAAACTAAGTCATTAAAGAAAGGTCTTTCTCTGTGAATTCCGTAAAAGTTTTCAGCTTGTTCCTTCGTCAATTGAAGGTATTTCATTGCGATGATTTTGAAACCACCTGCAAGTATGTCGTTAATTACATTTCCTGTATGTCCGTTATTCACAGCATCAGGCTTAATCATCGTAAAAGTTCTGTTAGTTGTCATTTGATAAATTGGCTATTTTTAAGGGCTGCAAAGGTAATAAGTTTTTTGGATTTTTTAATTTTAGATTTTGGATTTTAGTTGCAAATCAAATGTTTTTAAAAAGTTAAATTTCAACTAAAGTTTTGTCTTAATCTTTTTGCTTGGTATAATACCTTTCCCATAGGTCTTGGATAATGCCATCTTTTAATCCTTGGTAAGGGGTTAATATTTCCTTGACTGACGTTTTATTAAAAATATCCAAATAGATTCTACCTGCAAAGTCTATTACCTCAGCTCTGTCGGGGTTTAATTTTAAATGATACACACGGTCGTTATGACTCATTTTTTCAATATCTTCATTCAATTGTTGAAGCTTATCTAATCTTAAGTATTGCCCTTGACCAACATTCGCCAAAACCCCAAATTTATGAATATTTCCTCCTGTACCTACTCCCTTAATATTGGGTAACCATGCAATATTTTCTTTCACCCAAGCATGAAGTTTTTGAACCTCTTCAGGCTTTATTTTATTTTCCTTTGCTCTAACTGTTCCTATATTAAAACTTTTGGAAACCAATGGTTTGTTGTTTTGAATAAGCGTTAATTCTGTACTTCCTCCACCTACATCTACGTGTAAAAATGTTTCTTTGGGTTCTAATAAATGTAAAAAAGCATTCATAATTAACTTACTCTCTGCCGAACCACTAATAACATCTATATCTACATTGGTTTCTTTTTTAATAAGTTTTATAATTTTTTCGGAATTTTTAGCATCACGCATTGCACTGGTTGCACAAGCCCTATAAAAATCCACATTGTAAATATCAATGAGCAAACTAAATGCTTTAATGGCTTTGACCAATAAATCGGTTTTCTTTTTACTAATTTCTTTGGTTCCAAACACATCATCTCCTAGTCGAATAGGCAACCTAGTAAACTCTACTTTTTTCCATTCGGGCTTTAATTCATCCAATTGTAAAGGACGAGCAATTAACAGTCTTATACCGTTTGACCCAATATCTATAGCTCCGAATTTCAAATTAGAGGTGTTTTATTATACGTGAGCAAACATAACATATTATTACAAAACTTTATTGTTAAATTAAAAATTTATAGCTACTTTTCTAAAAGCTTTTCAAGATAGTTGAGTCCCTTAGTGGTGAGCCTAAAAGTGTATTCATCGAGTTTATCACTGTCAAACAAAACACTTGACAATTGACCTGTTTCAACATTCATACACGGCTTAATAAAATCTTTCACTATTAAATATTTCAATTCATCTGCCGTATGATGTTTGCTTGTATCTTTTAATTCTTCAACCAAATGAACAAATGATTCCTCAAAAATCAGTAACTTTATAATTTTTTCACCTAACTCACTTAGTTCTTCCATCTTTTATTGCATTGGGTTTTATTTTTACATTGACATGTTCATACGGACAATGTTTACAAGCACATCCACAGCAATATCCTCTTTTTAAATGGTAGGCTTCTGTAAATACCAACATCCCATTTTCATTGATATAATAATCGTTACTTGCAGATTTTTGCACGAGACAAATTTAGTGTAAATTTGTAGTGATGTTTAATAAAGTCTATACAATTTGTGTTATTTTTTCAATAACTTTTTTTTATCCATTGATTACCAATGCTCAATGGAATAAAATATATACCAACAACGTTCAAGATTTATATGATGTTCAATTGCTAGATGGTTATGCCTTTGCAGTGGGACAAACCAATACCATTTTAAAATCAACAGATGCTGGTAAATCATGGAAAAATCAGTTTATTTCTATCCCTACTCATTTAAGAGCTTTATATTTTATAGATACATTAACCGGTTTTGTTACAGGTGAAAATGCAAGGGTGTTTAAAACCTCGAATGGCGGTAAAACTTGGACTTCCAAATTTGTAAGAACTGCGGCTTATGCCTATGGTCTTCATTTTAACAATAACTATGGTTTGCTAGTAGGGGCAGATATGTTGATAGCAAGTTCTAATGATAAGGGAGAAACATGGATTTTAGACACTACTTTTAATGCCAATATTACTTTGAAAGGTGTAGGAATAACACCCAATGGCACTTGCTACGCTGTAGGTGAAAAAGGCACATTGCTAAAAAAACACATTTCTCAAAAAAAATGGGAAAAAATTAACCTCAATGAAACCATCCATTTAAATGAGGTAAAATGTATTAGTGATGCCGATATAATTATATTGGGAGGCATGCCAGATACCAGTCAAGTTGGTAAACATTTTAATAGAATCATATACAGCAATGATTCAGGCAAAACATGGCAAAAAATAAATATTTCTGAAATGAAATCTATTTACAGTGCTTGGTTTAAAAACAAAGACACCGGCTTTTTAGGTGGTTCAAATGGAATCATTTCAAAATCGTATAACATACAAAATAATAGAGGTCAACAGCTTACCGGAATAGCTTCTGATATCAATGGCTTAAGTTTTTATAACAAAATTGGATTAGCAGTAAGTTATGGTGGCACTATATTGAGAACAGAAAACGATGGAGGCTATGGTTTATCATTAAAAAATAATTCGATTAAACCTTTTCTAATATACCCTCAACCAAGTTCAGGAAACATTAAACTTGAAAGTTCATTTGAAATATCAAAAATAAGTAGCATCAGTATAGACGGCAAAACAAATGAGTACCAAATCAATGATAATAAATCTGTAGAAATAAGCATTTTGAAAAGTGGCATTTACACCCTTAAAATTGAACTTTCCAATGGTGATATTTATTGGGAGAAAATAAATGTAATTACCCCTTAGTTACCTTTCAATACAGTGGAGTATTTTAAATATTTTGCTTGAGGATAATAGGCAAAAAGACAAGCGCCCTCTTTAATGGTTTGGATAAGTGGCAAAACAATATTCTCGTGAACAGCGGGGCAACCCAAACTTCTTCCTAAGCGTTGGTTTTCTTTAATAAAACGCTCACTTACATAATTTGCACCATGTATTACAATGCCTCTTTCAAGTGCCAAATGGTTAATTGATTTTTCTAACCCTATTAACTTAAGCGACCAATTGTGTGTTCCTTGATAAAGTTCGCCTGTTACATAAAAACCAATACTTGATTGAAAAGATTCTTTGGTATTAGAGAATTTTTTGGCATACAATTCTCCTGAGTTTTTACCATGAGCAACCCATTCATTAAACACCACTTTTTGAGTCAATAAATCTATCACCCAAAAACGTTTTACATTCGCCGATAAAGAATAATCAATAATACTTAAATATCGATCGTTCTTAATGTACCCTTTTTGAGCCAACTTAAAGTACCCTTTCAAAGCCAAATTAAAAACTGAGCGTTTCAATAAAGTTAATGAATCAAAACAAGCATCATATAAACTGTCTGAATATTTTATATAATGTTCAGACTTAGCATTAAAATAGTGATATGGAGCGCAAAATAGGATTGAATCACTGTTTAAATGGTGTTTTATCAGTGTTTTATTATTGTCACTTGTCAATGCACTAAGCACAACAAAACAACAAAAAAACCCAAAAAACTTAACCCTCATTTTACTTACTAATTTTACAAAATTATAAAATAAATATCGTTTATACAAATCACTATCTGGTAAGTACCACATATTCAGAAATGACCTTACTTATAAACCCTTTTTTATTTTTGGGCACTTCGGTCAATTCCAATATTTCTTTTAGTCTTTCTACAGCCAAATCTAGGGCTTGCAAATGTTCATTATTATTATAAACATCTAATCGATACAGTAGTGATTTTAGAACAATTACATCATTATCTGACAAGCGGTATGCTAGTGGAAATTGAAACTCATAACTTTCTTTTCTTTTTTGGTTTAACTTCAGAATTTCAGAAAGTGAAAAGTCATAATCCCCTTTGAGTTTGATAACAGTAGTGCCTGCCAAAATATCACCAATTCTTTGGGCTTTGATATTACTACCAATCAACAAAACGGCAATAGCGCCAACAGAAAAATAGATGTCCATTAAGCGCATTGACCAACGGCTGAAATAATCGTAAAAGGTGAGTTTGTCTCCATTTATCTTTACAATTTTTAACCCAACCGCCTTTTTACCAATACTTTGGCCTTGACCAATCATTTCGGAGGCTAGTGTAAAAAAACCTAACCAAACAAAAGCAAAAAGATTCATAAACACGTCAGAATCAATTTCGAATACATTATTAATAATGAGCATTAAAATTATAAATCCTAATGCCATTACAATGAAGTCAATAAAAAAGGCAAGAATTCTTGAAAAAACTGAGGCGAGTTGATACTCAATTTTTACATTCTGACTGGTATTAATTTCGAACCTTTGCAAGGGTTAGTATTGTTCGTTTGAATTTGGGAAATCTTTTGCTTTTACATCTGAAATATAATGCTCAACACCACTTTTTATTTGGTCGTATAAATTAAGGTAACGACGCATAAATCTTGGACTAAAATCTTTGTTTATTCCCAACATATCATGAAGCACTAATACCTGACCATCTACATTAGCACCTGCACCAATTCCTATTACAGGAATTTTCAACATGTCTGTAACTTGGTGTGCAAGCTCAGCAGGAATTTTCTCCAAAACTATAGCGAAGCAACCCGCATCTTGAAGCAATTGTGCATCGCGAATAAGCTTATCGGCCTCTTCTTTTTCAACCGCTCTTACCGAATAAGTTCCAAACTTATAGATACTTTGCGGCGTTAATCCCAGGTGACCCATTACAGGAACTCCGGCACTTATTATTCTTTTAACAGATTCTATGACCTCTTCGCCACCTTCTAGTTTAATAGCATGGGCACCACTTTCTTTCATTATTCTAATACTGCTCAAAAGGGCTTCTTTACTATTTCCTTGGTAAGAACCGAAAGGCAAATCCACCACAACCAAAGCACGTTTTACAGCACGAATTACAGAGGATGCGTGGTATATCATTTGATCGAGTGTAATAGGCAATGTTGTTTCGTGTCCAGCCATTACGTTACTAGCACTGTCACCAACCAATATAACATCAATATTGGCATCGTCTACTATTTTTGCCAAAGAGTAGTCATAAGCCGTTAACATACTTATTTTTTCACCCCTTTGTTTTAATTCTTCCAAAGTGTGTACCGTAACCCTTTTTATTGGTTTGGATGGTGTAAAAGACATATTATTTATTTTCTATTTTATAGATTTTAAAAGTTTTTCTCTAACAGAAACACTTACATCACAGAGTGGCATCCTTACATCAACGCCACAGATACTTAAGGCTTCCAAAATCACTTTAATTCCCCCTGGACTTCCATCTGCAAAAATTAAATTCATTGCATCTAAAAGTTCATAATGAAGTGGTAACGCAGCTTGTGTATTTCCAGCAAGAGAAAGTTTAACCAATTCACTGAACTTTTTTGGAAATGCATTGGCTATAACACTAATTACACCGTCCATTCCCATGGCTATAAAAGGTAATGTAAAAGCATCATCACCACTTATTACAGAAAAATTGGCTGGTTTATGTTGGATAATTTCCATGCATTGAGAAAAATTTCCACTAGCCTCTTTTGTTCCTAAAATATTGGGATGTTCAGCCAACTTCAAAGTTGTTTCTGTAGAAATATTACTTCCAGTTCTACCTGGAACGTTGTATAAAATAAGGGGTAATGGCGATAAATCGGCAATGTATTGGTAATGGTTATAGATGCCGTTTTGATTGGGTTTGTTGTAGTAAGGACTTACACTTAAAATGGCAGAAAGCCCTTCAAAATTTTGTTTTTTGAACGATTCAGAAAGTGCAATTGTATCGTTAGCTCCTAATCCTAAAACCAAAGGTAATCGACCATTATTAACTTGTTTAACATGATTAACAATTGCTTGTTTTTCTGTTGAGCTAATGGTTGGACTTTCACCAGTAGTTCCCAAAATGACTAAGTAATTTGTGCCGTTATCAATTTGATAATTTACAAGCTTAGTTAATCCCTCAAAATCAATTTTTTTATCTTTTAAAAAAGGAGTTACTAGTGCGACCCCTGTTCCTTTAAGTTGCTGTGATATGCTATGTGACATGTTTTTTTAAATAATTTTATTGAGACACTTCCCTATTTCTATCAAATAATTTTCACACAAATCTGCCCCATTTGGCTTTATGGAAATTTCATATAAATGTGTATTGTCATTACTAATATAAGGACCAATTCTGAAAGAGGCCGAAGAATATACTGATATGGTATCTAAATGTTGATTGGGAGTTAAACAAGCATTGATTAACAAATCATATTTTACTTTAAAAAGATCTTTTAATGCTTTGGATTTAGGTACACCAAATAAATTAAAATCACCTTTACAAGTTAGTTGATACATATCGTTTGAAAGCATATCAGGTTTTAGTTTGGAGAGAGGATAAAACACCAAAAAAGTAACTTCTTTATTTGCCTTAGTTAGCTCAAATCCAAAGGTTTTCAACTCATCTGTATCTGTTTTTGACTGATTAGCATCCCACATAATCAATATTTTTTTCACTTTATCAAAAGGCATTACTTGTCTTTTAATAAGTTGATTCTTTGATTTTTTTATAAGTGCATTAAGTTTCAAATCTTTATAAGCAATTGATGTTTCAAATGTAATAAAAAAATATCAATCAAAGACTTACTCTTTGTTACATAAATAGTATAGATACAATTAGGCTAGTTTTATCAATCCAATTTCTGGTCTAATACCAATTCTTCCAGGATATCCTAGGTAACCAAAACCTCTGTTTACATAAAGAAATTGTTCTCCAGTTTGGTATAATCCTGCCCATTGTTTGTACATATATTTTACAGGACTCCACTGAAAATTAGCAGTTTCCAATCCAAATTGCGCGCCGTGAGTATGACCAGAAAATGTCAATTGAATGTCTTTGAACTTTTCAACGACTTGTGCATCCCAATGGCTAGGATCGTGAGATAACAACAATTTTACTGGCACATCCTCTGTTCCCTTGTAAGCCTCCGATAAATTACCATATTTAGGAAAACGACCTTTAACACCATAATTTTCTACACCTATAACAGCTAGTTTTTCGCCCTTGATTTCCAATATTTCATTCTCATTTAAAAGCAATCGCCAACCCAATTGTTGATGTACCTTTTTCAAACGCTCTAAGTTATCGATTTGCAGAGGCGACATGTGAGATTTGTCAATTAGTTTACCTGCCATTGCTTTTTCATTATTTCGATCGGGCCATTGGTGATAGTCTCCATAATCATGGTTCCCTAAAATACTATAAACGCCTAATGGCGCTGAAATTTGCTTGAACAATTCTAAGTATTCATCTGACATTTCTTCAGTTAAGCTATTTACCAAATCACCTGTAAAGAATATCACATCTGCTTTCTGACTAATCAACAATTCAATTCCTTTTTTTACAGCACTTTTATCCCAAAAGCTCCCTACATGAATGTCGCTAATGTGACCAATCTTTAACCCTTTCAACCCCTCCGGCAATCCTGGAAACGAAACACTAACTTGGTGTAGCTTGTAATCATGTGCCCCTTTTATTATACCATAAGACAAGCCGCTAAAGGTTAATGCGCCTATACCTGCACTTATTTGTGAAATAAATTTTTTACGTGTAACAAGAAACTTTGATTTCATTAATTGCTCTTCTGTTCGTTCTTCAATTACCTCTTTTTTAGGTTTAAAAAAAACAACAATTTTATGACCCAATCTATACAAATCCTCGATTAATAAAGGAAAAATCATTAATATTTTAGCCATAAACATCCCAAAAAACAAACCTGTAGTAACTACAAAAAAGGTGCGACTTAAATGAACAAAATATCCTCCCATGGCTAATAAACCAAGAACATAAAAACTTATACTTACGATCCAAAAAATTCTTCTAATCCAGTTTTTGGCATTATTACTCAAAGATTCAGTCAATACCTTTATAGCTTGATAAGCATATAAATCAAAGATGATAATAAATACAATTGTAAAAAATATTCTAAGGGCCATTGGTATTAAACTTATTACAGATTTAAACATTAATTAATAGTCAAATCTACGTGTATTTTTAGGTTTAATATTCAGTAGAGTGTTATATTTCTTTAAAACCTCTAAAGTTTTCGAGTAAACACCTTCTTGTTTATTTGCCAATATATTTTTGCCAGTTTCACCAAAAACTCTAAAGGTTATTTCTGACAACAATGCATCTTCTATCATTTGCTCGTTTTTGGTACCCGTTTGATAATTAATAAAATATTTATTTTTCTTTATTTCTTTTAACAATTGAATGATATATTTGTTTGAGA
This sequence comes from Bacteroidia bacterium, assembly GCA_044377005.1. Lineage (GTDB taxonomy): Bacteria > Bacteroidota > Bacteroidia > NS11-12g > UBA955 > JABMMZ01. The sequence continues at coordinate 26,383 of JBILJV010000019.1, forward strand.
GTTTATATTTATTAAAAAATGCTTGGGGCGAATTGAACTGTTTACTTATTATTTTTAACTCTTGTTGCATTTTATCTAACACAAACACTTTAAGTATTTTTGTATATTCTAAGTTTTGAATAAATCCACTTGTATAAATACTATCATTTTGTGTTGAAGTATAAACTAAATCGGGTCTAAGACCACCACCCGGCATTAACAATCGTCCGTTTTTAGAGAAAAACTCCTTTCGAGAACTAGAATCCAAAATAGGATTTAATGTATCAGCCAATATATCTCTGTTAAAAATTTGCAATCTGTACAATTCAGGAGATTGGTCATAATTCCTTTGGATACTTCTTCCACTTGGGGTGTAATAGCGGGCTGTTGTTAAGCGTATGAGTGAACCATCGGACAATCTAAAAGGTTCCTGAACCAATCCCTTACCAAAAGAACGACTACCCATCAATACTGCCCTATCATTGTCTTGTAATGCACCTGCCAAAATTTCACTTGCCGAAGCTGTATTTTGATTGATTAAAAGTACTAATTTCCCGGAAATAAACCCGCCTTTTCCATTGGCAAAATATTCTTTTTTCAATCTTTTATGCCCTTCTGTAAAAGTAATTAATGCATCTTTTTCTAAAAACTCATTTGCAATAGCTACCGATTCTGAAAGTAAACCTCCGCCATTGTCCCTTAAATCTAAAAGCAACTCTTTCATTCCCTTTACTTTTAACTCATTAAGTGCCATCATAAACTCTTGATGGGTTTGACTGCTAAATCTCTCTATTTTAATATACCCCAATGTTTCATTCATCATATAATATGACTTTGAACTATTCATACTAATAGGGGCTTTTTTTACATTGATATTGTATAACTGATGTGTGCTTTTTCTGTAAAGGCTAATTTGCATCTCTTTATTCAGCAAAATGGCTCTCAAACTATCTTCATTTGTTTCTTTAACAATGTCTTTATTATTAATTTTTAGCAATCTATCACCCGGCAATATGCCACTTTTGCTTGCAGGGCTATTTTGTAAAACATCATAAACAAACAACGTATCATTGGTTCTAAAATACTCTATGCCCAATCCATCATATTCTCCTTTTATTTGTCGTGATGAAATTTCACTTAACTGACTAGGGATATAGGTACTGTGTGGATCGAGTTGTGATAACAAAAATTTAATAGAAGCTTCTCTGATATACTCCCCATTTGAACTGTCAACATAGTCAGATTCAACAATGTCTATTATTTGGGTAAACTTATCTTTTTCTACCTTTTTAATTTGAGCACCCCAAAGCACACCAACTGCTAAACATACAAAAATGAGAAGCGGTTGTATTGATTGGTGATTGGTATTTTTTATTTGGGCAGGCTCAGACATTCTTTAAGAATTACAATACATTGAGCAATTGTTCTTTAATTTTTTCGAGCTCTTCTTTCATTAAAATTACAGATTGTTGGATTGGAAAATAGTTGGCTTTACTCCCAATTGTATTTATCTCCCTTCCAATTTCTTGTGCTATAAAATTCAATTTTTTTCCATTAGCTTCTTTTTCCAAGTTATCTTTAAAGAAAGACAAATGATGAGCTAAACGGCTTTTCTCTTCAGCGATATCATATTTTTCTAGGTAATAAATTAGTTCTTGTTCATACCTGTTTTTGTCGATATTTTTCTCTTCATTATTTTCAATTAAAGATAGCCATAATTTTTCTTTGACACCTTCTTTACGTGGACCTTCATGAACAGCTATTTCATCTAAATGTGATGAGATAACAGATAAACAATCTAGTAAATACTGACTTATGAAAGTGCCTTCAGTAATTCTAAATTCATCAAATTGAACAAAAGCATTTTCAATATTTTCTTTTATTACTTTCCAATCTTCCTCAAACTTTTCCGATTCGTCATATTTGAGTACTTCAGGCAACGCAATAACCGTATTAAAAATGGTATCCGTTGGTAAATTGAGAGACTGTGCCAAAGCCATTAATTTATCTGAATATGATTTAGCTAAAGGCAAGTTAATACTCATTGAATCGTTAATCATCTCACTTTCTTTTCTCTCAGCAGATAAGTTAACAGAAACAGAACCTCTCCCAATTTTAGCAGTTAGCAATTGTCTGATTTCAATATCTTTGTCTTTAAAACTTTTAGGTAGCCTAATCGTTAATTCTAAAAACTTATTATTTAAAGACTTTATTTCTGTTTTTATTCTCCAATTTTGGTTTTCAGTTTCTGAAAGACCATAACCGGTCATACTTTTGATTTGTGCCATTTTAATTTACTTGAGGTAATATATACGCCTGCAAAAATCAACAAAGTTGACAATATTTTATGCATCGTTAAAGTATCTTTTTGCAAAATAATTGCAATAATAGTTGCCAAAATAGGTTGTAAATAGATATAAGCGCCTACCAGAGTAGGACCTGCCTTGTGTATTGCCCATGCGTTTAACAAATAGGTAATAAAGGTTGTAAAGACTATTACAAACACTATTTTCAATACAATATCGGTAGACATGGATGAAAAATGTGCGTTACTGAGTTCCTGCCATCCAAATGGAATTACCATTAATGAACCAATAGTAAAGGTGTATTTTGAAACCGTTATCATGTGATATTCTTTTAATAAATCACGAGCCAACACTAAATAAAATGCATAAGATATGGCATTCAGTACTATTAAAATATCGCCAGTAATTGTTAGTGATGAAAACTTAAACTGATTCCCCGACATGAGCCATAAACATCCAAAACAAGCCAACAAAATTCCTAAAACTTGACTTACAACAACTGCTTGTTTATTGATAAAAACATTAAGTAAAAATACAAATATGGGGGTTGCTAGCATCAGTACTGCACCATTAATGGGAGTTGTAATTTCCAATCCCTTAAAAAACATTAACATATTGGCAGCAACACCAAATAAACTGCATAATAAAAACCGACGACCGTGTTTTTTCCAATTTACTTTTTCATTTTTAAATGCCAATGAAGCAGTCCAAAATAATATAGCGGCTCCTGTTACACGTAAAATAATAAAACCAAACCCTTGAATATAGGTTGGCATAATGTCTTTTACTATACTAAATGTGAGCGCATAAATAAATGAGACAACAAAAAGTGCTATGTGGACAAGAGAATTGATGGTAATTAAATTAAAGCTATAAAACAGTTTATTTTATTGGGGCGAAGTTCTACCTTTTTTTAAGAATCCAAAAAATAAATAAACACTTATTTAAGATTAAATTTCCTTTAATGGAGATTCAGGTTTGGCATAAGACAATCGTGATAGTCTATTGGTTTTATGGTAAGAATCTAATCCTGAAACAGTAATAGAACCTGCTTTTTCTATATCAATAAAACCATCCTCAAGGACATAATCACCTAGCATTATTACTTCTTTTATTTTACCAACAACAAGCAACGTTTTGTTTAAATCTATTTCAAGCACTTGAACCAATTCGCATGAAAACTTAATTGAACTTTCCTTTACATAAGGGGCAATTGAAAGAGATGAGTATTCTTCTGTTAATCCTACTTCAGCAAATTCTGATTGATGTCTTAAATATCTAGCAGAAGTTTGGTGAGCTTGCTTATAAGAAGATTCATTGACATGGTTTACTGTGAAACATTTGGTTTCCAAAATATTTTCGTATGTATGTCTTTCTACAGAGGCTGGTCTTACCAAAATGGAACACAATGGCGGATTTGCACCTAAGTGCATTAGTGAATTAAAAACCGCAAGATTGGTTTGTTTTTTTTTATTGGTAGTCCCTATTAAAACCAAACTTTTAAAACCACCCAAGGAATTAAAAAAGCTAGCTCTATAGCGTTGCTCCATTGACAAAAAATCGTTTTCAGTAAATTGCATTACATTTTAATTGAAGACATACCACCGTCAACGTGAATAATCTGACCTGTAATCCATGATGAGCTTGGGTATAATAAAAACTTAGATATTTCTGCAATATCTCCAGCGTTTCCAATTCTTTGAAGTGGGTGTCTTTTGGCTGAAGCTTCAATTTTTTCGGGAGTATTAGTTAGCTTATCAGATAGTGGAGTTTGTGTGAGTGATGGAGCAACTGCATTAACTCTTATTTTTGGGGCAAACTCAGCAGACAATGATTTTACTATTCCTTCAATTGCTCCTTTAGAAGCAGCAACACTGGCATGAAAAGGCATACCCATAGATACCGCAACGGTACTAAAAAAAACGACACTTGCTTGTTCACTTTTTTTTAAGTTTGGCAATACCATTTGCAATAGTTTAATGCCAGACAAGACATTGATTTGCCAATCGAAATTAAAATCATCCATAGACAAACGGTTGAATGGTTTTAAATTGATACTACCTGGGCAATATACAAAGCCATCAATTTGTTCAGGAAGAAGTTCAATATCTAAAGATAGATTAGTAACATCCATAGGAATAAAAGTAAGATTAGGACTCTCTAAAAGCGATTCAGAAGTTCGAGCTAATACCCAAACTTGGTGTTGATCATTTAATAATTTTTGAACTAAATCAAGACCAATTCCTTTACTTCCTCCTACTACAATATAATTTGACATTAACACCTAAACAATTAAATTTAAAATTGGTTCATAAAAAAAGCCATCCGCTTTTGGCGAATGGCTTTTTTACAATTTTATAGCAATCTATTATTGAATGATTACGTTTTTAGTTGTAGTTTGTTTATTATGTTGGATAGTAAACGAGTAAATACCTTTACTAAACATTGATAAATCAACATCAATATCACCATTAACTTCATCATAATTTTTATTAATTACGATTTGGCCGAGGCTGTTATATACTTTCAAACTTACTTGGTTTACGTTTTTATCAAATTTCACATTTACTAAACCATTAGATGGGTTTGGATATATAGAAATAGACTGAGCAAACAACTGATTAACATCCGTTGCAACATCTACACATTTAGTAGTTTTACATTCACACCCTGCTTGATTAGCTGCAATCATAGTTACGCAATAGCGAATATCTGTATTAAAGGTATAAGATGTACCTGCAGAGGTAGAAGTTAATCTATTACCATCGCCCATAATCCAAGTATAATTAATTCCAGAAGTAGAACCTCCAACAGGAGTAAAATTGAATTTTTTTCTATCAACATTCCAATCTCTAGTGAAATTAAAATCACAAGTTACTGGTGCTTGAGAAATATCAATGACTTTAGTTGCAGAATCTTTACATCCATCTTGAACATCAGCTACTAATTTAACAGTAAATGATTGTGCATTGGTATATGTGTAAGTTGGAGAGAAAGTTGTAGAATTTCCTCCATCACCAAAACTCCATTTGTAAGAGATATTACCAAAACGAGCACTTGTTAAATTTGTAAAGATGGCTTCATTACCTTGGCATTGGTTTTCGAACTCAAAATCAACTAGTGGTTGAACTCCTACATTAATAACTTTGGTAATTTCAGAACTACATCCATTGGCTAATTCTGTTTTTAAAGTTACATTACGTGGTCCTAAAGAAGACCAAGTTCTGTTAGGGCTAGTTAAATTAGAAGTCCCGTTTCCAAATGTCCAAGTATATTTAATAAGTGTTTCATTAAATAGATTACTTAGGTTAGTAAATGGTGTAGCAGCACGCTCACATGCAAATGGATATGAAAAGTCAGTAATTGGGGCTTGTTTAACATCAATTGGTTTAGCGATAGAATCTTTACAACCAAATTCAGAGATATTGGTTAATTTAACCATTTTAGTACCTGCCGATTGGAATGTATATTCTGTATTTTTATCAGAACCAAAATTACCATTGTCACTAAAATCCCATTTATTACCAAAACTTCCAAATTTAATGGATGAAGTATTTTCGAACTGGAATGGTTTATTTGAACAACTTCCACTTAATAAATTAAAATTTGGATTAGGCTTAGCAAATTGGTAAGCCGTTTTTGTTAGAGTATTGATACATCCAGCAGATTCTGCAATTAAGGTTACTTTATAACCTCCTGAGATAGAGTAACGTTTAAAAATTGGACTGTTACTAGTGGTATTTACAAGAGGACTTGCATCACCAAAATTCCAAGTATAATTCAATGTACCTGCACTTATCGTGGTATTATTATTGAATCTTATGTCTTGACCTTCACAGGCATTAATGGGTGTAAATGCAATATTTGGTAATTCACCTACTGATATGTTGATAGTAGTATCTTTTGTAACTTTCCATAGAGAATTAGTTGCTATTAATCTTACCGCTTTAGGACCAGAAGCCGAATAGGTATGATTAGGCGTATTGAGATCTGAAGAATCACCATCACCAAAAAACCATTGATAAGTCATAAATCCAGAATGAATGGTACTTAAATTTTCAAAAATAACGATATCGCCTACACAAATTGAGTTATTAAAACTAAAATTAGGTTTTGGGGTTGGAGCAACAACAATAGTTCTTTTTAAAGTCGAATCGCAATAGTGTGGACCTAAGTCTGAGTAATTAATAGAGAAAGTAATAAAACTATCTAAATATGCACTAGTGGGAGTAAATGTTAAACTTCCAACAGTCGAACCACTTGGGGCTACAACGCTATATGCAGATGAAGGCACTAGTATATTCCCTTTTGTTCTTGCGGTTACTGAATTAATTACCCAAGTTGAACCGTGTCCTCCATTGGTAAATCCTGTTGGAGGAGTTAATTCATAAGTCACTGTTTTACCAACTTCTGTAACATCTGGATTAAACATTAAACCTTCATTAAACAAACCCTGGAAAACTGAACCTTTTACAACATTTGCACCAATTGGTCTTGGTTTAACAGTAATAGTATATGGCACACGAGTTGTATTGTAACATTGTTTTCTATATAACATTGTTACATCAGGTTGATAAGATGCCAAAATTTGAGTTGCGCCAAACTTGCCAATAATTATACTTGCACCAGTTTGAATTGCTAATTCAGAATTAGCAGGACCTGCACCACCAAAAGTTGAATAAATAGAATTACCTGCACCAAGTGCTACATCGGTAGTAAAGTAAAAACTATAAGTACCAGCTGGTAACATAATTTGTTTTGCAGAAATTTTAGCAAAATTCAATCCCCCGACAGTTACAAAACTAGCTACACCTTCATTTAATTTTGTCCAAGCAGCACTGTTTGTTTGGAAACCAGTATATGCGCCTGTTTTGTAGTACAATTGATAGCCTGTATTCGTTGGGGTAGCATACCATAGTCTGAACATCATAGAATCTAATACCACATCATTGAGTACATTAACAGTAAACATTCCACCATAATCATTGGCTTGAGTAACGTTAACACCTGTTGTTGCACTGAATACTAAAGAGTTGTTTTTTGAAGCGATTTTAGCACTTTGTGCGTAAAAAGTTCTTGAAGAGGTTAAGAATGGTCCTTTTGCATTTCTTCCAATAGTAAAAGGTAATCCACCAGTAGCTTGATTGTACCATAAAATACTATCACCATTGTTATCAGGAGTTGCCATTAAACTTGAGATACCTTGACCACATTGTGTAGAGTTATTAACTGTTGGTGCATTGGGATTACCCAAAAACTCTATTAATCTTGTAAAACGATCATTTGAAGCGCCGGAATCAGTTGATGAACCATTGGGCATACTTGTCCAAGCTTGTACATTATAATTGGTACTTGGGGCAAAATTAAAATTAGAATTTAATGTAATATTTGTCGATTGTCCTGTCAATAAACTTGTAGTAAGATATTGAGTAGTTTGAGGAACTCCGTTAATGGACCAATTTAATCGCACACTGTCTAATCTTCTTATACCATAATTAAAAATAGTTGCACTTAACTGCTGAGGTGAATTACAAACATCAGGATTGGTAATAAAATTAACTCCTGCATCGTTTCTATAATTTGGACCAAAGATTTCTATTTCTCTAAAATTAGGATTTGACAATTGACCAGTTCCTTGCATTAAAAAGGAAGTAAAACGAATACGGGATGTAGTCACTGCATTAATATTTACAGTGTTAATACATTGCATAGTAAGGTTTGTAAATGAACCCACGTTTACCCATGATGAACCATTCCAAGATTGTATGGTTGCACCAGTTAAAAAACGTGCATTATTTTGGGCATGATGAATAACAAATTGGTTAATGGTTCTAGGTGAGGACCAATCCCATTGTATCCAATTTACACCAGGTGTTGGGTCTGGAGGTGTAGCAGTTGTAATCCACATTTGTTGTGTACCGCATGTTCCAAAGTTCAAATCGTTTAAAGTACCGCAAACACCTGTGTTACAGGTACTAGCAGTAGCAGTTGCTAAAGGAGCAATGTTTTGACCCAATAAATTGAAGGACAAAAACATTAAAGTGATTAAATAATAAACCTTTTTCATATTGTTGGGTGTGGTTATTAAAAAATCAAGCGTACGAACATACTTAGTTCGCACGCTTGATTACTATTTTATTTTATTGAAGTACTACTCTTTTAGTAACACTTACTCCGTCTGAAACAATATTTACTGAATAAATACCTTTGGCAAGACTAGATAAATCTAGTGAAACAGAAGCCGTTGCACTTGAATTATTTTGTGTAAATACCACTTGACCTAATTGGTTAAATACTTTAACCTGTGGGTTGTTTGCTACATTTCCGTTAAAGTCAATGTTAACA
>JBILJV010000125.1:0-2840 GCA_044377005.1 Bacteroidia bacterium
TTTGACAACATCAAAATGGTTAACTCTCAAGCTAAACTTGCTACTATTTATCCATTCAATGAAAGAAGTAGATTGGAGTTCAATGTGGGTTACAGAAACGACCGCGTTATTAATTTGGGAACCAATAAAGAACAGTTAAACAAAGCAGATGTTGATAATATTTATGGATTTCATGGTTTAGAATATGTGTTCGACAACGTCACAAGTAATGGACTAAACTTGTTTCAAGGGGTTCGATTTAAATGTTACAATGAAAATTACCACCGTGCACAGCGTTATGAATTTATTTCTAACAATGGATTCGATTTTAGATTTTATCAAAAATTACACAGGCAGATTTATGTAGCAGCTAGAATAAATGGTGCCTATTCCTTTGGAACACAAACCACAGCCTATTATATGGGAGGAGTTGAAAATTGGATTATTCCGGCTCGTTCTACTAGTAATTTCAATTACAATATTCCTCAACTAAATGGCGATGCATTTGCTTTTCAAACCATAGCTGCTCCAGTTAGAGGATTCAATAGAAATGCTAGAGGGGGCAATAAATTCTTGTTATTAAATGCTGAATTAAGAGTTCCTTTTTTCTCTTATTTAATTCAAAAACCAATTACCAGTGATTTCTTCAAAAGTTTGATGTTAATTGGATTTATGGATATTGGAACCGCTTGGCAAGGTTCAAGTCCTTATAGCGCTAGCAATCCTTTCAATACCCGTATTGTTCAATCCACCCAATATGTAGTAACCGTAAATTCACAAAGAGACCCTTTTTTATACGCCTTTGGAATAGGTGCAAGAGCTAAAATTCTTGGTCACTATATAAAAGTTGACCATGGATGGGGATTTATTGAAAATAAATTTTTACCCGCTTTAACAACTTTATCAATGGGACTCGACTTTTAGTCGACCATAAACTCAAACGTATTTTCAACCAATTCTTCAAGCATTTCAGTGACATCATTCTCTTTGTCAAATGGATGCTTTGCACCAAAAGTATGATCACCACCTTCCACTTTCACGAAAATAGAATGGGTTACTGTCTCATACAAAGATTCAGCATGAGAAACCGGTACACTTTCGTCATTAGTTCCATGGATAATTAATAGTGGAATACTCAAAAGTTTGGCTGCTTGATTAAGATCCAATTTTTCCTTATTTTTAAGATAATTGTCATAAAACTGCTTATTAAGAGGCAATTGTTGTCCTGTTCTTTTGTTAGCGGCATAAACTACCCCATTTTCATTCCATTCTTGAATGGTTTCTTTCCTGAAGAAAGATTCAAATTCCGACAAAGAAGCCCACAAAACCAGCCTTTTCACACGTTTTTCCTCGGCAGACTTAAGCAAAGCTATTCCACCTCCTCTACTGTGCCCAATCAAGAAAATTTGTTTACTATCTATATGTAATTCCTCAGCCGTTTTATCAATCCAATTAAGGACTTCGTCCAAATCTTCCAATTCTATGGTATAATTATTATTTGCAAAAGCTTCTAAGTCACTAATTTCAGTTAATTGATCAGGCTTAACCCCATTCATAGAAAAATTGAATTTCAAAAAAGCCATCTCGTATGGCATACACGATTCGGCAACCCAATTAAAATGTCCCCAATCTTTGAAGCCCTTAAAACCATGACAAAAAACTACGACAGGAACCGCTTTTTTACATAGTGGAATATGAATATCTAAACTAATTTTACGACCTTCTTTACTATCAATAACAAAAGATTCAGCACTAAATTTTTTCACACAGCAAAGGTATTGAAAACATCAAGAAAACAAAAAAGCTATACTAATTTTTGAAAGCTAATACAACAGATGATAAAAAGAAAATTCATTTTGGAATTAGCTTTTTTTAAGAATAAAACAATCAATGAAATATTATAGAATATAAACTTCATTTAACGGATTAGAACCGCTACCTTTGCAAATTCTTTAATTTTACAGAATGAAACGAATTACAGACTACAGAAAACTATTTGGAATAGACAAAAATACGACCCTTGAAGAACTTAAAATCATCTATAGAAATTTGATGAAAGAGTGGCATCCTGACAAGTTTGTTAATGATGATGAAGCTAAACAAGAAGCTGAATTAAAAAGCCAATACATTATTGAAGCTTATCACTTTTTGGTTAGCTTGTCACCTGAAACCCATTTGAAAAATAAAGAAGATTATTCTGCTACAATTAACACTTCGGGAATCAAAGATTTTGAATATAAAGGACAGTGTTTAAAAATCCAGTTTCACAATGGAAGTGAGTATGAGTATTATGGTGTCCCTTCGACTATTTACAACAAGTTGATAAACTCCAATGCACCAATGCGTTTTGCGAAAAGACACATCTTTGAAGAATTCACATACCGTCAATCTAGCAAGGTTGTAGAAAAAGAATCATCTGCAATTCGTTTGTAATTAGTTAGAATTATTCCGCCATTATTGGTCTGGGACTGTGGTTGTATAGAATGAATTTTGTGCAATTTACAATTAGTTACTTTAAAACTTCTGACTCATTTTAACACCCAATTGTCCCACTTTATTGTGAAGAATTGGAGGATTGCATTTACTAATTTCCACTTCAATCAATTGGGCTTTAATTAATTTTATTTTAAGATTTTTAATGATAGTTTGTGCAATATTTTCTAGCACCATTTCACCCTGATTGAATGCCAGATGCACCTCATCAACAATCAAAGAATAATCCATAAAATGCTGACCATCATAGGAATTTTCTGAGCATACTTGCACATTGATTAAAAACTCATTGTCAATTATTTTTTCTGAATCATACAATCCTACACAAGAAAATAATTGAATATTTTTTGGCATTCACACAATATTGA
>JBILJV010000020.1:0-34381 GCA_044377005.1 Bacteroidia bacterium
AACTGGATTTTTATATTCCATTATTTAAGTTGATTTTTGCAAAAAAAAATAAAAAATGAGCTTATTAGTGACTGGAACCGTAGCATTTGATGCCATAGAAACTCCATTTGGAAAAACAGATAAAATAATTGGTGGTGCTGCAACGTATATCAGTTTGGCAGCGTCCTATTTTACAAAGGACGTAAGTTTAATTGCTGTAGTTGGAGACGATTTTCCGGCTTCTTATATTGAATTAATCAAAAGTAAAGGGATTTCAACAGAAGGGCTACAAATAAAAGAAGGTGAAAAATCTTTTTTTTGGAGCGGTCGTTACTTTAATGACATGAATAGCAGAGAAACCTTAATTACAGAACTTAATGTTTTGGCTGATTTTGATCCTGTTGTACCGGCGTCTTTGTCTCAACCTGAGTTTGTTATGTTAGGAAATTTATCTCCTCAGGTTCAGTTAACATTGTTAGAACGATTGACTAATAAACCTAAACTAGTGGTAATGGATACCATGAATTTTTGGATGGATATCGCTTTAGAAGATCTAAAAAAAGCATTAAAAAAAGTAGATGTTTTAACTATTAATGACGAAGAAGCCCGTCAATTATCGGGGGAATACAGTTTGTTAAAAGCTTCAAGAGTTATCAGAGAAATGGGTCCTCAATATTTGATAATCAAAAAAGGGGAACACGGCGCATTGTTGTTTCATGGTGATCAAGTTTTTTCAGCACCAGCAATGTTATTAGAAGATGTTTTTGATCCAACTGGTGCAGGTGATACTTTTGCAGGTGGTTTTATTGGTTGGTTAGCATCCACCAATGACACAAGTTTTGAAAATATGAAACGTGCCATCATATATGGTAGTGCCATGGCAAGTTTTTGTGTCGAAAAATTTGGAACAGAAAATATCTTAGATATACCAACAGGTGAATTGATGGAGAGGGTAAATGCCTTCAAAAAATTAAGCTATGTAGACATAGTTTAGTGAAATATGATAACGGCACACCAAGTTCTTAACGCTTATTATGAAGGGGTTTTTCCAATGGCAGACCCTGATGAAAATAACACCATTTATTGGTATCAACCCAAAAAGAGAGGTGTTATTTTCCCGACGGAATTTCATGTGCCAAAGAATTTAAAAAAGTTGTATTCCAAAAATACATTTGAATTAAGAATCAATTGCGATTTTAAGTCAATTATGCAAGCCTGTGCAAAAAGAGAAGAAACTTGGATTTCTGATGAAATTATCGAATTATATTGTCATTTGCACACACTAGGTTATGCTTATAGTTTCGAAGTGTGGCGCAACGATGAACTTGTAGGTGGATTATATGGTTTGAGAATAGGAAAAATGTTTTTTGGCGAAAGTATGTTCCATACTGTGACAGACGCAAGTAAAATTGCCTTGGTTTTTTTGATGGATTGGGTTCATTTACAAGATATTAAATTGGTGGATTGTCAGTTTATAACAGACCATCTAAAACAATTTGGGGCCAAAGAAATAACACAAAAAAAATACATGACATTTCTTAAGGAATATATTTATTTGGAGTCATAAAGATTGGTTTTTAATTTTATCAATAATTAATTATGTTTGCGTCTATAATAATTATTTACAATGACCCATTCAGAATATTTAAACGCCAACAAGGATAAATTTTTAAACGAACTCCTAGACTTATTACGCATTCCATCAGTAAGTGCTGACAGTAAATTTGCTGAAGATGTTAAAAAAACAGCAGATTTTGTTGCAGAAAAGTTAAAAGAAGCTGGCGCAGATAATGTTGAAATTTGTCCTACTGCAGGTCATCCAATTGTTTATGGGGAAAAAATCATTGATGCTTCATTGCCAACTGTTTTGGTGTATGGTCACTATGATGTTCAACCTGCTGATCCGCTCGATTTGTGGCATTCACCACCCTTTGAGCCTGTCATTAAACAAACCGAAGAACACCCTGAAGGTGCCATTTATGCAAGAGGAGCTTGTGATGATAAAGGTCAAATGTATATGCATGTTAAAGCATTTGAAAGTATGATGAGAACAAACTCATTGACTTGTAATGTAAAGTTTATGATAGAAGGTGAAGAGGAAGTTGGTTCTGCGAATTTAGGCACTTTCATTAAAGCGAATAAAGAGAAATTAAAAGCTGATGTAGTATTGGTAAGTGATACCAGTATGATTGCCAATGATACACCAAGTATAGATGTTGGGTTAAGAGGGTTAGCCTACATGGAAGTTGAATTGGTGGGGCCAAACCGTGACTTACACTCGGGTGTATATGGTGGTGCTATAGCTAATCCTGCTACAATTTTATGTCAAATGATCGCATCTTTACATGATGAGAATAATCACATTACAATTCCGGGTTTCTATGATGATGTAATTGTGGTGTCAGATGCTGACCGTACTGAAATGGCAAAAGCACCATTTAGTTTAGATGCTTACAAAAAAGACTTAAATATTGACGATGTATGGGGTGAAAAAGGTTATTCTACAGTTGAAAGAACTAGTATCAGACCAACGTTAGAAGTTAATGGAATATGGGGAGGTTATATTGGAGAAGGTTCTAAAACAGTATTGCCTAGTAAAGCAAATGCTAAAATTAGTATGCGTTTAGTACCTGGACAAAACTCACATAAAATATCTGACTTATTTAAAGCACATTTTGAAAAAATAGCACCTGCAAGTGTTAAAGTAAAAGTAACACCACACCATGGTGGTGAACCAGTTCTCACGCCTACAGACAGTATTGAATTTCAAGCAGCTTCAAAAGCAATGTTCCAAACATTTGGAAAAAACCCTATACCTACCCGTGGTGGAGGAAGTATCCCAATTATTGCATTGTTCGAAGCTGAACTAGGAATCAAATCACTGTTAATGGGATTTGGATTGGATTCTGATGCTTTACATTCTCCAAACGAGAAATATGGTTTGTTCAATTATTACAAAGGCATAGAAACAATTCCTTATTTCTATCAGTTTTACTCAGAATTAAAAAAATAAATTTATGAAATTAACAAAAAAAAATCTGTTTCTAACACTGCTTTCTGTTAGTTTTGTTTTAAGTTCTTGTGAAAAAAATGATGATGATGTTAGTAGTAATGGTCCAACTGTAAACTGCGAATCTAAAAATATTGTTGTAAATACAACGGTTAAAAATGCAAGTTCTTGTCAAAATAATGGGGAAGTTTTGATTACGGCTTCTGGTTCAACAGGGTTTACATTTCAACTTAATGGTGGTAATTTTACAAGCAATAGTGAGATTAAAGATTTAGCAGTAGGTACTTATACTTTGGTCGTTAAAGATGTGGATGGTTGTACTAAAAACGCGACTTTCACAATTTCTGAAAATGGAACTGCAGGACCATTATTTACCAATGTCAAAGCTTTGGTTTCTCTAAAGTGCGCTATTCCATATTGTCATTCAAGCAACGGTTCTGTTCCAAATATCTTTAATACCGATTGTAAAATTGTGGAAAGAGGTCAAATGATGAAAACTAAAGCAGTGGATGGTAACATGGGGAATTTAACTGATAATGAAAAAAAAGTGATTTCAGATTGGTTGAGCAGTGGTGGTAGATTCATAGACTAAATAAAGTCATGAGATATCTAATTGAACTTTCATATAATGGTACTAACTACCAGGGTTGGCAAATTCAACCAAATGGAATGACAGTTCAAGAGGTGCTTAATAACGCCTTGTCTGTTTTGTTGAGACAGCCTGTAGAAACAATGGGGTGTGGAAGAACAGATACAGGAGTGCATGCTAAACAATATTTTGCTCATTTTGATTCTTCGGTGGTTCTGCCCGATTCTATCATTAAAAATTTGAATGGTATTTTGCCTTATGACATTGCTATTCATGACATAGTTGCAATTTCAGACGATTTTAATGCTCGTTTTAATGCTAAATCAAGGACATATGAATACCACATTATTTTTGACAAGAATCCTTTTTTGCATAATTCTGCTGTAAGGTGGTTTCATCCACTGAATATAGAAAAAATGAATGAAGGTGCACTTTTACTATTGGGTGAACAAGATTTTAGTTGTTTTAGTAAAACCAATACAGATGTAAAACATTATGTTTGTAATGTAATGCATGCCGAATGGTATTATAAAGATCATATTTTAGTATTTGAAGTTACAGCCAATCGTTTTTTGAGAAACATGGTTAGAGCAATGGTCGGAACATTAACCTTGTTAGGAGAAAATAAAATTACAATTGAAAAATTTAAAGAAATATTAGAAAGTAAAGACAGAAGGTTAGCAGGCGTTTCTGTCCCTGCTCATGGGCTTTATTTATCTGAAATTGTTTATTGATATGTTCGTTAAATTCCTACTTTTTCCTTTGGCTTTTTTATTCAATGCCATTACTAAAGTTAGGAATTTTTGCTACGACAATCAGTATTTTAAATCGTATAAATCCACATTAAAAACCATTGGAATCGGAAATTTGCAAGTTGGAGGAAGTGGTAAAACCCCTTTTACAGCATGGCTGTATAATGAATTTAAAGAGGATTATAAAACTGGAATTTTGTCGAGAGGGTATGGAAGAAAAACTAAAGGATTAATACATGCTAATGTAACCTCTTCAGCACAAACAATAGGAGATGAACCATTTTGGTATTTACAACATTTACATGAAGTTGAAGTAGTAGTAGCCGAAAAACGAAAACTTGGATTACAATATTATGAAAATTCAAAGGTAAAATTGGTCCTTCTCGATGATGCATTTCAACACAGGTCGGTTCAATTGGATGTTCAAATAGTGCTTACTGAATATGGTAATTTGTATTTCAATGATACTTTGTTGCCTGTAGGAAGATTACGTGAAAGTATTAAAGGAATAAATAGAGCGGACATCATCGTGGTAACAAAATGTCCACAAACTATGGGTAAAGATGAAAAACAATACCTCATTCAAATGATTAATCCAAGTAAGCATCAATCTGTCTTTTTTACTTGTATTCAATACCAAACAATTAGGTCAATAAAAGGGTCTGTAAGTCTATCAGAGTTGAATGTTCAAAAAGTAATAGCTTTGTCATCAATAGCAAATCCTAAGTTATTTATCAATGAATTAAAATTGCAATTTATGGAAGTTGAAGCAAAATCATTCCCCGATCATTTTAATTATTCAATAAAAGAGATTACAATGCTTGTGGATTCAATCGATGCCCAAACGATAGTAATAACAACTGAAAAAGATGAATCAAAGTTACTCCATGAAAAACTTTTAAATCTACTTCCTGAGAATAAATTTTGGGTATTGCCCTTAAAAAACGAGATTATGTTTGGCGAAAAAGAATTATTGTTAAATACAATAAAAAATAAACTACTTTAATGGGATAATTTTACCTTCACCCGAGTTGAATTTAGTAAAATTTTGACTAGGTTCGCCTGAGTAATGAATATTGCCTGCACCATAAAGTTTAATGTCCAGTAATTCGAGTCCTTTCACATAAGAGTCAGCTCTACTAAAACTTGCGATATAGCATTTTTTTGCCAATAAATTTCGTGAATCCAAGAAGCTTATATCATCCACAGAGGCAGAAATCAAAAAACAAGAACCTCTTAGAAAAACTCCACCAGTGTTATTGCAGTTGATATTGATATAATCTGCTTCAATGTTAAGTTCAGCATCTTCGAGTCCACCTTGGTTTATAGTAATCGATTGATTGTTTCCAATAGGTCCTTCGCTGATGATTTTTGCGCTCCCTAATATTTCAATTCTATTGAGCGTTTTTACATAAATGATTACTTTTTGTCTAATTTTTAGTTTTCTAACCCAATTAAAAGAGTTTTCGTTTCTAATTTTTAAGAAGTTGTTTTCGACAACAGTCGTATAGCCTTTAATTACATTTTTACCTGCAGACATAATAACTGTTCCAGCTTTGATTGAATCTTGTATGATATAAACATCAAACTTTTCACCCACCTCTATGGCATCAAAATTAGGAACTTGGCGTTCTTCATTAATAACTTCCCCATAAGACGTAAATAAATCATCAGCAGGATGACAACTAAAATAAATAATCGACAAGAAAAAAAGATATTTAGTCATTTTTATTTAATGGATTTTTAAAACGATAACCAGCTCCCCAATAAAAGTAATCTGCAACAGCCATGTGTGATTTCAAACGAGATTGAACAAAAATACCTTTATTAAAATGGTAGTTGAAACCAATGGCAAAATATACCCTTTTTTTATAGTCATTCGGTCTGTATACATAAGTTCCCAAATCAGTAACAATAGCAATTCTGCCAAACTGAAATTCATGACCTACTTTGATTGCAACTTCTGTGATTTCATGTAGTTGGTTGTTTTTTAGAGAACTAGGATTGAATTTTTGATACGGATAAGTATTGTCAATAAAAAACTCAGGACCAAATCGCCATGCACGTGGTTTGTTTTTATGTTGGTAATAGGCCAAAAAACTAGCTGCATAGATATTAAAGCGTCGAATATCAGCAACCGCTATTTGTTTGTTAGCGTATGCAAACATGACTTCAAATCCATTTTTGGGGAACAATGAAGGTAAGTCTTTTGATTTGAATTGAGGGTTATTGATGTGTTGAATAAGGCCGACGCTGAGGTGAGCCATATTAATACCTAAATTTGGACGTTTAAAATTGCCATTGCTGTAATGTGTAACGCCAATTCCTAGTACTAGTTGATGTTTGGTAGATAAAGTATGGTAGGTGTTGTAGAGTATTTGCATTTTGCCATTCAATTGAGAACCTATGGCTTTATTTTTCCTATTTAAATCGAAGTTATAGGGTTTGGTTAGGAATCCTATGCCCGAACCAAAACGCAATGTACTTTGGAACCTAGCTCTTTTTTTTAAATTAGCTTCAACATGAATGTGTGCATCAATAACACTTCCATTGATTTCGCGATTACCCAAATTAAAGTATGAAGCTCCAGCTCCCCATCGTAAATGTTTGTAATTTTGGTCAATGCTGTTCCACCCTGAGTGATTACTAACATAGTTTACTTCAAAACCCATTGTATGTGCCTCCATATTTGCCATATATTCACGGTGCGCTATTAAAAAACCGGGGAACAAATTGACTGAAAAACCTTTAAATGGCTCTTGTGCCCAACAATAATTGGTTGAAGAGAATATCATTATTAATAAAATGATTCGTTTAGTCACTTTGCAAATTTAAACAATTGAAATTAATATTTGTAGAAGGAGTAAAATTAAAGAAATTCGAAACAATATTGTTTATTAAATTTGATGTAATATTATTAAAATAATTCAGTTCAAGATTGATTTTGAATTATAGGATTAATTGACTAATATTCAATATGTTATTAATATTCATGGCTTTGATTTTGTCAAAATTTATATAAATACAATAATTATTTCAAAACTTCGTTATATTCGCACATCAATAATAAACACCAAAAGCCTATTGTTAGTAATATTACACATTGATTTTTAGTATTTTAAGTAATTTTTTTCGTAAGTGGATTTTTTAAAAAGCGCCCATAGGCTTGGACATAAGAATCTTATTGGATTCGTTCTGTTTTGTTTTACTCTGCCCATTTTGGGAGGGACATATAAAGTTATGTTCAGTGCTGACATGCTTTCTTTAATTGATTCTATTTTTGTAGAGTCAAATGAAAAGTCAGAAAATAAAGAAATCAAAATATTAAATAATGAATCAATAGTTTCATCATTAACATTTAATGAAAATCAACTAAACAGAATTTCTCCTACTGATACAATTAAAAAAGGTGGAAAAGATTCAGGCGAATTGATTTTTCCAATTAAAGACAACGTAAAAGACGATAAACCTGATTATAAAAATAATATTGATTTATTAGACCCTTCTGTAAAAAAAGATATTCAATACAATTCCCAAACTAAACGTTATGATATTTATAAGCAAGTAGGTGGTCGCAAAACATTGGTTAAGTCATTAACGAGAGAAGAGTATTTGGCAGAAACAGCTGCTGAAGAACGCAAACGATACTTTGATCAAAGAGCCAAAAGTAATGCAGGTTCAAGTGGATATAATAACAATAACAAGATTGAATTAATTAAAACTCCAGATGTATTAGACAAAGTATTCAGAGGTGGTTTAATTGATATTCAACCAAGTGGATCAGCTGAATTAACATTTGGTGGAAATTTTAACACTGTTAGGAATCCTCAATTTAGTGCGAGACAACAAAAAACTGGTCAGTTTGATTTCGACCAAAAAATACAATTAAACGTAACTGGTAAAATTGGCAATGCGCTTAATTTAGGAATTAAGTACGATACAGACGCAACGTTTGATTTTGACAATCAAACCAAATTAGATTGGGTGGGTAAGGAAGATCAAATGTTGAAAAAGATAGAACTTGGAAATGTGAGTTTGCCACTTAATGGTAGTTTAATTCAAGCCGGACAATCTTTATTTGGGATTAAAACTGATTGGCAGTTTGGTCGATTAAAAATGTCTGTAATTGCCACACAAAACAAAGGGCAAAGAACAGAAACAACGGTTAATGGTGGTGCTCAAATAACGCAATTTAATATTCAAGCCCACAATTACGATCAAAACAGACACTACTTTTTAGGTCAGTTTTTTAAAGACCAATATGACAATGCCTTGTCAAATTTACCACTAGTTGCTTCAGGTGTCTTTATTAACCGTGTTGAAATATGGGTTACTAATAGAAGCGGGAATTTCGAAAATACAAGAGATGTATTGTCCATTATGGATTTAGGGGAAACCAATCCTTTTAATCCTAATGCAAAAATTCCTGGTTTGCTTGATCCAAGAACTTCCAATAGTAACAATACTATTTACGATAATTTCACTAATGGTCCAGGAAGTAATGATATTCGTTTGTCAAAATCAACCATAGATGCTTTGAATAATGGTTATCCACAATATCAACAAGGTTTGGATTATGAATTGTTAACTTATGCCAGACAGTTAAATGAAAACGAGTTTAATGTTAATCAAAGATTGGGATATGTTTCCTTAAATACTGCACTAAACAATGATGAAATTTTAGCAGTTGCTTATGAATACACTTTCAATGGTCAAATATATAAAGTAGGAGAGTTCGCTTCAGAAGTGGCAAGTGACCGTGCAAACAGTAGAGTATTGATGGTGAAGATGCTGAAAAATAACATCATCAGAACTAAAATTCCTATGTGGGAATTGATGATGAAAAATATTTACTCTTTAGGTTCCTTTAATATCAATACTTCCGATTTGGATTTCAACGTCATTTATAATGATGACCCTTCTGGCGCTGACTTAAATTATATGCCAGTTCAAAATTTCCCACAATTAAGTAATGGTAATCCATTAATTAGGGTAATGAATATGGATAAAATTAATCGTCAAGCTGAACCTAAACCAGATGGAGTTTTTGATGTAATTGAAGATGTCACTTTTCAAAGTCGTTATGGTAGAGTTATTTTCCCGGTTAAAGAGCCTTTTGGTGGTTATTTAAGAAGTAAGTTTGATGGTAATAGTCAAGTGGCCGACAAATACGTATTTGATGCCTTGTATGACAGTACCAAATGGATGGCAGAACAAGATGTTACTCACAACAAATTTTTCCTTAAAGGGTCATACAAAGGTAGTAGTAGTAATGAGATATCATTAAATGCACTTAACGTTCCTCAAGGTTCTGTGGTTGTTACGGCTAATGGAACTAAATTAACTGAAAATGTAGACTTTATCGTTGATTATAACGCTGGTAAAGTAACAATAATCAATCAAGGAATTTTACAGTCGGGTGCTGTTATTAAAGTGTCATCAGAAAGTAATAGTTTGTTCAATATACAACAAAAAACTTTATTAGGAACACGTTTTGACTATGCAGTAAGTAAAAAATTATTGATAGGTGGAACGCTATTACACATGTACGAAAGAGCGTTAACTCCCAAAACAAATATTAATGACGATCCTCTTTTAAATACCATTTTTGGGCTCGACTTCAGTTATAATTCACCTTCACTCTTTTTAACAAAATTGGTTGATAAGCTGCCATTTATTCAAACAAAAGCAGAAAGTAAATTATCAGCACAAGGCGAGTATGCAAGGCTATTCCCTGGCAAAGCATTAGGACAAAACAACCAAAGAGGAGTTAGTTATTTGGATGATTTTGAAGGTGCTGAAACCACTTTTGATTTAAGGTTAGTGAACAATTGGAAGTTGGCTAGTATTCCACAGAATCAGCCATTCCTTTTCCCTGAGTGGCAACTGAATAGTTCCGATAAAAAGACTTGGGGTTACCAAAGAGCAAAATTGGCTTGGTATAATATTGACCCTACTTTTTACAGAAAAGACAGATACACGCCTACCCACATTGCAAGTGACGTTCAAATGCAAAGTAATCACTACATGAGAGAGGTTACAGTTACTGAGGTTTTCCCAAACAAACAAATTCAACAAGGAGCACCTAATATTTTATCTACCTTCGATTTAGCGTTTTTTCCTAAAGAAAGAGGTCAGTATAATTACAATCCTAACGCCAATAATTTTGATGCAAATGGGTATTTTAACAAACCTGAAAATACTTGGGGTGGTGTAATGCGAAGAATAGAGAGTAATGATTTTGAAGCAGCCAATATTGATTATATAGAAATATGGATGATGGATCCCTTTTATTATAATCAATCAGGAACTAATAAGGGTAAATTGTACATTGATTTAGGTAATGTGAGTGAGGATATTTTACCAGACAGAAGAAAAACAATTGAAAATGGATTCAGTCCTTTGGGAAATTTGGGAGATGCTGATACTTCTGTTTTTGGAAGAGTCCCTGTTTTACCTCAATTGAATAATGCTTTCGATAATGAGCCTTCTGCTAGACCTTTTCAAGATGTTGGATTAGACGGAATGAATGACCAAGATGAACGTTTATTTTATTCAAAATATTTAGATTCTTTGAAAAATGTTTTTGGTTCTAATTCACCAATCTATTTAAAAGCATTTGAAGATCCTTCAAATGATAATTATGCACACAATCGTGTAGCAGATTACGATTCTAAATTGGCCTCAGTCATTAGTAGATATAAGAAATTCAACCACGTAGAAGGAAATTCAACCCTAAATAAATTACCTGATGGTTCTCCAGAGTCTGCAACTAACTTGCCTGACAACGAGGACATAAACAATGATTTTACAATGAATCAAACCGAAGATTACTTTAATTACGAAGTTAATTTAAGTCCGGATGATTTAGAAATTGGAAAAGGATTTGTGACTGATATTTCTGAAGTGAATAAAGTACTAAAAAATGGTAAAACAGAAAAGATTAAATGGATTCAATTAAAAATCCCTATTCGAGAATTTACTAGAACAGTTGGAAATATCTCTGATTTTAAGTCTATTCGTTTTATGAGAATGTATTTAAAAGGGTTTACAGATAGTACCATTTTGAGGATGGCTAACTTCCAATTAGTTCGTGCTGACTGGAGAAGATATACCAATTCAATGACGAAACCTGGAGCTGTAGTTCCTTTAGACCCAACAGATAATACCGCTTTTGTAGTTTCTACTGTGAATATAGAAGAAAATGGTAAAAGAACACCAATTCGTTATGTAGAACCTCCAGGAATAGACCGTGTACGTGATCCTGCATCTCAAAATTTCGTTCAACAAAACGAACAGTCTTTGTCATTAAGAGTTTGTAATTTAAAGTCAGGTGATGCAAGAGGTGCATTTAAAGCATTGAATTTTGATATTCGAAACTACAAGAATTTTAAAATGTTTGTTCATGCCGAAGGCGACCAATTAAATGATGGTGACTTGTCTGCATTTATTCGCATTGGAACAGATTTAGTTGGGAACTACTATGAGTATGAAATTCCATTAAAAGTAACACCGAATGGAACCATAGCTCCTGATAAAATATGGATGGCCGAAAATGAATTTAATTTTGCATTGGCAGACTTGTTTAATTCAAAAACTAAGAGAGAAGAATCCAATGTTCAATTAAATCGACCATTTTTCTATTTTAATGAAAAAGGCCATCGTATAACGATTTTAGGATTACCTGATTTGAGCAATGTTAGGGTTATAATGCTTGGTATTCGTAATAATACAGACAATCCAAAATGTGGGGAAGTGTGGTTCAATGAAATGCGTGTAACAGATATTTCAAATAAGGGTGGTTGGGCCACAACAGGTCGTGTAGTGGCTCAAATGGCAGATTTTGCAACCTTATCTGCTTCAGGAAATATTTCTACCATTGGATTTGGTGGAATCGATAAAAGATTAAATGAACGTAATTTGAGTGACAATTACCAATACGATTTATCTTCGGCATTTGAATTAGGTAAGTTTTTTCCTCAAAAAGCAGGTGTAAATATTCCTATGTTCATTGGATACAGTGGTACTATCTTACGTCCTAAGTTCAATCCTTTGAATCCGGATGTTGAGTTGAAATCTTCTGTTGCCCGTTTGCCTGAAGATCAGAAAAAAGAAGTGTTAAGGGCTGCTGAAGATTATAATTCAAGGTACAGCATTAATTTCACAAATGTTAGAAAAAACCACACTGGAACTGGTCCAGTTATGCCTTGGAGTATTTCGAATTTCAACTTAACCTATTCATTTATTCACTTAAAGCGCCGTAATATTCAGATCGAAGATCAATTTACTAAAACCTATCACGGAAGTTTGGGATACACTTATAATCCAAAATCAAAACCATGGGAGCCATTTAAGTTTATAAAAAACAAAAGACTTCAAATTTTAAGAGATTTTAATTTGAATTATTTGCCACAAACAATTTTAGTACGTTTTGATATTGACCGATTGTATTCCGAGAAATTAAGCCGTTCAAATGATTTATTTAAGCAATTAACTCCTCGATTGTTTGATAAGAATTTTACCATGCAAAGGGTATTTAATATAAACTTCCCTTTTACCAAAAGTTTGAAATTAGATTATTCAGCAACGGTTAATAGCCGTGTTCAAGAACCATTTGGCGAAATTACTAATAACTTACAAAGAGACAGTATTCGCAAGGATTTTTGGGCATTGGGAAGAATGAGAGATTTTAATCAGATTGCGGTATTCAATTACACAGTTCCATTCTCTAAAGTTGGATTTTTGAATTGGATTCAAACTCAAGTTAAGTATGGAGCCAATTATGGTTGGACACAAGCCCCACCTGCATTCAGCACCTTTGGAAATACGATTTCCAATAGTAGGGATTTGAATGTTAATTCACAGTTTAACTTTGTTAATTTATACAACAAAATTCCGTTCCTAAAAAAAATCAACCAAGGTGGTAATAAAAAACCGGCGGTTAAAGACCCTAAAGATCAAGGTTCTGCTGCTACAAATAAGAATGCAAAGGAAAAGCCATCGCCCGGAACTGGTTTCTTAAGAGCATTGATGATGTTGAGAAATGGAAGTGTTAATTACACATTACGTCAAGGGATTTTGCTGCCAGGATTCAATGAGCAAATCGATTATTTTGGTCAAAATTTTGCTAAAAATGCACCTGGATTGCCATTTATATTTGGAAGTCAAGAAAGTAATACCCGTTATAATTTAGCCCAAAATGGTCATTTAAGTAATGATTTAAGAATTAATAACTTTTATACCCAAACTAATTCAAAAACAATACAAGGAAATGCTACTTTAGAACCTTTGAAAGATTTTAGAATTCAAGTGAATTTTAATTTGTCACAAATGAGTTCAATTCAGTCATTGTTTAGATATGATGATACATTAAGAGATTGGAGAGATTTTGCCATGACAGAGACAGGCAATTTCTCAATGTCAAGTGTATTTATCCAAACAGCTAATGATCCTGTAAATGCCAAAAATGGATGGAGAAGTATTAATTATGATAATTTCGAGAATTACCGCTTTGTTATTTCACAAAGACAAGCTAATTTGGATGATAGGGTTTTAAACAAAAGAGTAGATACAACAAACAGAGGTAAGTTTTACTTTGGTTATGGAGCAACTGCTCAAAATACATTAATTCCAGCATTTTTAGCAGCATATTCCGGTGCAAATCAATCATCGATTTCTTTGAGTCCGTTTAGAAATTTACCTTTACCCAATTGGGCAATAAATTATAATGGATTAAGTAAAATAAAAGCAATTGGTAAAATATTTTCAAACATAACAATTCAGCATAGATATGTCGGTATTTATAATGTCAGTGGCTATACCAGTAATTTGCAATACAATCCTGAAGCTACAGCTCAAGGAGGTAAGGATTTGGTTAGTAAATTGAATATTAATAATGTTTCCATTCGTGAGCAGTTTAACCCATTGATCGGGATAGATTTAACAACAAAATCAGGTGTCACTACTAATTTTAAATACAACTCAAACAGAAACATTACCTTATTTGTGCCAAATGCCAATGTTACAGAAATGAGCAGCAAAGAGATGGTGTTTAGATTAGGTTATAGAGTTAATGGAATAAAATTGCCAATAAAAGTTAATGGTAAAAGGGTGAATTTGGTTAATGATTTACAAATGGATTTAGATGTAAGTATTCAGAATAACTACACAATTATTCGTAAAGTTGACCAAAATACAAATACAGCAGCTAACGGTCAAAGAGTTGTATTAATTCGACCTAATATAAACTACATGGTTAACTCTAATGTCAATTTAACGATATTTTACGACAGAAGAGCATCCACTCCATACGCATCAAACGCATTCCCAACAGCTCTTACGACCTTTGGTGCTAAATTGAGATATACTATTCAATAATTAATTTATTTAATTTGTAGAAGTTGAATTTAATTTATTAACATTCAAGATGGTATATTTGTTAATTATTTGATTTTAAGATATTTGTGTTTTGTCATTGTTTTGTCATAATTTGTAAAAAATTGCAGTGTATTGATATTTAATTTTAATATTTGCATACTTTATTAAAAAAGATCTCTATATATGAACAAATTTTTCTCTCTACTAACACTCGTTCTTTTTTTTGTTAATTCTTCTTTTTCTCAGGGATATTCCCAAAAGACTTATGGTTTAAAGAAGAAACTCCCCGGTAACGATGAGAATGGATATATTCTATTTTCTCCTATGAATTGTGATACAACATATTTAATTAATAAATGTGGTCAAAAAGTACATCAATGGAAAACTCTAACTCCTCCTAGTTTATCTTCATATTTAACTGAAGACGGTCATTTAATAAAAACAGGTGTGCACAGTGACACTAGTTTTTTTACTGCAGGTGGAAAAGGTGGTTATGTTGAAGAGTATGATTGGGATGGTAAATTATTATGGAGTTATGAAATATTTAATGATTCTTTAACTCAGCATCATGACATAGAAGTGTTGCCCAATGGCAATATTTTGGTTTTGGCATGGCACCATATATCAAAGTTAGATGCCATGGCACTTGGTCGTAAATCTGAAAATTTCCAACAGGGTACAGGAGGCGACGAATTGTGGGGTGAGCGAATTATTGAATTGCGCCCAATAGGTTCAGACAGTGCTGAAATTGTTTGGCAGTGGGACTTGTTCGACCACATAATTCAAGATGTAGATGTTAATAAGCCCAATTATGGTGTTGTTTCAGACCATCCTGAATTAATGAATATCAATTATGCATTGAATTTAAAAACATACGATTGGATTCATGCTAATTCAATTGCATATAATCATAAAACCGATCAAATTATTATCAGTACACACAATATCTCTGAGGTATGGGTTATTGATCACAGCACAACTAAGTCAGAGGCAGGTTCACATCAAGGAGGAAATTATGGTATGGGAGGTGATATTCTTTACCGTTGGGGCAATCCTCAAGCTTATGGTTGGGGAACTAAAACTGATAGAAAATTATTCAGACAACATGATGCCCATTGGATTCCAGGTGGATATTTAGATTCAGGTAAAATTATGGTTTTCAACAACGGTCAAGAACGTGATACGTTGTATTCAAGTGTTGATGTTTTCCAAATTCCTGATTTATCTAACAGCGCTTATAAAATGACACTTCCCTATTTGCCCAATAATTTTACTTGGAGTTATAAAGATTCAGTTCCAACCGCTTTCTTTTCAGTGGTTATCTCTGGTGCAAGACGTTTGCCTAACGGAAATACATTAATATGCAGTGGTGTACAAGGTCGCTTTTTTGAAGTTACACCTCAAAAGAAAATTGTTTGGGAATATAAAAATCCATTATTAGGAAATACATTAGGAGCTGATGGAGGTGTTAGCAATGGAAGTGTTTTTAGATGTTCATATTATCCAATGTCATTTGGAGCTTTTAAAAATAGAACATTAACATCAAAAGGTCCAATAGAAAAAAATTCTCGTCCATACACATGTAACTATGAAATGGTTGCACCTAAATTGCTAAGCCTTTCACCTGCAAAAAATGCTAAAATGATTATGCCAAATGAAAATTTGGTAATTGAATTTGATGAAACGGTATTAAAAAGGCTCGCAGGAACTGTAAAAATTTATGCCAATAATGCCTTAATCGAAACGATTAATATTACTTCTAGTAATGTAACTGTAAATGGTAAATACATTACAATTAATCCAGTGAATAATTTACCAATCAATGCTAAAATAGATGTAAATGTCTCAGCTAGTACTTTTAGAGACTCTTCTTTTAATATATATGCTCCTGAAATTAAAACAACGGATTGGTTCTTTTATACAATTGAAAAGAAACCTGAAGTTAGTAAACTTTATCCTCCACACCTTCAAATAGATGTTTTGCCAAATGTATTGCCAACTATAACTTTTAAAGATAAAATATTTAAAGCTAACAATGGGAATATTTCAATTTATATCAATGGTAGTTTTAAAGAAACGATAGCCATAGGAAGTAGTGCTATTCAAATAGTGGATTCTGTTGTTAAAATTACACCTACAGAGGTTTTAAAACCGGGTTCATTTGTTCTTATTTCTACAGATTCTTGTTTTGTAGATGTTTATGGTTCTAAAAGTTCTCCGATATATTATGGAACTTGGTATTACACAATGGCAGCCTCTCCAAAATTGAGTAAGTTAACACCTGCTCATCTTTCTAAAGATATATCTACTACATCCCCATTGACGATTAAGTTTAACCAAAATGTATCAATGAATGCAGGTAGTGAAATTAAAGTGTATCAAAATAAACAATTATTTAAAACGATTTCAGCGAACAGTAGTGAAATTATGTTAGTTGATAGTGTGCTTACCATAACTCCTAATCAAAGCTTCACAAATGGTGCCATCATTGCTGTCAATATTCCTTCTGACTTTGTAAAAAATGGATTAGGTATTTTTTATGAAGGGCTCGATACTGCGAAATGGATGTTCAAAACTGCAGGTAAATTAAGTGTTAATGAAAGAATTTCAAATGAAACAATTGTGTATCCTCAACCAGTAGTTGATTGGCTTAAAATTAATTCTTATGAAGCAATCTTGTCTATTGAATTGGTGGATATTTTCGGTAAGGTTAGTGTTTTAAAAGTCAACGAGTCTTCAATGGTTGATTTGACTAACTTCTCTTCAGGTATTTATACTTTGGTGATTAATAAAACTAAAGTACTAAAGATAAATAAGATATAATGTGTGACACGCAGATTAGTTAAATGTTCATTGAAAATCCCCTATACATTAGGGGATTTTCTTTTTATGTATACCCCTTCTATTTTATAGAACTATTATTGGTATATAATGTTGTAAATACGAATGTTTTTGTATGTATGAAGCAATTGTAGACCTTTTACATAAGGCATTACTTGTTGTTCAAAATCGTTGGAATTACTAATAAGAATATTGGGATGTCTACGTTCTATGTTTTCTATGATTAAACGTTCGTCTTGGTCTTTGAAAAATCTAAAACCATTCAAATGAAGGTAATACAAGATATTATTGGGGGAAATATCGTATCCAACCATAACACAATCATTTCTGTTTATGCCGATAGTATTTAATTGTGTTTTAAGCGCACCATAGTCAAAAGCATTAATGTGAGACTGTTCCCAGTAATTGCCTTGTGTATACCTTTCTTTTAGATATCGTTTGCCAAAATTAAATTGATAGTTTAGCCCAACAAATAAAAATATAATAAAGCTTACTTTTATAATCCAAAATTGAGGTTTTAATTGTTTAATTGCTGTCCCTATTGAAATCCAATTCAGAAAAAAACTTGGAAGCAAGCATAATACATAATAATCGTGATACTTAAATTGATGAATCATTAGGGATAAAAACGCCAAAGTACCTAACGTGTTAATAGAAGAGATTAACCATAATGTCTTATTCAAAACTGGATATAAAAAAAGATTTAATATCAAAAAGCCAAACAAAATGTAAATGACAGGTTCTGTATAAGTTTGAGAGGGCCAATTTGCTAAATAGACATGCCAATCATTAAAATAATCATTCCATCCAGTAAAGTCGGGGATTTGCATTAAAAAATAGGCGCTGTTGTGGATTTTACCCAAATGTTGACTCCAAAAATACCATGAAATAGGTAAAATTAAAGAAATTATAAGGAAAGAGAATAGAGTTTTTGGGGCTTGAATTTTGAATTTACTTGGAAAAAGTAAGGCAATAAATCCCACAAAAAATAGGGTTAGCCACTGAATCATTGAGGTAGTTTTAATTGCAATACTCAAACTAAGTGTTAAGCAAAAAAGGAGCGAATCTGTTTTTTTGAGTTGTAGAGGTATATAAGTATGAATTACAAAACCTTTGAAAAAGTAATACCAAGCACACAATGCAAGCCCTAAAGATGCAATATCAGGTAAAAAGTTATTGGCGTAAAAAAGAACAATAGGAGAGGCATTAAATAATCCAATGAGGGCAAGCGATACAATAGGATTAAAATAGCGTAACAACAGTAGAAACAGCGCATAAATACCCAAACTAAAGACTAAAAAACTGAGTAGTCTAAAATAAAATTCATTGTAAGAACCTATTTTAAATAAACCTGCTGCCAAATAGCTCATCAAGGGAAATTCACACGAAACGATGCCATCTATGCATCGATTTTCATTGACTTCGGGATAAAAAAAACGAAAACCATTGTAATAATAGTTTTGTGCCAATGAGAGTCTATCGCACTGCGCACTTTGATGAACCCCCATGGGTGGTTTGTCGAAGCTGTTAAAACGACCAATAAATGCATTAAATAGCAGCCAAAAGGCTACGAAAAGCATAAAGTGGGTTCGATTTATTCGGCGAATAAAGGTCAAGCTTTTTGGATAATAGGAATTTTAGTTTTACTTATTTCTTCAATCCCTCCATACACATTTTTAATCAGGAGAAAGCCGTTTTTTCTGAGTAAACTTGATGCAATCATACTGCTATATCCACTGCTACAATACAAGTAAATAACTTTGTCTTTCGGTAAAACATGAATTTGACTAGGCAGTTCAGAATAAGGGATATTAATTGCTTCAAGCACATGACCACTGTTGTATTTTTCTGTATTGCGAACATCTACAACAAATTCATTGTTAAAGTTAAGGTCGAGTTCAAACTCTTCAGTTGACACACTAATGATGACATCGATAGGTTTTTGTGCGGCTACATAAGTTTTGAAACCATTTTCCAAAAATACCAAGTTGGAATATCCCAATTCATTCAATTGATTGAAAGAGAGTTCATTTTTATCAGAAACAACCAAAAGTGGGGTAGATGTATCAGGAAAAACGGTTTTAATTTTTTGTTCAAAAGAGCCATTTAGTCCCACATTAATAGAACGTGGAATGAAACCACGTTCAAAAAGGTCAGGAATTCGAGTGTCGAGAATTTCATACTGTTGGACTTGGTCCAATTCAATAAATTTCATGTTACAAACCTACAATTAAAAAAAGAAAGAGACAAAAAGAATGAGTTACATTTAAAATAAGTAAATAAGATGATAATTTACTTATTTTAAATCTTATGTATTAGTTTTTAATACATCTAATAGAAGATCCAACTTTTTTGTCCCCTAAAATACGTGCAATGTTTAAATTATCATTTCTTAACAGATAGATAGTATATTTATCTGTATCATAAGTTGAAGTTCCAAAGATTCCATTCTCGATGCTAGAAAAGCCAGTTTCATTTATTAGGCCACCAGGTAAGGCAGAAAAACCACTTTCATTATTGGCATAATTGATATTCGACCAGAATGAGCTATTGTCGATTTTTAATTGAATTGCTTGAGCTCCTATCCAACAATCTGAGCAGTTTTTATCAATAGATGGATTAATAAATGATAATAAATTATCCCAGTCATTTTGAGTTGGAATATGCCATCCTATTGGACAAATATTTCTACTTTCTGTTATGGAATAATAATTATACAACTTTCCAATTGAGTTATTATTACTACTATCATTGTTATAGTATACCCAGGCTCCATTTGATGTTGAATTCCAGTCAGTTAAATTATTAATTTTAAGAATAGGGTCACCATTGGAATAAATAGACGTTTTTAAATTTTCTTTAAACCATTCTTGACCATTGCCTAAAATTATTGTTTTATAATTATGACCATTGAACGTAACGCCCTGTCCAGCTTGATACATGAATTCAGAAACGGTAGTAAAACTATCTACAGAGCTATAATATGTGCCCATATTTGTTTCAAAAAATATTTTAAAATAATATTTTGTGGATGGTTTTAACTGTGTTAAATACCAATCAATTAATTGATTAATAGGAGGGTTGTCGGATAACTCATCATTAACAAAACCTGTGTTTTTGTTTTGACTGATTAAAACATCAATTTTGTTAATTACAGAACCATTTGTTGATGTAATTTCAAAAGGGATATTTGCGGTTTTTGCAGTAATGTAATTTATTTTGTTGATTTTAACACTTGGAATACCGGATAAAGTATTGAAATTATAATTTTTAGAATAAATAGTCCCTTTGCTGTTTTTTGCATAAAAGCGAACAAAATATTCAACTCCTTTTTCCAAATTAGAAATAGTAATGGATGAATCTAAAATATATTTAGGATAATATAATCTTACTCCATTAATTACAGAAAATCCACATTCATTAACAGGCAGTTGAACAATTAATTCTTCAACTATACTTTTTTTATTTCCCGATATTTTTGGGTTGATTGTTTTAGACCAAACAATTCCATACTCTGAATATCCAGATGAAGAAATATGTTTGGGAAATCTAATTTTAACGTCATTAAATCCTATATCATAGATTGGTTGGGTATATTTAACTGTATTTATACCAACTCTAGTGCCACCATTAAATGGAAGTAGACAGTAAGTAATACTTTTAAAAGTATCTGTAAACAACTCCGGGAAATCTGAAGTATTAAAAGCGAAAGAGTTGCCATAAGCAGTTCCAGCATCATTTGTGGCATATGCCCTTACAAAGTATTGAGTATTGGGGAGTAAATTATCTAATCTACTTATAAAATTACCAACTCCTGCTCCATCATTAGTTCTGTTGTAATTAATATTGGGGGTAGTTCCAGTAGCCCAGCAAATTCCACGAGCTGTAACTGCAAGTCCACCGTCATTAGTGATATTTCCTCCCGAAAACAAACCAAAATATTTGTAAAAGTCTATATTGTCCGAAGATATAGTTGGTAAACTTCCACTATTGTTTGCCGTGTTTGTAACAAATGAAATTTGATTTCCGTAAGAAGTGCCGTTTGCATTGGTAGCATATGCTCGTAAATAATAAGTAGTATTGGGTGTCAATGGCAAAATAGTGCTGTTAAAGTTGCCCATACCTGAACCATCATAGGTTAAATTATTTGCAATTGTAGGGTTAGGTGAAATATTCCAACAAACGCCTCGCTGAGTCACAGCTGATCCACCATCAGCAGTAATGTTTCCTCCACCAAAAGCGGAAGAGCTAGATAATACAGAAACAGTCTGACTACTAATGGTTGGTAATGAACTTCTATTAGGGATTTTGTATGTTATACTATCAATGTCTGCTACAGATAAACTCAATATATTGCCATTGTTTTGAAATATTTTTTTTGTTACTGGAGAAGGTACAAGTATAAATCTAACACTATCTATAGATTGTAATGGTAAGCTAAGAATAGAGCCATTCCCTTGATGAATGACCATGTTACTTTGTGCATTTGATGTAAATAAGGTACAAATGCCAATTAAACTAAATATTATCTTTTTCATTATTGTTTAACGATTTTCTTGTAAATACTAAAATTTTGACCTTGAATTTGAACAGTATAATTGCCACCTGCTAAATTTTCAAGTGAAATAGATTGTTTTTGCTCACCTATACTTTGTTTGCCAATGTTTATTTCTTTTACTACTTTTCCTTGTAAATCTAAAATAGTACATTTTATATCATCCGCATTTTTTAAAGTATAAGTTAAATGAAGCATTTTATCGGTAGGGTTAGGAAAAACCACAAGTTGTAATTGATTTCCTTCATTAATAACATTATCAATAATTGAAGTATTTTGATTCTCATCAAATCTATAATTTTGTAAAGCAGCCATATTGCGTTCGTATATGTTGCCGTCTTTCATGTGAACTTGCACCTTATTGTTTTCCATTGTTACTTTTCTAATATCATTCAAATTATAGCTAGTTTTTGTTCCATCTGTGTTTTGAAAATGGACATTTTGAGCACTTAAATTAATGCTCAATGTAATTAATAATATTATTATAAACTTTTTAATATTCATTTTGCAAATATATTTTATATTTTTATATTTTTTACTTTTTTAAGATGTTAGTATTCAGTTGTTTATTATTTTTGTGTTTGATTTTATTTGAATTAATTGAAAATGTTTTAATTGGTTTTTTAATGTAGAATTAGATTAATTTATGTTTGAAATACATATAGAAGTACAATGACCAAAAATTTATTTAATTATTCATTTAATTATGATTTAAAAAATACTAATTTCGCGTCCTTAATAGGAGAGTTGTCCGAGTGGTTTAAGGAGCACGCTTGGAAAGCGTGTATATCGCAAGGTATCAAGAGTTCGAATCTCTTACTCTCCGCAAAAAAAACAGGCTAACCGCCTGTTTTTTTTTGCTTAAGAGATGTGAACTCTTGAGTTCGAGCCGAAGCGCAGCGGAGACAGACGCAGTCAATCTCTTACTCTCCGCCAAGTCTCATTAAAACCTCAATTTTATTGAGGTTTTTTTATGCCCTTTTTTTGTCTGAGCTTAGCTCAAGAACAAAAAAAGGGCATAAAAAAGACGAGCCATGTAATGGCTAGGTTTTGTAGAGACTTGAAGCCACCCCTCATAGAGGTCATGCCAATAATCTATAGATTTTGTCTGAGCTTAGCTCAAGAACAAAAAAAAGGGCATAAAAAAGACGAGCCATGTAATGACTAGGTTTTAATGAAACTTGAAGCATCCACCTCAGAGATCATGGTAATAATCACTACTGGTTTTGTCTGAGTAATTATAAATTTGATAAATTTATTTTACAACTATCTTATCGAATTATACAATATTTGAGGCAGTGGTTCAAGCTAGTTATGTAAGATGAAAACATTCTATTATTTATTGTTAAAAAAGAAGTCATCAACTAAATTACTATAATATACATGTTGTCTAAATTCATCAAAACAAGTATTTTTGATTTTATATTTTACTAAGAAATAGCAATTTTACCAAATGAGCCTTTTTAAATTTTGCAATGAAAGAAACACCTGAACACACTGCTAGAATTAAACAAATGACTTTTGCAACCGTTTATCCTCATTACGTTATTAAAATTGAAAAGAAGGGTAGGAGCATTGGGGAGCTTCATCAAGTTATAGAATGGTTGACAGGATTTAATGATTCTAAATTAGAGGAACTAATAAAAGAAAATGTAACATTTGAGATGTTTTTTCAAAAAGCGAAATTAAACCCCAATTCAAATTTAATTACGGGAGTTATCTGTGGTTATAGAATTGAAGAGATAGAAAATCCTTTAACTAAACAAGTTCGATATTTAGATAAATTGGTAGATGAATTGGCTAAAGGGAAGCCTATGTCTAAAATATTGAGATAAAACGAAGTTAAAATCCTAATTCAAGATTTTTAAACATTTTATTGAATCGCCTTTCTAATAAGTTTAATGGCAGTTTTAAAGGATATATCAGGATAAGCAATTTGATTAACGGTCCCTACTATAAATAAATCATATTTAGGGCTATAAAATGCCAATGTCCCAGAAAGACCAGAATGGCCAATTAGCTCAGGAACAGCACCAGTAGGATTGAAAATCCATGGTAACTTGAACCTGTGAATGCCAATCCCTGATTGCATAGGAAAAAAAATTCTGTTCCAAACTTGAAGTTCATTAATATATTTCCTAGGGAACAACTGACCATTAAAAAAGGCTTCTGTAAAGCATAATAAATCCTTTGTGTTTGAAACCATACCGCCATCACTTTTGAATGATGACATTGCTTGTGGGATGTTTAAAACCTTGTTTTTGAAATACATGGCATGCGGTTTTTGATCATCAGGATTTTCAAACATGTAGGTGTGTTTTAATTGAAGTGGTTGAATGATTGTTTCTTCACAAAAACTTGTGTAGTTCTTGCCACTTACAGTTTCAATTATTTTGCCAAGTAATTGAAAGTTTGTATCAGAATAATGCGCTTTGCCTTTGCTGCCGGGTGCGAATTTTGGACGCATTTTTTTTGTTTGGGTAACCACTTCCTCGAAAGTCCAAGACTTGTCTCTCCCTTGTTTTAGGTCATCTTCCCAACTGTTTTCATTGGACTCCTTGTCTTGGAAATAATCAGCTAAACCGCTGCTGTGGCTCAATAAGTGTTGAATGGTTATTTTTTCAGAATAATCGGTGCCATTTAACACCAAAAGGTTATCAATAATGCTTTTGTCAAGGTACATGTGAATTGAGTCTTTTAGAGACAATGTCCCTGCTGCCCTTAAATTCAAAATTAAAGCAGTAGTAAAAAGCTTAGTCGTACTTGCAATGAAATAATAATCATCGGTTTCAAAATTACCTGCAGTGCCTTGCCAAATTTCGTTTTTGTATTTTATTGCAAAATTGCAACCAAATACTTTTTTATGATCAACAGCAGAATCAATGATTGTTTGAAGTACTTCTTTTTTCAAAATTGAATTTTAAATTAAGCTTTTATTTTTTGGGATTTTTAGCTTTATATTCATCATTAAATCCTATTCCTTCAAGAATTTTAATTGTGTAATTGTCTATTCTTTGAAAACGTGTATTGGCTTGCTTAGCTTGACTAAAATAAAGTATATAGCCCCTTTGTCTTCCAGGAGTTAGTGATTCAAATGCTTTTTTCAATTGGGGATTTTCACTAAATCTTATCAATAATTCTTCTGGTATTGGTTCGGTATTACTGCGATAATTTATTTTTTTTCCTTGTTTTTCTATGTCTATAGCTTGAAGGATTAAAACATGAATAGCTTCTTTTTGCAATTCTATTTCTTGAATATCAGTATATTTTATTAGTCTGAAAGTTTGTGCATTTTCGCTTGATTGAGTTAAAATATGATATGGGTCATTGATTAAAGACCCTTTGAAAAAACTGATACACGCATGGTTTTTAAAAGCACTAACTGAAACAATATTTTTATTATTAAAAGTATAAACAGGAATCCCCCATTTAATTTCCTCTATTAATCCTGAATCAAGTGCAATTTGCCTTAAGAGTTCTAGTTCGTTTCGCCATAAGTTTACCTTACATTTAGGTGTTGCATGGTATTTACATCTGCCACAACCTTCTAATAAATAAAGGTCAACTTTTGGATTCAATTGTGTCATAGTATTACAAATTGTATAGGTTTAATGAGGTATATATGAGTTGCAAATGTATGATTAGGTGCTCAATAATTCAAAATTTTCATATTGTTTGCAAACAATAAATAAACAAGTCAAGTATATAATTTTCAGTTTTTTTAAATATAATTTTTTTACAAATTTTAAAAAAATCATTTTCTGCTGAGATAATAGTGGAATGGTTAATTACATTCAGTCATTCTAATTCTTGCTCACATCTTTCAAGAGTATAGAAATATCATCTTTCTTTATTCAAATAATATACTATCTATCATAGATGTCTCCTATGTGGATATTACTGTTTTTGAGGTTTTTGAATCAATCTGAAGGTGTATTAGATAAAATATTAATGAAAAAATTTGTCTATGATTCGAGAGTCTCACAATGACAAAAAGATTTTACTTAGAATTTCAAAAAATAACTAAACTAAATCCAAAGCTTGATCAATATCAAGAATTAAATCTTCTATATCTTCAACACCAACACTAAGTCTCAATAAACCATCAACAACCCCTGCTTTATCTCTCTCTGCTTTTGGAATACTGGCGTGTGTCATACTTGCCGGATGGTTTACTAAGCTTTCAACACCTCCTAATGATTCTGCAAGCGTAAATACTTTAACATTGCAAGCAAAACGCATAGCAGCATCAAAATCATCTCCTTTAAGAGTAAATGAAACCATACCTCCAAATCCACGCATTTGTTTTTTTGCAATTTGATGACCATTTGCATCTTCGAAACCTGGCCAATAAACCTGGCCAATTTTTGGGTGATTTCTTAGAAAGTGTGCCACTTTTTCTCCGTTTTCGCAATGGGCTTTCATTCGTAAATGTAGAGTTTTAATGCCTCTTAATACTAGGAAACTATCCATAGGTCCCGGATTAGCACCACAACTATTCAGAATAAAATGTAGTCTTTTATATAATTCATCATCATTTACAACCAAAGCTCCCATTACTACATCGCTGTGTCCGCCTAAATACTTAGTGGCACTGTGCATTACAATGTCTGCCCCTAAATCCAAAGGGTTTTGAAGGTAAGGAGAGGCAAAGGTGTTGTCAATTGCTAAGGTAATATGATTGGCTTTTGCTATCGCAGAAACGGCAGCAATGTCAACTATTTTTAATGTTGGATTGGTTGGAGTTTCTGCCCAAATCAATTTTGTGTTGCTATTGATATATTTTTCAATATTGCTTGCATCGTATAAGTTGATGTAATGAAATTTAATGCCAAATGGTTCATAAATCTTAGAAAACATTCGGTATGAACCACCATAAATATCATCTCCAGTGATAACCTCATCTCCAGGTTTTAATAGTTTAATTACAGCGTCTATTGCACCCATTCCACTACTAAAGCAAATTGCATGATTGCCGTTTTCTAATGCAGCTAAGTTGTTTTCAAGTTGAGTTCTAGTTGGGTTTTTTCCTCTAGCATAGGCATAACCTTTGTGTTTGCCAGGATATTCTTGTACAAAAGTGCTGGTTTGATAAATAGGAGTCATAACGGCTCCTGTCGTTGGATCAGGTTCTATGCCTGCATGTAATGCTTTGGTTCCAAATTTCATTATATAAGTTCTTTATGTGTTGTATTCAATTAAAAAGTAATGTCTTTAAGTTCACTACTTATGGTCAATCTTCCTTCTGTTTTTTCTTTAATGTATTCTACCGTAACATCTGATGCTTTCTCTATCAGTTCAAAACCATTTTCATTGATATTAAAAACCCCTAATTCGGTTACTATCTTTTTTACACAGGCCAGTCCAGTTATTGGTAGACTACACTCTTTAAGTAATTTTGACTCTCCTGCTTTATTGACATGCTGCATTGCGACAATAATGTTTTTAGCACTTGCCACTAAGTCCATAGCGCCACCCATTCCTTTGACCATTTTTCCTGGAATTTTCCAATTAGCAATATCTCCCTTGTCATTAACTTCCATGGCACCCAAAACAGTTAAATCAACTTTGCCAGCTCTAATCATACCAAAACTCATGGCACTGTCGAAAAATGCGGAACCATTCACAGTTGTAATTGTTTGTTTTCCAGCGTTTATTAAGTCGGCATCTTCTTCACCTTCAAAGGGGAAAGGTCCCATGCCTAGTAATCCATTTTCAGATTGTAAAACAACATCTACCCCTTCCGGAATATAATTGGCAACTAATGTAGGAATTCCAATGCCTAAATTAACATAATAACCATCTTTCAATTCCATGGCTATTCGTTGTGCTATTTGCTCTTTACTTAACATGACTGCAAATTAAATCTAATTTTTTAATATGGTATAATCCACATCAATTTTTTTAAGCTCAAAAATAAGTTCTTCACAAATTTCAATTTTCTTGTCGTTACTGTAAGTATTTATTTTGTGCTTTTTTTGATTGTCAATTAGGTTGAATTCAAGAGGTTTATCACCTGGAAATTTTTCTACAATCGCGTGTAAGTCTTCTATAGTTTGATGACTCAATTTGTTGACTACCAGATTTATTAAAAGGGATTTAAACCAATCTTTTTTTAGGTATTCCATACGTTTGATGGAAATAATATTCAAATACAATTTTGCATCGGGGCTAGTAGCGTATTTACTTTTAGTAACGGTGCAATTGATTAATACAAATTCACCTTTGTTGATATATTTACCAAAGTTGTCCAAAGTTTCTCCAGATAAATAAAAATCATACTGACCATCATAATCTTGTAGTTTGAATTTGTTGAACTTTTGATTCTTCTTCGAAGTAAAGGTATTTTCTTCTAAGATAACACCTGCAACGGCAATTGATGGTTTTTTTTCAAGTGGTCCTAAATCATTTAATTCATGCAATTTGGTATTTACTATAGTTTCGTATTCAAGTTTAAAGGTATCCAATGGGTGCATTTTAATGTATATTCCAACCATTTCTTTTTCTAGTTCACATTCTTGAATGATAGTAAAAGGTTCTACTTTTGGTAAAAGAGGTATATTTATGGAACTGTCGCTTTTGTCCCCAAACAAGGAACTTTGATTGCTGCTTTGTAAAGCCTGAAAATTGATGCCATATTTCAAAGCAGTTTCTAATCCTGTAGTGCCTCCAATTTCGCTTATATATTGAGCTTTGTGATATGTAGGGTCAAAATCAAAAGCACCTGCTTTTACTAAAGACTCTAATGTTTTTTTATTGACATTTCTTAAGTTACAACGTGAGGTTAAATCAAATATACTTTTATAAGGTCCATTTTTTTCTCTTTCTTCTATGATATTAAAAGCAGGTCCGTCTCCAACACCTTTTATTGCGCATAAACCAAATCGAATTTCACCCTTAGCATTAACAGTAAATTGAATATGACTTTCGTTCACATCGGGGCCCAATACGGGAACACCCATTCGTTTACATTCTTCCATGTGAAAGCTAAGTTTTTCGAGGTTATTTGTGTTATTAGATAACACTGATGCCATAAATTCTGCGGGATAATGTGCTTTTAAATACCCTGTTTGATAAGCGACAAATGCATAACAAGTTGAGTGGGATTTGTTAAAAGCGTAGGAGGCAAAGGATTCCCAATCTTTCCAAATTTTTTCACATCGATTGGCATCTAAGTTCCTTTCTTTGATACCTGACATAAAATCATCCTTCAATTTCATTAAGTCATTGAGGTTCTTTTTACCCATTGCTTTTCTTAATATATCAGCTTTCCCTTTTGAAAATCCTGCCAGGGACTGACTTAAAAGCATCACCTGCTCTTGGTAAACTGTTATTCCGTAAGTGTCTTTAAGGTGGTCTTCAAGCTCTGGAATGTCGTAATTAATCTCTTCCAAACCGTGTTTTCTTTTAATGTATAAAGGAATATACTCCATCGGTCCTGGTCTGTATAAGGCGTTCATGGCAATTAAATCCTCGAATTTATCGGGTTTTAATTCCCTTAAATATTTTTGCATGCCCACACTTTCAAATTGGAAGGTGCTATTGGTTTCGCCTTTTTGGTATAGTTGGTAAGTGAGTTCATCATCAAGTGGGAGCGTATCAATGTCTATTTCTATGCCCCTGTTCATTTTAATAATGTCAACCGCTGTTTTTAAAATTGACAAAGTTTTTAATCCTAAAAAGTCCATTTTAATAACGCCTGCATCCTCCACTACTTTACCATCATATTGAGTAAGGTATAATTCAGAATCTTTTGAAATAGCAACAGGTAAGATTTCCTTTAAATCTTTTGGAGCAATGATAATACCGGCAGCGTGTACCCCTGTATTTCTTACAGAACCTTCCAATAATTCAGCTTGTCGAAGAACTTCGCCATTGGTGTTTTGCTTGTCATTGTAGTACTCTCGAAGTTGCATGATACCTTGAACTTCTTCTCTGCGAATGACGATAGTATCTTTGTTTTCTATCTCTGTAGTATCACCCTCAGCATCAGGGTCTTCATTTTCTATAACCTCTTCAGCGCCTTCAATTTTGGCATGTAAAATTTGTTTAAGAGTAATGCCAATAGGTTTGGTAGGAAACAATTTTGTTAAATGGTTGGATTCATCCATTGATAAGTCCATAACACGTGCAACATCTTTTACACTCATTTTTGCGGCCATTTTACCATAAGTAACAATTTGAGCCACTTGAGATTTGCCGTATTTTTCAACCACATAATCGATTACTTTTTGTCTGCCTTCGTCATCAAAGTCGGTATCTATATCGGGCATTGATTTACGGTCGGGATTTAGGAAACGCTCAAATAGTAAGTCGTATTTAATGGGGTCAATACTTGTAATTCCAATACAATAAGCAACAGCACTTCCTGCGGCAGAACCACGACCCGGACCTACGATAACGCCTAAATCCTTTCCAGCTTTAATAAAATCAGATACGATAAGAAAATAACCGGCAAAACCCATTTTTCGGATAATATCAAGCTCAAAAGTTAATCGTTCTTCCACTTCGGGAGTAATATCAGTATATCTTCTTTTAGCACCTTGAAAAGTAAGGTCTTTTAAGTATTCCCATTGGTTTAACACATCTGGTTCTAAAGTGGTTTTTTCGTCAATTTTGAGCGAGGTGGTGTGTGTTTTAAAGGAGTCAGGAATAGGGAAGTTGGGAAGTAGAATTTCCTTTTTTAAGTCGAGTGTTTCTATTTTTGAAACAATTTCTAAAGTGTTGTCGAGCGACTCAGGAATATCGCTGAACAATACGTTCATTTGTGCTTGGGTTTTAAAATAAAATTGGTCGTTTGGGAATGCAAATCGTCGTCCTTTTGTACTCGTTTCTTCATCCCCGTAGTCTATAATTTTGGGAGTATTTAACTTTTCATTGGTATTTATACACAACAAAATATCATGCGCATTTGCATCTGCCTCGTCAACATAATGGGAATCATTGGTAGCTATAACTTTAATTTGGTATTTATTAGCAAACTTCATTAAAGTATCATTTACAATAATTTCATCGTGCAACTGATGTCTTTGTATTTCAATGTAAAAATCTTCACCAAAAACATCCAACCACCATTTTAATTCTTCTTCTGCGGCAGCTTCTCCTTTTTTGAGGATAGTTCTTGGAATGATAGCCCCCAAACAACAAGAAGTTGCTATTAAACCCTCGTGATATTCTGCAATTAGGGCTTTGTCAATTCTTGGGTATTTTCCATACATACCTTCTAAATAACCCAATGAACATAGTTTTGAAATATTTTTGTAACCAGTTGCATTTTTAGCTAAAAGCAATTGATGGTATCTAACGTCTTTGTCTTCTTTTGTAAAGTTTTTTCTAAATCGATCTTCTGAAACATAAAATTCACATCCAACTATTGGTTTAATAACTTCTCCATTTTTGTTATATTTAGTTGCTTCTGCCACAAACTGGAAAGCACCAAACATATTGCCGTGGTCGGTTATTGCAATGGCTTTCTGATTGTCTTGAACCGCTTTTTTATAGAGTTTGCTGATGGAGGCAGCTCCGTCTAACAAAGAGTATTGAGTGTGGTTGTGTAAATGGACGAATTCGGGCATAATTTAATTCCGTAAAATTAA
Source organism: Bacteroidia bacterium (assembly GCA_044377005.1). Taxonomy (GTDB): domain Bacteria; phylum Bacteroidota; class Bacteroidia; order NS11-12g; family UBA955; genus JABMMZ01. The sequence continues at coordinate 31,700 of JBILJV010000020.1, forward strand.
TGTTTTGAGTTTAAAATTACAGACTTGTTGATAAAAAATAGCAAGTTTTTAGCGTGTCTTTTAATGGCTTTATTTGAGCCTATTTTTACTATTAAGCAACTTATATAAATAGATTAAATGTGCCGTTTATATTGTAAATTTTGTGGTTATTGGCTGTTATTTTCACTTGATAAAAGTACAATCCATCTTGACAAATATTCTGTTTATAAAACCCATCACATTGCGCTAGTTTGTCTTTAGTTAGGAGTAAGATTTCGCCTCAACGGTTAAAAATAATCATTTCTATTTCTTTACTGTTTTCGCCTTCTATATTAAAAATAACATTGTGTCCATCGTAATTAGGGCTAAAAACAGTTGGATTGAAAAAAATGGCATCATTTGAGTAATTATAGGTTATGTAGATATTGTTTATAGTTGATGGTGGAACAACAGATTTGTTGCATTGAGCCTATTATTCAATTGATTGTTTTAGAAAAAAAACATTAAATATTTAAATTAATTTAATCTTATACAATCTTGATAAGTAAATTGTTGACATTCTTTCAGAATTACACAAATTTAGTTAATTGTTAAATGAATTAATAAATGAATATTTGCAATTGAAATGAAAGCTGAAATAATAACGATAGGAGATGAGTTATTGCTTGGTCAAGTGGTTGATACAAATAGTGCTTGGTTGGGGCAATTGTTGTTTAAGAATAATATTGAAATTAAATGTAAAACATGTATCAGTGACACAGAAGATGATATAATACACCAGTTAGACGAAAGTTTAAAAAGGTCACAATTAATCATTTTAACAGGAGGTCTTGGGCCAACTAAGGATGATATTACTAAAAAGACTTTGGCTAAATTTTTCAATACAGGATGGCGTATAGACCAAGGTGTTGTGCAACAATTAGAAGCTTTTTTTGAAAAAAGAAGTCGTAAAATGCTCGAAATTAATGTGATGCAAGCAGAATTGCCCGATTCATGCATAACCTTATATAATGAGTGGGGAACAGCACCCGGAATGTGGTTCGAAAAAGAGGGTGCCGTTATCATAAGTTTACCAGGTGTACCTTATGAAATGAAACGTATTTTTGAATTAAAAGCATTGCCACTTATAAAGGAAAAATTTTCTCAGTCTCCATTGTATTATAAAACAATGGTTACTTTTAATATTCCTGAATCTTTATTGGCTTTAAAAATCAAAGAGGTAGAAGAGTCTTTACCCCTTAGTATTAAATTAGCTTACTTACCAAACTTAAATGTTGTTAGACTTAGATTGACAGGTGCAAGTACCCATGATGAATCCATTGTAGATGAAATAGAATTATATGCCAATCAAATTAAAGGGATTTTGAAAGAAGGTGTAGTTGCAGAAAATGATTTAACTTTTCCAGAAATTATTTCACAATTGCTAATTAAAAACCATTATACATTAAGTATTGCAGAGAGTTGTACAGGTGGATTTATTTCACAACAATTAACCCAATTATCAGGTGCTTCTCAATTTTTTGTAGGTTCAGTAATTAGTTATAGTAATTCAGTAAAACATCATCAATTAGGTGTAGAGTCCATTTTGTTTGAGACAGTAGGAGCAGTTAGTGAACCAGTTGTTGAGCAAATGGCAAATGGAGTGAGGGAAAGATTGAAAACGGATTTTTCAATTGCCGTGTCTGGAATAGCTGGACCTGGAGGTGGGAGTGAAGAGAAACCTGTTGGTACAGTTGTTATAGGAGTGTCATCATCTCAAAAAACTATTGTAAAAACATGTCATTTTATAGGAGACAGAAGTAATGTAATAGGAAGGTCGAGTAATATGGCCTTTGCAATGTTGCGTGAATTGATACTTTCTAATTAATAATTCTGTTGAACGTAAGTTCTGAATTTGTCTAATAGCTGACTCATGTCTTCGGGTAGTTCTGTCTCAAAATTCATAAACTCTTTGGTTTGTGGATGAATAAAACCAAGTGTTTGAGCGTGTAAAGCTTGTCTTGATAGGATTTGAAAACAATTGTTAATGAATGTGTCAAACTTGGGCATTTTACTTTGAACCATTACTTTCTTTCCGCCATAAGCATCATCAGCAAATAAGGTATGTCCAATGTGTTTCATGTGTGCTCGAATTTGGTGAGTTCGACCAGTTTCTAACTGACATTCAATAAGGGTGCAAAATCCAAATCTTTCTAATACTCTGTAATGAGTAACAGCATGTTTGCCAACAGCAGGGTCTGCAAATACTGCAGAAAGTCTACGGTCACGAAGATCTCTACCTATATTTCCAACGATGGTATCGCTATCCTTTTTTAAATCGCCCCAAACAATAGCTTTGTATATGCGTTGGATGCTGTGATCGAAAAATTGTTTTGCTAAATGCACCATAGAATCCTCAGTTTTTGCAATAATTAACAAACCACTGGTGTCTTTGTCAATTCTGTGAACTAATCCAGGTCGTTGGTCAGAAGAAAAAGCAGGTAGGTTTTGGAAGTGATAAACCAAGGCATTGATCAAAGTTCCTGAGTAATTATTATATCCTGGATGTACGACTAATCCTGCATTTTTATTAACTAATAACAATTCATCGTCTTCGTAAACGATGTTTATATGGATATTTTCTGGAATTAATTCAGGATTTCGTGGGGGATTAGGAAGGACAACAGTAACAATGTCATTGGGTTTAATCGAGTAATTGCTTTT
>JBILJV010000021.1:0-34071 GCA_044377005.1 Bacteroidia bacterium
TATTTAATATTCAAGAATAACTAAAGTAATAATTTTACCTAAAAAATATAAAAAATTTCTTTTTTTCATAAGTTAGTAGTAATTTTGTATCATTAATAATAAAACTATGACAAACTTGACCTTTAAGTAATTACAGTTGTAAATCATTAAATAACAACTGTAATTCTTAGGGGAAAAAAAGACAATTTAAAACTCAACCTATAAACACTAAAGAAATTAAAACTATGAAAACCTTCTTTTTTTGTTTCAAATATTTTTAGCATTAATATGTAATCCATTTTAAAGAAGCCATGCAAAACTATTCTAATCAAACAGGGCAATCAGACATTACTCATTTTAAAATTGAAAATGATAAAATCTTTATCAAATTTAAAAAATGGAATGAGCCAATTATTTACACATATGATTCAGAGGGAAAAGAACATATTGAAAATTTGAAGGCTTTAGCAATGTCTGGCAGAGGTTTGAGTAGATATATTCAAAAGTATTTTAAAAATCAACTGAGTGATACTGATTATAAAAGAAAGAAAAAATCATTACTTTCTAAGTTAACATTTGGTTGGTTTTAACAATAAATTTAATTAAATACTTTTAAAAAAAATATTACTAAAAAAATACTATTTTTTTATTACAATTACCATTCTTATTGTATTTTCAATTCTTGAGTTAAACGAAATTTAAACTAATAATTGAGTTTATTTAAGACCAAATGTGTTTGGAATTTATTTTCATTCCTGAAAAATGCATCGTTGAACCCTATACCTCTGGAATAAATAAACACTTATTTAACAAAGTAGTTGGCTTTCAAATCATTGGAGAGTTTAATTCATTAAAACCAATTGGTTGGAAAAAAATATTTGCTTTTAAAATTGTTAAAATTCAAATTTCTAAAATACCATTTAGACTTCCTTTAAAGGAGGGGGCTGAAATGGAAATTAAAAAATTAAATAAAAATTATATTTAAGTACAATCTAAGAGAGAAAAGCTTAGTTCTTTTCGTTTATAACAAAAATTAATCTTTAATAACTGTTATTTCAGCGTCACCCCATAGTTCTTCAATTGCGTAGAACTCTCTTTTTTCTTCTTGAAAAATGTGAACTACAATATCAAAATAGTCCATCAAAATCCATTCTGCAGACTCAAAACCTTCAATATGTAAAGGTTTTTCTGCTGCTAATTTACGACTAAACTCTTCAACACTATCTGCTATAGCAGAAACTTGTTTATCACTACTAGCATGACAAATTATAAAATAATCAGCCATTGATGACTTTAATTTTCTTAAATCTAAAACTTTGATTTGATTTCCTTTTTTTTCTTGCATGCCTTTTATGATGGCATCTTTTAAATCAACTTTACTTATTATTTTCTTTTTGGGCATTAAATGGTTTTCTTTAATTTTGTATTCTTTGAATCAGTTCGCAAAAATAAAACCAAATACCCAATTTATTGGTCAAAATATTATTTATTTTAATTGTATTGATTCTACTAACTCCTTAGCACTTGATTGGATAAAAAATAACCGTTGTGAAAATGGAAGCATCTTTATAACCGACTTTCAAACAAACGGACGAGGGCAGCAAAACAATGTTTGGAATAGTGAAGCTAACAAGAACCTAATATTTTCAATTATTATTAATCAACAAATTACTATTTTAAATCCTTTTCTTTTAAATAAAATTACAGCTTACAGTCTTTTTCAATTACTACAAAAAAGTTTGAAATACTCCCCTTTCATAAAAATAAAATGGCCTAATGATCTGTATTTTAAACAAAAAAAACTTTCAGGTATTTTAATTGAAAATAATTTTTTGGGCAATAAAATCAACTATTCTGTTATTGGTATTGGTATTAATGTTAATCAAAAGTTCATGAACAATGAACTTATTAACGCCACATCAATTTTTCAAATTTGCGAAAAAGAACAAGATAGAATTAGCTTATTTCAAGAATTTATAGAAATATTTGAATTCAATTTACTCCATTTTCAAACATTAGAGATTGAAAAGCTGTTTACCGAATCTCTTCTTGGTTACAATCAAACTGAAGAATTTAGAATAAACAATGAAATAATTAAGGGTACAATTGTAAATTGCGATGAATTTGGGAGATTGAGAATTTTAATAAATGACCAAATAAAAACATTTAACCATGGTGAAATTAAACAAATAATATGAACAGAGGGGTAATAGATAAGGGTAATACACTTTTGAAGGTTGGTGTATTCAATTCAGAAAATGAATTGGTTAAGTCTGACAAAGTTATGAATATGAAAGAGTGTGAGTTAATATTTAATGAATATTCTGTTAATTCTGTGTTAATTTCAAATAGCGGATCTGACATAGAAATCACCGATAATACTAGGTCATATTTAAAACTAAACAATCAATTCAATCTTCCTTTTATAAACCTATATGAAACGCCAAATACATTGGGCACAGATAGAATTGCAGCACTCTCTGCAGCAATCACTTTATTTCCAAACTCTAATGTGTTAATTTTCGATTTAGGAACTTGCTTGACCATTGATTTTATTAATGAAAAAGGAGTATTTAAAGGGGGAAATATTTCACCTGGATTAAATATGAGATACAAAGCTATGCATGAATTTACCTCCAAATTACCTTTAGTTGAGATTTATTCTAACACAGAAATTATGGGTAACAGCACTCAAAATGCATTGTCAAATGGAGGCAAGTTGGGAGTTTTATTCGAAATTGAAGGTTACATTAACTATTATCAACAACAATATTCAAACCTTCATATCGTTTTAACCGGTGGAGACATTCAACATTTGGACATCACACAAAAAAACAAGATATTTGCCGACCCAAACTTTGTTTTACATGGTCTCTACCATCTTTTAATTTTAAATGAAAAAAATATTAATCATTAATATCTGTTTATTGTTCATTACAAACAGTTTATTTTCCCAAAACACACTTTCTCCCTATTCAGCTAAAGGCCTAGGCGAGTCTGAACCATTTTTAAACGCCTATAACAGAAGCTTGGGAGGTGTTATCAATGGTATTAGAGGAAAAAGAACTATCTCTTATGACAACGCCGCTTCTTTAGGGGGCATTCAAAATGTTATTTTAGACTTTGGTTTACGTGGCGATTACGGTAAAATCTACAACGAAACGGCTCAAAAAACATCATTTAATGGCAACTTTAATTATTTCCTTTTGGGTTTTCCTGTTTTAAGAAAACAAGAATTAAAAAAGGACTCTATCAATCAAACCAAACTATACAAAACATACCGTTCTATATGGACTTCTGCAATTGGAATAAACCCATACACTAACTTTAACTCCGACTATTTCAGAGTAAAAGACACTAGTTATGGCACTGTTGTAAACACTTATTCTGTTAAAGGTGGTTTGAGTAGAGCTTTTTGGATGAATGCTGTTAATATAACACCCAATTTATCTTTGGGATTAACCTCATCTTATATTTTTGGTCAAAAAGTATCATACAAATCTTATGGCTTAAGAGATTCTTTGGTTTCAAGAATAATTTTTGACGATCAATCGAATCAATTAAGAGGTTTTGTTTTCAATCTAGGTTTCCAATACGAGAGAAATAAAGACACAATTATAAGATATGTAAAAGATTCAGTTGGTAAAATAAAGGAGATAAAAAGAACCCCTATTCGTTTTGTAATTGGAGGTACATTGGAAAATGAATCACAATTGAACTCAACATTGTACCGTACTATATTATCAAGCTCTTTATTGGACAGCCGATTACCTATTGACACTATTTTAAACAAACAGGATGAAAAATCCAAAATATCAACTCCTTTAACATACAGCGCTGGACTTAGTGTGACAATAAAAAACAAATGGCTTGTTGCATTTGATTATCGCACTAGTTTATTGAGTCAACTCAACAATTCATTCTATACCGAAAAATTCAATAACAGTCAACAGTACAGTTTTGGGTTTGCATACAGACCTGATGTGGATGTAGAATATATGATTAAGTCATTTGGCAAACAAAGAAAAGCTAATTTAGAGTATAGAATGGGTTACAGATATTTGAACACAGGTTTAAGTTTTATCGATAATAATGGTCGTTTAACGAACATCAATGAATATGGCATAAGTTTTGGTATTGGTATCCCAAAATTGAAAGAATATTGGGACGGAAAAAAAGTCATTATGAAATCAATGATTAATATAAGTGCTGAATACATTAAAAGAGGTCAAGGGACCAAGGGATTAATAGCAGAGGACTTATACAGATTGACCATAGGATTTAATTTGTCAGATAGTTGGTTTAACAGAAGAAAATTTAATTAATAATATCTATTTTAATATCATGAAAGAAAAACAAAAAATTGTAGCACTTATTTTATTTTTACTTGGCAATTTTACTTTTTTAGCAACGGCTCAAAGCAACAAGCCAACTGTAGAAGCCTTGAAGCTACCAGAATGTATCAAGTCACACGGTGTAGATTCTTTAGAAACAAGAAAAAATATGTCTTTGTTTCAAGAAGATTTCAAAAACAAAGATTACGAATTGGCCTACAAATGGTGGTCTTACGTATACAACAATGCCCCATGCTCTTACAAAAGTATCCATCAAAATGGCCCAGTTATGTTGGGTAAACTTATCGATAATCCTGCATTAGCTGCTAGAAAAAAGAATTTTATAGATACACTTTTAATGGTGTATCCTACACGTATCAAATATTTTGGCGAAGAAGCATTTGTTAAAGGCATTTGGGCATACAGCTTATCAAGATACAAACCTGACAATACAACTGAGATAATGAGTCTATACAAATTCTACCATGAGAATGAGAAAGATAAATTAAACGAATTTTACTTAAGAGATTATTTAAGAGTTGCTATTGTATCTCACAAAAAACTTCAAATAAATAACGAAGCTTTATTTAATCTATATGACAACTTGTCAATTACTGGTGAGCTAAACAAAGAAATCAACAAAAATGACTCTGTCTCATACAAAGAATGGTCTGAGTACTTAAATAAAATTGACAAAATGATGTTACCATTCCTAAAAGGGAAGGAAATTGATTTAATCTTTTTACCTAAATTAAAAGCTAATCCAAATGACAAAGCTTTAATTAACAAAGCTATTAAATTTTACAAAGCTGATCCTTTATACAAAGACAATCCTAATTTCATTGGATTATTAGAAAAAAGTTACTCTTTAGAGCCAAATACACAAGCTGCTGAATCATTAGGACGTTATTTTGAAAGCAAAAAAAATATTGCTAAAGCTAATGACTATTATGAAAAAGCAGCAGAATTGAGCGCTGATAACAGCAAAAAAGAAGAATTATTCTATAAATTAGCTAAAAATAATATTACTAACTTATCTACTGCCCGTAGTTATGCAAACAAAGTATTAGCATTGAATCCTAACAACGGTAATGCAATTATCATTCTAGGTTTGGCTGCATACAAAAACAGATGTGGCAGCAAATTTGACATGGGAGCAGCTGCATGTTTAGCGGTTGATTATTTCAATAGAGCTAAGAATGTTGACCCTAGTTGTTCTGTTGAAGCAAACAAACAAATAGCAAACCATAAAAAATTCTTCCCTTTAAAAGCGGATGCTTTCTTCTTAGGTATTAAAGACGGTGATAGTTATACCATTCCATGTTCAGGAGAAACAACTACTGTTAGAACTTTAGGCGGTAAATAAAAATACTTTTGAATAGAATTATTCTTTTTATTCTATTTGTTTTATCCGCTTGTAACATTGATTATGCCAAAGAAAATGTCAATAACATGTTACAAGCGGATACTTTAATTTATTCACAACAAGGCACCAATGTTACTATCAAATATACTGATTCAGGATACTTAAAAGCTGTCATTTTTGCTAAAAAATTAGTTGGCTTTAAAAATGATGGAAATGAAATTATTAAAATGCCTGAAGGAATTAAAGCAGATTTTTACAATCCTGAAGGTGATAAAGAAAGCTATTTAAGTGCAGAACAAGGCATTTCTTATCAAACAAAAAAAATTACAGAGGTATACAAAAATGTTGTAGTTATGAATAAAAAAGGTGAAAAACTAAACACAGAAAAATTGATTTGGGACCAAAACCAACAAAAAATTTATACCAATAGTTTTGTTAAAATAACCACTCAAAATGAAATCATTACTGGTGAAGGTCTTACAGGGAAACAAGACTTCAGTGAATGGACTATTTTAAAACCAAGAGGTGTAATTCAAATTGAAAAAGACACCTTATAACGCATATATTTATGAAATCAAACTCTTTACTATCCAAACAAATCATTATTATTTTTTATTTATTAGGAGCTGCTATCTCTGCCATTGAAACTTCTGTTCAATTTAAAATTGGTGGCTTTTCAAACTGGAAAGTTTATTTTTTCTTTTTGATTTTTGCCTTTAGTGTAACCATGTATTTTGTTCGCAAAAAGCAACGTTTGGAAAACAACACTAAGAACCCTTAGATATTGTTCGACCTTTCCATTTTCCATTTGTCAACAAACTTAAAACAATTGTAATTGGAACATACAATAAATAGAAAGGCATCATCAACACTTTAAGATAACTAATTGGACTAAATTTTTGAATAGATTTAGCGAAAAATAAATCACTTGCGTATCTTAAAAAAAGAAAGCAATAAGCAATTACATTGAACTTAGTAAAAATCAAGGTCAGTAAAACAAAATAAATCAATTCATTCAGTAATATTATACTATTTACTAATTTAACATAAGGGAATTTATAAAATTTCGTTTTACTTATCCATCTTATTCTTTGATAAAAAAAATCTTTAATATTTGTTTCTGGATATGTTTCTACAATGGATTCTAAAGATTTAGAATAGGCTACTTTTTTGATATTATGTTTTGCAAACTGATGCATTAACAAATCATCATCACCAGAACTCACTTTGAGGTGTGCACTATAAGCCCCTACTTCATAAAAAATAGATTTGTTAAAAACCATATTTGCTCCATTACAAGTTGCAGGAAATCCGCTATTCAACATTGCTTGACTAATGGAAACAATTGCAGCAGATTCCATTTTTTGAAACTCTTGAAATATGGAATTATTTGTATTATATCTAATTAGTCCACACAATAAATTTAAGTCTTTTTGGGAAAACTCACTTACAATTGATTGCAACCAAAATTCACCAATTGTTACATCAGCATCCAAAGTTATAATAATATTATATTGACTAATACTAATTCCGCTCAACAAAGCTGCTTTTTTACCTTGCCCATTATTTAAAATCACTTTCAAATTGATGTTTGAAAAGTTTTCGTCAGCAACAAGGGGAAAATCCGAATGGTCATCAATCACTATAACTTCATGAGAAGTCAAAAAGTGAACTTGTTCATTTAATTGTGATAATAGAACTTGTAAAAGTACTGAATCATTTCTAGATGGTATTATGATAGAACATGATGGTAACTTATTTTCTCTAAAATCAATTTTTTGAATAGAAAAAGAATTGCTTACCCAAATAAGAAAAGCAATATAAATAATTGATATGACAATTGAAAACAGTAGAATTATCATTCCTTATCATTTATTTTTTTGAATGTAAACACTAAAACACCAATCAAAGCTGGTAAAATCAAATTAAACACATATAAAATCAAGCCCGGTAAATAATCCAATTGATTTGTAAATACTGGGATTGGAAGTTTTGAAAACACAAGAACAGGAATACTTATTCGTGCAATAATATCAGAGAACAAAAAACTTGGAACAATAGTTTGCAGTAAAAAAATAACGGAAATAGCCGCCATAATTGTTATGAAAAATTGGTTAGTATTTGAGAAATAATAGACGAGTAATAAATATGGAATCACAAAGGATATATATCTTAACATGGAAATAGTCAACAATGCTGTTAATCTTTTTTTGTTAAAATATGGACATGATTGTTTTAATTTAGTTAGACATTTCCAATGAAGCTTTGAAATAATAAAAGGCAAATTTGAAAAGACTATAAAAGAAAAGACCATTAGAAGAATACTAATTATAACGATTCCTTGGTAAGATTGATATAAATTCAAATAAATGATACCCCAAACGCCAAACAATAAAGTCATAAAAAGCTGACTTACACTTCCCCATATTGAGAGTATAGCCGCAATCCATTTGTTTTTATTTTCAACAAAAGCCAATCTACCGATGTATTCTCCTGTCTTATTGGGGAAAATTTGGGAAACAGCTACCCCTGACATGACAGACAAAAATGCTTGTATGAAAGTAAGTTTTGAAATTGGCTTAATCGTCCATTTCCATTTTATCGATTCCAAGGACCAATTGAGGATAGAAAAAACCAATATAGTAAGCATTAACAAAGGATTCAAATTCAGCAACTGTGACTGAAATTGAGTCCATGAAAAATGTACATTTTTATTAAAATAGTTATAAAAAGAAAAAATCAGCAGAATAGGAAGTAGCCATTTTATTATTCTATAAAATAGTTTCCAATTAATGTTTTTAATTATCTTTGTTTTGTTTTGCAAAGAGTTGAAATTAGTGAATTTGATAAAATTGTATTGGGTATAGACCCGGGTACAAATATAATGGGTTACGGCATTGTAGGATGCATAGGAAAAAAAATTACTTTATTAAGTATTGGAATAATCAAATTAGACAAATTTGAAGACCATGCTTTAAAATTGAAGCATATTTTTGAACGAGTAACCGGATTGATAAACAGTTACCATCCCGATGAGATGGCTATTGAGGCTCCATTTTTTGGAAAAAACGTTCAATCAATGTTAAAATTAGGAAGAGCTCAAGGGGTTGCAATTGCGGCTGGGTTAATGAGAGATATGCCTATTTTTGAATACCAACCACGAAAAATAAAACAAAGTATTACTGGAAATGGCAATTCAAGTAAAGAACAAGTTGCAGAAATGTTACAACGCTTATTGAATTTTGAAGAAATGCCTAAAAATTTGGATGCCACAGATGGTTTAGCAGCTGCAATTTGCCATATCAATCAATTTACCCCAAGGGGATTTGGTTTAAAAACAGGTAAAAATAAAACAGGTTCGTGGGAACAATTTGCCAAAGAAAATGAAAAACGAATTAAGAAATAATTTAATTAACTTTTATTTTTTGACCTAACCTTAGAATTGAAGTTTCCTTTAATCCATTCAGTTTACATAACTTAGAGACTGTAGTTTTGTTTCTTCTAGCAATAGCACTTAGAGTGTCTCCTTGTTTGATTTTGTGGTATTTAACATGTACAACATGTTCGTGAACATTTGACTTACCATTCTTTTGCTTTTTTACAAGTTTGTTTGATTGAAAAAGGTTTTCATCAATTAAAACTTCATTATTTACTAAAGAAAAATTCTCAAAAGAAATAAACTTGGCAGGATCAATTGGCTGTCCCATAAATCTGATTTCAAAGTGTAAATGAGAACCATAACTATGACCTGTATTTCCGCCTAATCCAACTATTTCACCTGCTTTTAAAGATTGTCCTGCCTCCACTAAAACTTTAGATAAGTGACCATACAAAGTTTCTAATCCATTGGGATGTCTTACTACTACCATATTGCCATATCCATGGTAATATTTAGACATTCTTACAACACCATCAAACGCCGTAACAACAGTATCTCCAGTTTCCAAATCTATGTCTATGCCATTGTGAGCTCTCCCCTTTCTCCAACCAAAGTTAGAGGTTACAGTATTGTAAACAGGCATAACAAAGCCATTTGAGTCTGGTGCTAAACAAATATTTACAGGAGATTTAAAACTATTAAAATCATACAAATAGGGATTCAAATTATCAGTATCCCAAGTATTAATATAAAGTTCCCAAGCTGTACTGAAGGTTGAATCAAAATTTTCTTTCTTTTCATCATCAACGCCTTCAGTTTTAATTTCAGTAGACTTTTTAACGGGATGAGAAACCGAATGAGATGACAACAAAATATACCCAAGTAGTCCTATGAACAACGAACTATAGAGATTTAATTTTAGTGAGGGCATTTTTTTTGTCAATGTGCAAATTTAAGGATAATTCCTCTAAATTTTCAAACTTAATTTCGTCCCTTAGTCGATTTATGAAAAAAACTTCAAGCTCTTTATTATACAAATCTGACTGATAATCAATATAATGCACTTCAATTGAAAATCCTTTGTCCTTAATTGTTGGATTATTTCCAATATTAGCCATTCCATATACTTTTACCCCATCTAAAATTGAGTAAACCAAGTAAACTCCTATAGATGGAAGTAACTTTTCTTTAATATCTGTTTTGATATTGGCCGTTGGGAACCCTATGGTTCTTCCTATTTTTAAACCTTCCATAACTGTGCCTCTGAGTGAGTAAAAACGACCTAAAAAAGAATTTGCCTTTTCTATCAATCCTTCAGACAATGCTTGTCTAATTTTGGTACTACTAATTGCAATATCGCTAATTTCTTCCACTCCTATTTCAATAACACTAAAATCGAATAATCGCGATTGTTTTTTCAACAATTGAATATCACCCTCTCTTCCCTTACCAAATCGATGGTCGTAACCAAAAATTACGGAAGCAACATTGATTTTATTTACCAAAACCTCTTCAACAAAATAGGCTGCAGTAAGATTACTAAAAACTTTATCAAAAGGGATTACAATCACATTATCAACGCCACATCGTTCTAGCATTTCTAATTTTTCAGGAAGTGACTGTAACAATTTTAATTGATTATCATCGGGATATAAAAGCAAACGAGGGTGCGGCCAAAAAGTCATTAAAACCGACTCCAAGCCCTTTTCTTTACTCTCTGAAGTGAGTTTTCTTAGTAATTTTTGATGCCCTAGATGAACACCATCAAAGGTTCCTTGGGTAAAAATTGTTTTACCAAATTTAGGTAGATTTTCAAGGGAATTAAATACGTTCATTAAAGTTCTGTAATCCTTTGGAATTCATTAATATCAAAAGCATTATCGATATTAAAATCACCAATTTGTGTTCTACGCAATTCGGTTAAATAACAACCACTGTTCAATTCTTTGGCAAAATCATGAGCTAAAGTCCTGATATAAGTCCCTTTACTACAATTAACTTTGAAATATAAACTTGGCAACACCCCTTCTACTTGAAATGAATAAATATTAATTTGTCTACTTTTTATTTCAACCGTTTCCCCTTGTCGAGCCATTTTATAGGCCCTAGTGCCATTGACTTTGATTGCCGAATAAATAGGTGGCGTTTGTGTTACTTCTCCTGTAAATCCTAAAACAGCTTTATTAATATCGTCTTCCAAGATATGTTCATATTCATATTCCATATCAAATGGGGTTTCTAAGTCAAAAGAAGGAGTTGTCTTTCCAAAATTAAATAATCCAGTGTATACCTTATACATATTTTGAATTTGTTCTATCATTTTGGTACACTTTCCTGTACAAACAATCATTAAACCTGTCGCTAAAGGGTCTAATGTACCGGCATGCCCCACCCTTTTGGATTTGGTAATGTATTTAACTCTCTTTACTAATTTAAAGGAGCTCCAACCCTCGGGCTTGTCGAACAAATAGATTGCATTTTCAGGAATTTGTGCAGCATTAAAATTCTCTTTGCTTACCAAATAAGATGAAAAATCCGAAAACTTATCAAATTTTACTGAATCTTCCATTAAAAATTAACTGATTGTTGATTGAAACCGTATAGATATAAACACCTGATTTAAAGTTTCTTACATCAATAATAGCTTGTTGATTGCCTTTTAATTGATAATTCTCCAAAGTCATTACCTCTTTACCCAAAGCATCATGTATTTTAACAGAAATCAGTCCATCTTCTAAAGTTTTGAAAGGTAAGGTTAACTCATCAATAACAGGATTAGGATAGGCAAGTGGCATAACTTTAGTTTTATTTTCGTCAACTGATACCATAGGGTCATTTGTCATTATTTTAGAAATCCAAGTGCCGGCGGTATTGTTTGAACGACCAAATGAACCAGCAAGCCAAAACTCATTGTTAGTATTATATTTTCGTTGTATTGACGTGTAATCGCCCCATCTTTCAATTGTATCTGCCAAAAATGAATTGATTAACCCATCTCCTTTCCTAGCAATTGTAATGTTAGAATATTGACTTTCATTGTCAAAATATACCACAGATGTTCCTGGGAAAACACTTTCACCAGTATGTGAGAATGTAATCAAAGCTTGTTGTCCATATACTTGATTGCCTGCACTAACTATGGTTGGATAGGCTATGTCTAAAGTATCGTATGAAATAAATCGACTGCTAACATTTCTGCTTTCTCGTTCAGGATATTGAATTATACTGTGAAAAACAGATGAACGGCCATTGATAGGATTGTTACTGGTTTGAACATACTGTATTTTATTGTTGTTATAAAAAGCACCTAAAACTCGCGCATCATTGGTTTGAAGTCTATACCCTTTCGTTCTTTGAGGTGCATAAGGAGGCAACCCATATTTATTATCGGTTTTTAAAATAGAATAACTATACTGTGCTTTTCCACTGTTATAATTATCAGAAATATGATGTAAAAAAACAGTGTCATTTTGAATATCTCCAGGTCTAACTGATAAAAAGTATAAGCCTTTTTTGGCTGGGAAAAATGATTCTTGGACTGGACAAATACTCCAAATAGATTTGTTATTATGTTTAATATTACTCCACAAATTATACATCAATGTATCTCCGTTGTACCCTCTGTTCATAGGCACTTGCCAAATAATTGACTGTGTAAACCCATCTCTCCAATCAGTGCTATCTTTTAGGATATTAACAGTAACGAATAAATCTTCATTATTGATGGCTATCATTGGATAATCTGTCCAAAGTTTCCCACCTATTGGATTCCCTTTTATTTGATACACATTCCACCCTTCAAGTGGTTGACTCGATTTACTAAAAGCAACAATAATACGAGTATCTGGACTTTCTGACCCCTCCAAGTAAACAATAATAAAACGGTTACTAACAGGATCAAAAACAATTTTTGGATCATAACTTCTGTCCAATATTGTTAAGCCTTTTCCTGGTTGTGTATTTTCAATACTTCTTGGAAAAAATGTTAAATTCCAATTCTTTTTAAACACTCCTGAAGTTGTGTAAACTCTTATACTTGAATTAATAACACTTACAACAAAACTATCATTATTAATTGCCATGTTATTATCGTTTGGGATACCGGCATTTATTGAACCTTCAAAACCTTTAGAAACAATGGGCTGAATTCCATTTCTTTTATTACTTACGAAAGGCATTTTATTTCCTTTTAATCTGTCTCTTTCTTGAGTTGCAAAAACTTTAACTTTTTCATCTATCCCTTTTGGAAATGGGAACGATTCACTTATACGATACACCTGTGATGGCAATAATTGAATATTTTGAGGATCAAAAACATTGTGTAATGCTATTTTGCCTTGATGTAATTCCACTTGAGAATAAGACCAAAAAGGTGCAAATAACATTGAAACAATTACTAATATTGATTTGTGCATATTTATTTAAATTTACGATATTTTAAAAACGCTAATAAGGTTCAAAGATAATAAAAAAAACGAATCACTATTATTGGTTTTTCTCTTTAACCAAACTATCAATATCTTTATAATTACCATTTAAATCCTTGAAGTATTTTTCGTTAAAATGAAGTTTTTCTAATGGTAGTGGTGGGAAAAAATCAGCCCCTAAAAAAACATTTTCATCGCCTATTTCCATTAATTTATCTTGTGCATTTGAAGCTCCAAAAACAGTAACAGTTTGTTCAAATTTAAGTCGGCTTAGCATTAGAGTTTCGTATGGCAAAGTCCAAATTCCTACATTCTCCGAATAATGGTATACACCTTTTGAAAAGACTCCCTTTTTTATCCCTTTAGTAGCCATTAGATTGACCAAACTTTCAATCTTTTCAGTCCTTTCTGTAAAACCCATACCCATTTTATAAAGTTGAATCAAATTTACCGCAAACACAAATACAACAAGTATTAAAGTTACCCAAGATTTATCATTTTGCTTAATTATATAATGAATAGGAATGAGAATAGCCATACAAAATGGCGCTAAATTTTTCTCCATAAAATAGGCGCTATCTCCCTTGTGATAGACAATTGCACAAATCAATAAAACCATTAACACACTTAGAACATAGAGTAATGCCACCCAATACTTTTTAAGAACAACAAAGTAAATACAGACTCCCCAAAGTAACAAAGTGAAAAAGAAATAGAACCCTTTCCAATTTCCATGCAAATAATCAAACAAATAACTCTCATATAAATTTGAAATTACAGACTTAGAAAAAAAATGATTCAATATTGTATCATCATAACCCGTTGATGGTTTAAGAAACCAATATAATATTACACCAAAGGCCATTGAATAAATGAACTTTTTAAAATGCGAGTCAAAACCATGGTTTAAGAAATAATACCACCCCACAATTACCAAATATAAAATGGATGAAGGATGAAAAAACAAGGTTGACAATACTAATACTAGTAATACAATAAATTCATTTTTTTGATGAATGGACTTTTTTTTATTGAGATACAAAAGATATCCAAGTACCAATATAGAAAATCCTATACTCATAAATGACTCACAAAGTGCAAAATGAAATAAGGCTTTAAAAGGCATTATCAGCATAGCTATCCAAAACAGTGCTAGAGTTAACTCATCAAACACTTTTACCAAAACCCAAGCAATAAGGCCATAAAGCAAAGTAGACCATATAGACATAACCAACAAAATCACTTTTAATGAGAGGTTTAATTGAACTAACAAAAGAGGCAAGGACTGTAAATAAATAAAAGAAAAACGTTGATGTTCTATTGCAAAAGTCTTTTCATTTATTAAGTTAAAAGACATGTATCCAGCATCCATGTATAAGGTTCTTGAAATATAAAAAACCACAGAATAGCATAGATACACCAACCATGATAAACCAATAATCCATTTATACATTAACTCAATTTGACTCTTTACTGATTTGAATAAGTACATTTTATGGTGTAAAATTAGTAATTCTTACTGATATTAATCAGTGTTTATTAATTTTAATACCTTGAATTTTGCTTAAAACAAATCAATACACCATGAAACAAATTATTATTTTACTACTATTTATTCCGATTATCGGAATAGCACAAATCCCTAATCCTGATTTCGAGATTTGGGAAACCCAGAGTAAACAAATTCCAAACGAATGGAAAACTTACGGAAAAACAAGTAAAGTAAAGGGTTACAGAAGTGAAAATGCTATTAGAATAGAAAGAGACAATAGCAAGCCTAATGAACCAGGGGCTTTTGTTTATGGCAATCCTGACAATAACTTTTCAGGAGGAATTCCTTGCAATAGTCGCCCTGACTCTGTTGTCGTATTTTTGAAAAAGAACTATGTTGTTGGCGACACGGCTTGGTTCATTGTAATGTTAAAAAGAAATGGAACAATGATAAGCGAAACTAACTTTCAATTATTTGATTCAGACACTTCAAAATTTATAAGACATTCTTTTTATATTACTTATACTGACACTGGCAGGGCTGATTCACTAATTATTGGCATTACATCCACCAATCCCGAAGAAAATTTTTCGGGCAGTTATGTGATTGTAGACAGTCTACATTTTATTGGAGACAATAACATTATAATCCCCAATAGTAACTTTGAAAGTTGGACAACTTTAACTTTAGAAAATCCAAAAAACTGGAATACTATGGGTGGCAGTTTTGCTGGAGGGAATTATATTCCAAGTGTTTCCAAAACCAATGAAAAACTGAATGGTAATTATGCAGTAAAAATACAAAACACATCTTTAGGAAATGAATTTACCCAAGGCTTTATTATGAGTGGTCAACAAGGAAATGACGGTCCACTTCCTGGCTTTGCCGTTCAAGGCCGAGACACTGTTTTATATGTCTCATACAAAGCTTTTCCAAAAAATGGAGACAAAGTAAGTATTGGAATTTTTATGTTTAAAAATGGCCAAATGGTTGGCAGTGGATTAATGACTCAAGCATACACAATTAACCACTATTCTCAAACAGCCATTCCAATAAACTATTTTAATAATTTCCAAGGCATTCCTGATAGTGCTTCTATTTATTGTGCAGCTTTTGAACCTGGAGACAATGCCTATGGGGCGAGTGTGTTATATGTTGATGGTTTTAGCTTTAACAAACCTACAACTAGATTAAAAACAGAGGTTGCAACAAAGAAAATCATTACTATTTTCCCTAATCCTAGTTCATCAATAATTAATATTGAGTATCTTAACACTCAAAATAACCCAGTTGAATTTCAGCTTTTCAACCACCAAGGACAACTTATTTTTAAAGAAAAAACAATTACAAACTTTGATGGTATAAATAAATATAAAATAGATGTTGATGGCTTAAACAATGGTATTTACACTTTAAAATTAATTTGCAACAACTATTTCAGCTCTGAAAAAATAACCATTCAAAAATAGTCAGACATTAAACCATAAAGAAAGTCAATCTAATTAGATTGGCTTTTATTTATGGAATCATCCAAAGTTCTGCACCTGTTTTTATGGAATCCACCACAAAATAAAGTTTGCCATTAAATTCAAAAAAATGAAATGGAGGCAATCTATTATCTTTACTATACTCCCCTACTAACTCTTCCACTTGTTTGTTTTTAATTTGTAAAGCATATACTTCAGGATTATTTTCTCCACTTAAAGCTTTAAAATACAAGCTTTCATTTACAACACACAAATTCTCAATAAATGAATGTGGCTTCCCTTTTTTAATATCCTTAATCAACTTTGTACCTTTTTCGGTTCCGTTACTAATCCAAAGTTCATTTCCGGTATTATCCTCTTCGGCAACAAAAAAAAGGAACCCATTGAATGGCGTTAAAAATTGTGGCGAACTTCCTTCTCCTCCTGCAAATAAATCTTTGGTCATTTTGGTCCCTTCGGCACTTCCATCACTTTGCCAAAGCTCAACTCCTTGCTTACCATTATTGGCTACAAAAAACAAAAACGCACCATTACTAACCAATGCCTCAGGATGAGAATCTTCAGTCCCTACATTAATGTCTTTAAGTAACTGAGTACCATTAGAGGTTCCATCGCTTTTCCATAACTCATCTCCATTTTGCTCAGAAGTAGCAGCAAAATACAAGTGATTATTAAACACTTGGAAATGGGCAGGCGAAGAACTATTTGCGCCATGCCATACATCTTTTACCATCAATGTTCCGGCATCAGTTCCATCTGTTTTCCAAAACTCTGTTCCTTCATTGTAATTGGTAGCGGCAAAAAACACTGATTCTTTAAATACAATAAAATACGAAGGATTTGAAGATTCATTCCCCCTATAAATATCTTTTAATAATTTTAACTCCCCCAATTTAGAATCATAAGTCCAAAGTTCATTACCTGCACTTTCTGTAAATAAATTAAAGTATAGTTTACCTTGATTTTGAATTATAGAAATTGGATAATATTGCTGAATATCACTTTTTACTTTCTTGACTTTAAAATCTTCAATCGCAATTTTATCTTTAAAATCTTTAATCTTAATTGTTTTCAAAAGTTTAGTTCCTTTTTCTGTACCATTGCTTTGCCAAAATTCATATTGATTAAAATTCCTTTTAAAAAAATACAATAGTTGATTCATGGAGATAACACCATCGATAGTTTCATCCTCTTCCAAATTAAAAGAATATACTTGTTTAGTGTTAGCACTTGAACCGTCACTTATCCATAATTCCGTTTGTTGTGAATTAGGAAGTGTAAAAAACGAAAACTGAGTTCCTAATTTTCTAAAACTAGAGGGATTAGATCCTACTCCTTTTTCTTGTATATTTTTTATCAAAGTGTATTGATTGTTCTTAACTTCGAACAATTCCAAACCATTAATACCATCATTGGCAACACTTATAAATCGACCATTCCATTCAAAAAAGCTCAAAACAGAACTGTATATCCCTAAATTGTTTTTAACAATAATATCCTTTTGTTGATTGGTATTTATACCCAACTTACACAATACTTCTTCTTGAGGATTAAGTTGTTTTTTGACATACAATTCACCATTTACTACACCAATTCTATTTTGAAAATCATTGATATTAAAAGTTGCAATAGATTTAAAACCATTTTCTATTATTCCATAAACTGTATGTTGGTTTTTATTATCAACGACTACACTCATTGTTAAACTTTTCCCTAATGCTGCATATTTGACATCTATTTTACTATTTGCAAAACTTCCTATTTTCTTAATCAATTTTGTCCCATTTAAACTACCATCCGTTTGCCATAATTCAGATTCACTTTTGGCATTATTGGCAGTAAAATAAACTTTATCTTGGTGTTTGAAAAAATGTTTAGGTGAGGAAGGATTGGAACCAAGGAATAGTTCTTTAAGTAATTTTGTTCCGTCTTTAGTTCCATTCGTAATCCACAACTCTTCATTATTCCTTTCATTACTCGCAGAAAACAACAAAGTTTCGTTGATTGAAGAAAAAGACTCTTTATTTTCATACCCTTTTGTTTCAAAGGTTCTAAGAAAGGTCAATTGATTATTCCCTTTTTCCAAAGACCAAAGTGCTAATTTACCATTAATCTCTCCAATTAAATACATAAAACGACCTACTGGGACTATATTTGAAATCTTAATCTTATCGCTTCCCTGTTGTATTTTGGAAACGGAAATAGTTCCTGATTCTGTTCCGTTAGATTGCCATATAGTTGAAAATAAACCATTCTCGTTAATTACAAAATACAATTGCTGATTATAAATAGTTAACAAACTAGGCTGAGAACTGCTTTTTCCTTTGTTTATATCCTTCACTAAAACAGTTCCTATGTCAGTTCCGTCTGACTTCCATAATTCATAACCATGTTTTTCATCATTAGCGGTAAAATAAAGTATTCCGTTCAAATGAGTTAGCTCTTTTGGAAAGGAACGAAAATGTTCAAACCCAATATTTTTTACTATTATTGTTCCTTTTTCTGTACCGTCTGTTTTCCAAAGCTCCTCACCATTTAAACCATCGTCTGCCACAAAAAACAATGTGTTATTGACAATAGTATGACCATATTGATTTGATGAGCCATTTTGTGGATTGCAATCCTTTAAGAGTTGTGGTGTTTGTGAGTATACCGTTCTGACAAACATTAAACATAAAAAAAGAAACTTGAAAGAATGGGAAGAGTTTGAAATTGGGTTATCCATTAAAAGCAATAATAAGGTATTTAACAAAAAAACAAAAACCAATCCAAATTCATTTTTTAGACAAAAACTCATTAAACAATCAAATTCTACCTAGTGAAAATATCAAAAACAGCATCTGTAGCAGAATTAAACAATTCAGATAAAACAACCATAAACAAAATAAGACCAATTACAATTAACAAAAATTGCAAAGGGATTGAAAATGTTTCAAACATTAAAACAAAATACATTATTCCTAAAAACAATATTAATCCTAGAATAAATGCTGCCACCTCTATCAATGCATTTCCAAGCCAAGTATCCCAAAAACCAGTCTCTTTTTGTATTGTTTTTTTAACCGTTTTAACAATTCTTTTTGTGTCTTTTATAACTACATCCTCCTTTAATTGGTTTATAGATTTAATGTTATTTCCATAGTTCATTGTATGAGTTTCCTCAATTCTATCTTGATAAATATTCGCATTAACATAATCAATCATTTCATGCTTTTGAGCCAATTCCTGAGATTGTCTCGAATTAAATTGCGTACTTATTTGTATCATTTTAGATTCAACCAATTTCATGCTGTCTGTTGGTTTCGTTTTATCTCTTTTATTTGCTAACCATTCTTTTTTTTCTTTATTAAACCCTGAATTTATGTTTAAATTAAAACCATTAGAATACCTGCATTTAGTTATTGAGCACGAAGGAAATAAAATAACAACTATACTGAACGAGAAGATAAATTTTAGCCAATTAAATTGAATGTTCATTTTTTATTTGATTTTTGAATATTCAAATTAAGCAGCGTTTATATCTATTGATTTTGCAATAAACCAATCTCTTTTGTTAACCGTATTATTAATTAACAAATAGGTCAAATTTTTAGAAATATTAAAACGATTTTCTACAAAGTGACATATTAAAATAAAATAATTTGCAAAAATCAATAATACAAGTTGAGCAATTCTTTAAAAATGATTAAAAAAACTAATAATAGAACAAAAAAGAATAGTCTTCAATTTTTAAAAATACTTAATAAGCCCTTACCTTTGCCTAGTGAAGATAGATTTAAAGAACAAAACAGCATTAGTGTGTGGTAGCACTCAGGGGATAGGAAAAGCAATAGCGGTTCAACTTGCAGAATGTGGAGCCTCTATTATTTTACTTGCCAGAAATGAAGATAAACTAAAAACAGTTGTTCAGGAATTAAATACCACAGAAGGACAAAAACACCAATATTTTATTGCGGATTATTCACAAAATGAATCTATTAAAGCATTGATTCCCAAAATCAGTGAATTACAAATTGACATTCTAATAAACAATACTGGTGGACCTCCGGCAGGAAAAGCGATTGACGCTCCAATAGAGGAATATTTTGCAGCTTTTAGTGCTCATTTAATTAACAATCAACTCATGACTCAAGCAGTCATTTCGAACATGAAAAAAAATCAGTTTGGTAGAATTATTAATATTATATCAACCTCTGTGAAAGTTCCGCTTCACAATTTGGGCGTTAGCAATACAATACGAGGAGCTGTTGGAAATTGGTCAAAAACCATAGCAAACGAACTTGCCCCTTATCAAATTACAGTTAACAACATCTTACCTGGCGCTACAGAAACCGAAAGATTAACTGGTATTATCTCAAATAAAGCAAACAAACTCTCCAAGCACAATGATGAAATAAAAGATGAAATGTTGATGGAAATACCTATGGGTAGATTTGCTAAACCAGAAGAACCTGCATATGCAGCGGCATTTTTATGCAGCCAATTTGCTTCGTATATTACAGGAACTAATGTGGTAGTAGATGGAGGAAGAACACCATGCCTATAAGACCTTGGATAAAAGCCGCCCGATTAAGAACACTTCCATTGGCTTTGGCCGGAACTGTTTCAGGTAATCTTCTGGCTTATTTAAAAAATAATACATGCGATAATATTAGTTTTGTTCTTTGTGTATTAACAGCGGTTTTCCTTCAAATTTTAAGTAATTACGCCAATGATTATGGTGATTTTAAAAATGGTGCCGACACCGATGAAAGAACTGACAGAATGCTAGCCTCTGGACAAATCACAATAAGCGCAATGCGATTCATGATTGTGGTTCTGATTATAATATGTTTAATGCTTGGTATAAGTTTATTAGTCTATTCCATCGAGACATTTAATGCTTCTTTTTATGTTTTATTAAGCCTGGGTATTGCTGGAATTATGGCTGCTTACTTTTACACTGCAGGTAAAAAACCATATGGATACAATGGTTTTGGCGACCTTTCTGTATTTGTGTTTTTTGGATTATTGTCAGTATTGGGATCATATTACCTTCAAACACAAACACTTGAGTTAGATGCCTTATTTTTATCTTTAAGTATCGGGTTTTTAAGTGTAGGCGTTTTGAACATTAATAACATAAGAGACATAGATTCCGACCGTCAAAAAAACAAATGGACAATACCTGCTAAAATAGGCAAACCAAAGGCACTCATTTACCACTTAGTATTACTTTGTTTGGCCTTTGTTTTCATTCTGAGTAGTGTTGCCAATCAACTGAATCTTATGCTGTTTATATACTTTGTTGCAATTAGTCTATTTATTTTACTCCATTACATTCAATTAAGTAATTGTAATACACGAAATGATTACAATGCTCAACTGAAACGCCTGTCATTAGGCACCTTTGTATTTTCAATTTCTTTAATTACTATTCAATTTTTCTTTTAAAATAATGGGCCTTAAAGCATCTGTAAGTAAACACCAATTATTATTCAAAAAACCGGCTACTACGAGTCGTGGTTCATATAAACATCGCACTATTTGGCTTTTAAAAGTATGGAACCCCTTATTCCCCGATACTTTTGGCATTGGGGAATGTGCCCCTTTAACAGGATTAAGTATAGATGACATTCCCGAATATGAAGACAAATTAAAGGATTTGGTTCAAGCTATTAATAAGGGAAAAAACATAGAGAACTTTGATTTTAAGCTTTTCCCTTCAATCAAATTTGGCATAGAAACCGCTTTGCTTGACCTTCGAAATGGCGGCAAACAACATATTTTTATGAACTTTTATACCATTGGCAAACAAGGTATTCCTATTAATGGATTGGTTTGGATGAGTAGCTTAAAAGAAATGAAAGATGAAGCCATTGAGAAAATTGAATCAGGTTTCGAATGTATTAAAATTAAAATTGGGGCTCATGATTTTGAAAAAGAATGTGAATTATTAGCAACTATAAGAAAACATAAAAAGGGGAAAAATACCATACTTCGTTTGGATACAAATGGTGCCTTTACGAGCAAAAATGCTTTAGAAAAACTTAATATTCTAAGTCAATTTAACATTCATAGTATTGAACAGCCTATAAAACCTAAACAGACCAAAGAATTAAAAAAACTTTGTATAGAATCACCTATCCCTATTGCATTAGATGAGGAACTAATTGGTATTAATGACCCCCAAGAAATGAAAGATTTACTCACTTTTGTGCAACCCCAATACATTGTATTAAAACCAAATTTGGTTGGTGGATTTATACAATCTGACGAATGGATAAAGGCAGCTGAATCATTAAAAATTGGATGGTGGCTGACCTCTGCTTTAGAGAGTAATATTGGATTGAATGCCATAGCACAATATGCCGCTTCAAAGCACAACACACTTCATTCTGGATTAGGAACTGGAAAATTATTTGAAGACAATTTTACACCTTATACTAAAATAGTGAATGGTTATTTATGGAGAGATATGGGACAAGCCATTTCCGACAATCCTTTAACTATGCAAGAACCGCATGATTAGTAAATTGAGTTCACCAAAAACTTCATTTGATAAAATTGACCTTTGTAATTGTATTCTACAATATATACCCCATTTGTCAAACCTTCAATATTTAATGTTTGTGAATTATTGTCAAACGTGAGAATGGTATTACCTAAAATTGATTTAATTTTTATTCCAAGAATTATTTCTCCGTCAGAAGCTTTGATATTGAGTATATTTCCAGCAGGATTAGGAAATAAATAAATATTATTATTCAATTGAATGTCTGAAATATTATTTTCTAAATCCCACAATTTTTCTTGAAAAGTATTTAATATTGGGCTATTAAAAATATCATTAGAATCTTCATCCATCACGTAAGCGATTAAGTTTAACCTTGCAGGCACATTAAAACCTTCATTCATCCCTACATTATCAATGGTACTACAAAAGGGGGTATTATTTTCTGTTTGGTATGAAACTTTTTTAACAGGGGGTAATATTGTTTCAAAGGTATATTCTATTTCTGTATTGGGTTGCACTAATTGGGGAATTATTCCAGAATAACCTGTGGGACCACCCAACATTTCTTTAAGAACAAAACGGTGTTTGTATCCATGCATAAACTCCAACTCATTGAAGAAAGGGTGAGTAGGCCCTGCACTTCCTCCAGACACATGTTGACTGCTGTAATAATTACTTTGACTCCACAAATTATTGGCCTCCACTCCTCTTACATTGTCTTCTGTTATCATTCCACCTATCCTTAAACGTCCATAATAATAATCAACAAATTTTATTTTGACGGTATATGATAATCTTCGGGTAGTACTATTAAAATCTTTATTTACAATTGAAATTTCAATGGGTGAACGAACACTTAATCTGCTTTCCAAATCATTCAACCAAGTTGCTTTACTTCCCAAAAAACTAACCCTATCTAAAAAAGCATCAGGATAACTGCTTACATAACGTCTTAAAATGACATTTCCATCAGCAGTACTCATACTATCATCTTCGTGATACGAGATAGGCACTACCCTTTTACCGTATTTTTCAACAGCTTGTTTTAGCAATAAATGCCCATCAGGACAAAACCCACACCAAGCCCCTGTAGCAAGTTCAAACATCACACTTCTTTCTATCGTACTATTGTTTTGATTTCTTAATATTTGAGTAAGAAATTGATTGTTTTCATCTAAAGAATCTAATTTACCATTAGGCAAAGAGGTCCAAAATCTAACTTGGTTCAAAGAGCCAATGGTTCCGCTGGTCCATGAAATTGGATGATTAAAACTGTATTTCTGTTGACCATTTGGCAAAACATTCAATTGAGAAAGTTGATGAGAAATAGTATCTCCATTGTTAATAGCATAATTTAATACAACAGAATTTAATATATTTTTTCCATTGTTTTTTAAACGTCCATTAAAATTTACTATGGCATTGGTTGGATAAATTTTATTGACGTTTACATCTAAAATCTGAACATCTTCTTGCAGCTGCCTTCCAACATTAAATTGATAAACGATAAATTGACTGGTATTAAAACTAAACTGTTGAGGCAACTGAATGGCACTATCATTGACCAAATAAGTAGTACCTGAAGCTGACTTACATCCTACAAATCCTTTTAAATTTTTGTCCCCATATGGTGAATAAACAATATCAAAACGCCCTTGATTACCTTCGTGTAAAACGATTGCAAAAGCATACACACTCGCGTTATTCGTTGGCGTTTGAAAAGAATCATTGAACCTACTAAGGCCAAAATATTGAATTACAAATTGTCTTTTGGGAGCTTCACCAAATGTATAGGCATATACTTTAACTCCTAACCCTTTGTTTGGATTAGGAAATTGAGCCAATTTAAAATCATTGTAAAAAGCAAAAATAGAATTAGACGGAATTGACTGTGGACTGTATGTCGTTTGATTGGATGATAGATTAAATGTCAAAAAACCATTGTCAGACACTTTGAATTGTTGGTATTGTGTCCCATAAAAATTAAATGGAAAGGGAATATTTACTGTTGGGGAAAACAAATCATTTGAGGGAAAAGTCAAAAGTCTTTGGGTTCCTTCGTCATACACTTGATCAAGAAAATAGCCTTTATGAATATCGCCATCATTTCTAATGGCAAAATAATTTTGCGCATAACTATTAAAACAGGCAAAAGCAAAAAACAAGCATAGAAAACGACTATTCATGGTATACAATATTAATTTTTTTTAAAGATTTTACCAAACAAATACATCTTTTAAAAAAAGACAATAAAAAAAGCGCTCTGAATTGATTTCAGAGCGCTTTTCAATATTAAAATTTTATATGATTATTTAGTGCCGTTCGCATTAACAAAAATATATTTACCATTAACTAATTTATAAATTACATTTACAACTTTAAAGTTTTTTGATACCCAAGTGTCTTGGAATGTAATTTCAGCTGTGAAATCTTCTGTTTGATTTGCACCTATCTTATTAATTTTAGTTCCCCATACTTTACCATCAAAAGCACCTCTGTATACGTAATGATGTTCAACTGTTCCAGTTTGTCCATTTTGTACATTCAAAGCTTTGTCTTCTAAAAGGTAAGTAGCTACATAATATTCTCCTGCTTTATCTTCAAAAAACTTTGTAGTTATATTTACTTTTACTTTGTTTCCCTCGATTTTAAAACTATTGTTTGCATTAGCTAAAACTGAAGCACTTGTATGAGCGTTTACTGCACTGTCAGTTGTATTTTTTGATAATGTTGTATATATTCCTCCTGAACCTGAATACCTCATCGTGTTGTAACCATTAGTAGAGAATGTTGGGTAACCTTTAATTCCCCATTCATTTGCAAGGGTTGTTGCAGAAGATTGATAAAACAAATCATTTTTGTTTGAAGATGAATTACTTGCATATAATCCTACATAAATTGCTTTGTCTGAATTTGATGACATAATATCATTAAAAAGTGTCCAACCCCAAGCACCGCATGGGCCACACCAAGTTGCAGTAGTTTTAGAAACTAAAGATGTGTTTTTCTTTTCAACCATTAAGCCAGTAGCTGTATTGTTTGTGCTTGAATCATCTTTTTTAACATCATCTTTCTTACAACCAATAAAAAACATAGTTGATGCCAAAAACAAGGAGCTTAAAATTGTAATTTTTTTCATATTTATCTTATTTATATAATTTATACAATACAAATTTATACAAATAACTATAGTTTCCAAAATAATTTTAATATATTTAACACAAAGACAAAAAAAAAAGCCCTGAATTAAATTCAGGGCTTTTGTCTATATTTAGGTACTATTTATTGAATACTTTTACTGAAACCATTACAGATAGTGTATTTACCATCTGAATTTTTTCTCCATAATACTAATGCAACTTTCATGTTTTCTTTTTTCCATGCATCATTTAAAGCAACTGTAAATGACTTAGTTTTAACTTCGTCTTTTTTGTTGTTACCAGAAATTAAATCGCCTGTACCAGCTGTAGAAGCAGTAACTCTTAAAACATTGTCATGAATATCTTTATTTTTACTTAAGTCAGAACTTTGAGTATGATTTAAACCACTTTCTATAACATGAGCAGCAAGATAGTATTCTTCAGTTTGGTCAACAAAGAACTTTGTTCTAGTATTAATTGTAAGTGAATTACCAGAAATAGACATTGTAGCGTCAACAGCAGCAATAGCTGTTTTGTTTTTTGCCGTATTTGCAGCTGCTACAGAACTAGTTGACATGGCAGTATTACTTGGAATGCTAGAGATAATATCATTCGCTCCACCAATAAATAAACTTGGGAAAGATTGAACTCCAAAAACATTAGAAGCTAATTGAATTGAAGATGGGTTATCCATAGGGTCTACTCTACCAGCTGCAAGTTGGCAACTGATTAGTGTCACTCTATCACCTAATGCTTCTTTTATGGCTTCTTTAGCTGGTTTACCATAAGCCCCACAAGGAGGACACCAAGCACCACCAAAGTAAATCACAACAGCATTTTGAACTTGTGCTGGACCTTCAGCTACAACAGTTCCATTACCTTTAGGTTCATCATCAGTCCCCTTTTTACAACCTGTAAAAAGAACAGCAGCCATTATTACTGCAGACATTAAAATAGTTATTTTTTTCATTTTTTAATATATAATAGGCATCAAATTTAAAAAATTTACTTAATATAACAAATTTTTAATAAAAAAAAACCAATCAATAATTAAGAATTTTTATAACTATAATATTATAAACTAGTTACTTTTTTATATTCTAATTAACAATTTCAGTCTGTTTATTAATAATATTCTTTTTAATGAGCTAAATGTGCAATCCATATTAATAACAGCAAATTTGAGTTTGAGGCTTTTATTTAAAACATAGTAATTAAGTCAAATGTAAAATATCTTTTAAAAATAAAAACTATTTTGGAAAAAAACTTAATTTTGAATCATGCAGAATCCCGAAATTGCCTTTAAAAAACTACTTACTATAATGGATGAATTGCGCATAAAATGTCCATGGGACCGTGAACAAACTATTGATTCCATTAGACATTTAACTATTGAAGAAGTTTATGAACTCAATGAAGCCATTCTAAATCAAGATTCCAATGAAATTAAAAAAGAATTGGGCGATCTGCTTTTACACATTGTTTTTTATTCTAAAATAGCTTCCGAAACAAACCTTTTCAACCTCAATGATGTGATTGAATCTCTGAATGCCAAATTAATTAGAAGGCATCCCCACATTTATGGTGATGTCACTGCCAATGATTCCGATACGGTAAAACAAAATTGGGAACAAATTAAGTTGAGCGAGAAAAAAGGAGGTAAAACCTCTGTGTTAGATGGTGTCCCTAAAACACTTTCAAGTACAGTAAAAGCATACAGAATGCAAGAAAAAGCAGCTCAAGTAGGATTCGATTGGCCAAATAAAGAACAAGTTTGGGACAAGGTGAATGAAGAACTCAATGAGTTTAAAACCGCAGAAACCCTTGCTGAAAAAGAAGAAGAGTTTGGAGATTTAATGTTTTCTCTAATTAATTACGCCCGTTTCATAAATATTAATCCTGATGATGCTTTGGAAAAAACAAATATTAAGTTCAAAAAACGCTTTGAATACATTGAACTAAAAGCCAAAGAAAATAATAAAAACTTGAAGGAAATGAGTTTGGAAGAAATGGATGGTTTTTGGAATGAAGCTAAAAAATTAAAGTAATTCAATTTTTAATCAAAGGTTTTGTCTATACAGTTGAATAAAAAAACACCTAAGATTTTTTAAATGTAAAATATCTTAGGTGTTTTGAACTATCAATTATTATAAGTAAGCTTGGATTTTAAACCAAAGCATTTCCAATTGCATTGTCATAAAGAGACTTAAAGTGTTCTAAAGAACCAAAATCTTCTCCATCAATCATTGCATTACCGCCTTTTACTTCACCAATGTGTTGGTAATTTAAACCATGTGTACCAAAGTGATTTTCCAATAATTCTCTTTGTGATGGATTAACTGTTAATACTACTCTACTTTGACCTTCCCCAAACAACCATGCATCTTTTCTAAAGGCATTGTCTGATTGAATTCTGAAACCTAAGTGACTATTCATCGCTGATTCCATTAAAGTTACAAACAAACCACCCTCACTCACGTCGTGTGCTGAACTTACAATTCCGTTTTCTATAGATTCGTAAATAGCATCTTGTAATCTTTTTTCTTCCTCTAAGTCGAACCAAGGTGCAGGAGAAAACGCAACTTTGTGGTATTTTGCCAAATATTGACTACTAGAAATATCATTTTGTGACTGACCTATTAAATAAATCAAATCGCCTTCTTCCTTAAATGCAAGTCCAGTTTGATGTTCTGGTTTTTCAAGAATACCAACCATACCGATAGTAGGAGTTGGATATACTGCAACGCCTTCAGTGCTTTGGTTGTAAAAACTTACGTTACCTCCTGTTACAGGGGTATTGAATTTCAAACAGGCTTCACGCATCCCGTCAATACTGTGTTTGAACTGATAATAAACTTCTTTATCGTAAGGGTTTCCAAAATTCAAACAATTGGTAACAGCACTTGGTCTTGCGCCTGAACAAACTATATTTCTAGCCGCCTCTGCTACAGCAATTGCACAACCAACATGTGGATTTGAATACACATATCTACTGTTACAATCGACTGTTAATGCTAAAGATTTATCTGTTCCTTTTATTTTTACAATGGCAGCATCACTTGGGAAATTAGTGCTTTGATTCACTGTTCCAACCATACTATCATATTGATTGAAAATCCATTTTTTTGAAGCAATGTTAGGTTGTTGCATTAAAAACTCAGCAACCTCTTTTAAATTTTCAACTTGAGGAATATTGTCAATATTATATCTTTCAATGTCTTTAAAGTACTGAGGGGTTTCCCATTCTCTTTTATAAATTGGTGCTCCTCCGCCTAATACTAAACTTTCTGCTGGAATATCTGCTTCTAATTCTCCGTGGTAATAATACTGTACTCTTTGAGACTCAGTTACTTCTCCAATTTGCGAATAGGTTATTTCCCATTTTTTGAAAATAGCTTCCGCCAAATGTTCTTTTCCTTTTTCTACGATCACCAACATTCTTTCCTGACTTTCAGATAATAAAATTTCCCAACCTTTCATATTGGCTTGTCTTAAAGGCACTTTATCCAAATGAATTTTCATTCCAGTTTTACTTTTGGCAGCCATTTCACTGGTACTACATGTTATTCCTGCAGCACCCATGTCTTGCATACCTATTACAGCACCTGTTTGGATTAACTCCATACTTGCCTCTAATATTAATTTTTCGTAAAAAGGATCCCCAACTTGAACACTAGGCAAATCATTGATACTGTCTTCTGATATATCTTTACTTGCAAAGGCTGCTCCATGTATTCCGTCTTTACCAGTTGTTGAACCAAAAATATAAACTGGATTTCCTAATCCTTCAGCTATGGCTGAAATTGTAGTTCCAACTTTGGCAATTCCAACACTCATGGCATTAACCAAAATATTAGTTTCATAACAATCGTCAAAATACACCTCACCACCAACGGTTGGAATACCAAAAGCATTTCCATAATCCCCAATACCTTTAACAACCCCTTTTAACAACCACTTGGTTCTAGCGGTTTGTATATTTCCAAATCTCAATGAATTTAATTGAGCAATAGGACGAGCTCCCATCGAAAAAATATCTCTATTAATTCCACCTACACCTGTAGCAGCACCTTGATAAGGCTCAATCGCAGAAGGGTGATTGTGAGATTCAATTTTAAAACAAACAGCCAATCCTCCGCCTATATCCACTAATCCGGCGTTTTCTTCACCTGCTTTCGCAAGCATATATGGACCATCTTTGGGTAAAGTTTTTAACCAAGTAATAGAGTTTTTGTAAGAGCAGTGTTCACTCCACATTACTGAATAGATACTTAATTCAGTAAAATTAGGCGTGCGACCTAAAATTTCTTTAATCTTATCAAACTCTTCTGCTAATAATCCAAGTTGTTTGGCTTGTTCTAATGTTGCTAATTCCATTTTGTGCAAAATTAAGGTCTTTCGGGGTTTATTTAAAATCTATGTTTCAACAAGATATTAAATTTATTTTTCTATGATGATTTTTTTGGATTCTGAAAACCCCTTACTGTAATATTTAATAACATATACACCATTGCTTAAATCGCTAATATCTATATTTATTTCAGGTGTTCCTGATTTTCTTGTTATTCTTTTCAAAGACTCTCCTTTAATGCTTTTTATCTCTACAAAGCTGTTCATTGAAGGACAAGTTGGACAATCAAATCGTATTGTAATTTTATTCTTTGCAGGATTAGGAGACACATGCCAATTGAATTTAACACTGTCTAAATCGATAATTTGAGGCAATCCCAACCTTTTGTCATAAATTGCCAATACATAATCCCCTTTTGCCGCATTTTTTAGAGTAATTTTACCTTGCTTATCAAACAAACTACCACGTGCAAAGTTTAGTTGTGGCCATACTCTCCAATAATCTCCAGGGAATGCTCTGTACATTACAGTTAAACTATCTTCAGTAACATTAATTAAATCTTGGTCGAGAAAACCAACGGAACTTCCTGACTTCCTACCATCATAACTAATTTCTAAATCAAACACCACTGAATCGTGGTAAATACCATCCACAGTGTAGTATCTCGATTGACTTTTGTATGGCGAAGTGGTTCGGTATAATTCGGGACCAACCCAATGGTGTTCTACCCTAACGAAGGAAGAATCAATATTTTTTTGAAATATTACTTTTGAAAATGTTTCTGGCAAATCAAATGCGCCAGTTAAATTAGTATGTATAACCCTATCTGTTATGGCATCACTCCATTTTTCATCGAAATCCAAACACACAAAAACAGGTTTAAATGGCAATTCCACTTCAAAAGAATCTGTTTGATTATTAATGGCAATTGTACGTTTTTCAAACTGATTGGCATTTTTGAAGAAGAACACTTCCATTGGCATGTTTTTATACAATCGTGTTGTAAACTTAGGATTTTGATACGTAAAAAACTTCAATTTGTTTTTTGCATTTTGTTGAGAGTGTATTTGTTTTTGGATAATAACATGTGGAAACCCTTTTTCATAAACAAAATTCTGAAAGAAAGATACCACTTTATCGCCACCATATTGCTTAAATACATTCATCAAATCATCTGTACTTGCGTTGGAAAGTTTATATACTTGATGGTATGCTTTACAGGCTTCATAAAAACTAGAGTCGCCCATTATTCCTCTTAAACTATGAATGACATCCGCTCCTTTTTTATATACATGACTTCCATAAGTGTAATCGTGAGGAATATTGGTCATAGAAAATACATTTTGGTCTCTTACGTGTGCAAATCGCAATACAAATACATGGTTAGTTAGAATACTAGACTTGTAAAGACCTTTGCCATAAACCGCTTCATTAAACAAATACTCGCAGTAACTAGCCCAACCTTCATTCAACCACATATCTTCAGCAGTTTTACAAGTTACATTATTGCCCCACCAGTGATGGCTCAATTCATGCGCCATTAATGTTTCGTAGCTTAAAGTCCCGTTGGCAAATGGAGCCGGATAGGTTATATTTCCAGCATGTTCCATAGCACCACCCGAAAAAGGTACCATATTATAGCCTACCTTGCTATACAGTTGTGGTCCAAAAGCTTTTTCAAATGCTTCTATTGCTTTTGGCAAATTTACAAACGATTGTTTAACCTTAATAGTATCGCCTGGAATACTCATCAACCATACGGGAAACTCAGAATTAATGCCGAGATAATTAGAATTAACAACAGAATATTTACTTACAGAAACAGAAACCAAATAAGTTGACATCGGAACTGCCTCATGATAATGCCATATTTTTGAATTCGGCAATGTCGTAACTGAGGTTAAAATACCATTTGCCGCAGCCATGTAATTGGTATCCGTTTCAATGTTTAATGTATAAGATGTTTTCATATCAAACTCATCTATACAAGGGAACCATGCACGACCGTAGGTATGAGGATTAACCTGAAACCCAACCCCTAAATTGAATGCATAATCACCAGTAAAATAAAAACCACCCCAACCACTTGGATCAGCAGCTGGTGTACCTTGATAATATATCGCGAGGTTCAAAGTATCGTTTTTAAGATGGGTTTTGCTCAACTGAATTTTAACCCTATCACCTGTTCTTGAATAGGTCAAAGAATTGTTGTCCGTTAATATTGAATCGATTGACATCCCAGATAAATCAAAATCCACGGTATTGGTTGAAACCTTAAATACAATCTTGTGCCGAGTGAATCCATTGATTTTTTTTTGCAAAAAGTTCCTGATAGACAAATTAATATTTGTGTGCTTTACAGAAAAACTATCGGAACGATTGGCATACATCGATCCACAGAATAAAAGCAACAAAAAAATGATTGCACGTTTATGGTGTATAATTGAATTCATTTGTAATTTTCAAAAATAGTATTAATTTTACATTTTTATTAACCATGATTAAAGCCTTTACTTTACTTTTTTTATTTTCCTTCCTTTATATTCAAAATACTAATGCTCAAATAAGTATTAACAGTTCGGATATGCCTAGCAGTGGAGATACTATTCGATATTCAAATGCATCTGTTGGTACCTTTAATTTCATACAAACTGGAGCAAATTTCAATTGGGATTATAAAAATTTGGGAATTAATAACCAAGAATTGTACAAATTTCAAACCTTAAGTCAAACCCCTTATGCTAGTTTAATTTTATCTGGATTACCTTTTGGTGCATTTGGATACAAAATTGCGGACAGTGTTGGACAAGGACAATTTTCTTTCAAAGACATTTATAATTTTTTTGAAAAAAACAGTAATTCTTGGAGAGCAGTTGGAACCGCATTTACATTACCAATTCAAGGAAATACATTTAAAACAGGTGGCGTATATTCTGACAAAGACGAAATATACCAATTTCCATTAAATTTTAACGATTACGATTCATCTACTTTTAAAGTTACAACTCCATTTGGTATTTCTTTTTTCAATGTTGGCAGCTTTGAACAAAAAGGATACCGCATTAATACAGTTGAAGGTTGGGGTGTCATTAGCACCCCTTATGCAAATGCAGTCAGTTGTATTAAAATAAAATCAAAAGTAGAAGAAATTGACTCCTTACGTTTGGCTATTCCAGGACAACAGGCTATTACTCTTGGATTTCCTAACAGTCGTATAGAGTACAAATGGTTGAGTAAATCTGAAAAAATCCCTGTATTAGAGGTAACAGGCTCCAATTTAAACAATCAATTTGTCCCTAATTTAGTTCGTTACAGAGATACTTACAGAAAACCACAACCTTCTTTATTAGGGCCTCGTGTTAACTTTAATGTAAATAAAACAAAAGGATTTAGACAAATTGACACCTTTAAGTTTAGCAACACAACAACGCCTAATTTTGGCAATACATACGAATGGACAATAACACCAAGTAATGGCGTTCGATATATAAATAACACTAATAAAAACTCAGCTAATCCTCAAATTGTGATGGATATTGCAGGCTTATATTCTGTTGGATTAAAAGGAACTAATTTGGCAGGATTCAGAGACACAATAAAATCTAACTACATTGAAGTGA
>JBILJV010000137.1:0-2780 GCA_044377005.1 Bacteroidia bacterium
GCACGCCCGGCGAAGTCGTCACCATCAAAGACGGCGACAAAGTGGTGGGCTCCACCACCGTCAACCCCGACGGCACCTGGAGCTTCACCGCGCCCGAGCAAGCCACCGGCCCGCACAGCTACACCGCCAGCAGCCCAACGGGGGGCACCAGCGCGCCGTTCACCCTGACCGTCGACACCGCCGCACCCACCATTGCCGTCAGCACCGACAAGATCGCCCTGGGCAGCGCCGAAACCGCCACCCTCACCTTCACCCTGAGCGAGGCCAGCACCGACTTCGCAGGCGGCGACATCACCGTCACCGGCGGCACCCTCAGCCCCTTGGTCAAGAGCGCCACCAACCCGCTGGTCTACACCGCCACCTTCACGCCCACACCAGGCCTCACCGGTGCCACCAGCGCCAAGATCAGCGTGGGCAGCAACCAATTCACCGACGCCGCAGGCAACGCCAACCAAGACGGTGGCGACACCAACAACAGCGTGACCTTGAGCCTGGGCTCGGCCCAGGCCAAAGCCGCCGTGGCCCTGGACCCCATCACCGGTGACAACCTGATCAGCGCTGCCGAGGGCACTCAGGCCAGCCTCACCCTGACTGGCCGCGTCACCGGCGCCTTCACGCCCGGGGACATCGTCACCCTGCGCGTGGGCACCCAGACCTACACCACCATCGTGGCGGCCAACGGCAGCTACAGCCAAGTGGTCCCCATGACCGAGCTCAAGGCCGATACCGACAAAAAAGTCGAGGTCAGCGTGGCCGTCAAAGACCCCGCCACCGGCCAAGTCAGCACGGTGGACAACAGCCAGGCCTACACGGTGGAGGGCACCCCCAACAGCGCCACCGCGCTCGTGGTGGACCTGGTCACCGGTGACAACATCATCAACGTCACCGAGGCGGCTGCGTCCAGCACCGCCATCACCGGCCGCGTCACGGGCGTGTTTGCCGCAGGCGACACCGTCACCCTCACCGTCAACGACAAGCCCTTTACGGGCACCGTCAACGCCAACGGCACCTACAGCATCAACGTGCCCACCACCGACTTGGTGGCTGACCGCGACACCAAAGTCGAAGCCAGCGTGTCCGCCACCACCCCGGCGGGCAAAGTCACCGCCAGCGCCTCACAAGACTACGCGTTGAACAACGAAGTCAGCCCCGTGGCCCTCATTGGCGGCACCAGCACAGGCACCGCCATCGAAGACAGCAGCGCCCAAGCGGCGGGCACACTCACCGTCACCGGTGCGGCCAACAGCGCCAACAACGTGCTCAAGGCCCCCACCAGCTTGGCGGGCCAGTATGGCAACTTCACCCTGGACACCACCACCGGCGCTTGGACCTACACACTGGACAACAGCAAAGCGGCCACGCAGGCCCTGACGCAAGGCCAGCAAGTGAGCGACAAACTCAGCGTCACCAGCCAAGACGGCAGCGCAGCCAAAGACATCGTCATCGCCATCACCGGCGTCAACGACAAAGCAGCCATCACCGGCCAGACCACGGGCGGCGTGACCGAAGACGCCCCTGTCACCACCGCCAGCGGCACCCTCACCGTGAGCGACGTGGACACCGGCCAAGCCGCCTTGCAAACGCCGGCCAGCCTGGCTGGCACTTACGGCAGCTTCACGCTCAACCCCGCCACTGGCGCTTGGGTTTACACGCTCGACAACACCAAGCCCGCCACACAGGCCTTGGCTGCAGGCCAGCAAGTCACCGACAAACTCACGGTCACCAGCCAAGACGGCAGCACCACACAAGACATTGTGGTCACCGTCACGGGCGCGGCCGAGGGCGCTGCCAGTGGCACCGTCATTGGTGGCACCAACACCGGCGCCGTGATCGAAGACAGCACCTCGCAGGTTGCAGGCGTCTTGGTGGTCACCGGCGCTGCCAACAGCGCCGACAACGTGCTGCAAACGCCCACCAGCCTGGCCGGTACTTACGGCAACTTCACGCTCAACGCCACTACAGGCGCTTGGAGCTACACCCTGGACAACAGCAAAGCGGCCACCCAGGCCCTGATACAAGGCCAGCAAGTCACCGACAAACTCACCGTGGCCAGCAAAGATGGCATCGTGGCCAAAGACCTCTTGGTCACCGTCACCGGCACCAACGACGGCGCGGCCATTGGGGGCACCAGCACCGGCACCGTCACCGAAGACTTGGTTACCCAAAACACCGCCAGCGGCACCCTCACCGTGAGCGATGTGGACACCGGCCAAGCCTTCTTGGTCAGCCTCACCAGTGCCACCTCGGCCGGCACGTATGGCAACTTCACGCTCAACACCGCCACCGGCACCTGGGTCTACGCCCTGGACAACAGCAAACCCGCCACCCAAGCCCTGAGCACCGGACAAAAGGTCACCGACCAACTCACCGTCACCAGCCTAGACGGCACGGCCTCGCAAACCATCACCGTCACCGTCAACGGCAACACCGACGGGGGCAGCGGTGTGGTCATCGGCGGCACCAGCACCGGCACCGCCATCGAAGACAGCACCGCCCAAGCCTCGGGCACGCTCAGCGTCACCGGTGCGGCCAACAGCGCCGACAACGTGCTGCAAACACCCACCAACTTGGTGGGCACTTACGGCACCTTCACGCTCAACCCCAGCACAGGCGCTTGGACCTACACGCTGGACAACAGCAAGCCTGCCACGCAAGCCCTGACGGCTGGTCAGCCCGTCACTGACAAACTCACCGTCACCAGCAAAGACGGCCTGGTCAGCAAAGACATCACCATCGCCATCACCGGCACCAACGACACCGCCGCCATCACCGGCACCCAA
>JBILJV010000126.1:0-2753 GCA_044377005.1 Bacteroidia bacterium
GATTGGCAACGTTAAGAAATGTTGTTTATAGTCATTATGTTAATTGTTTGCCATTTGTTAGCACAAAATCTATTTTGGTTAAACCTAAATTATATTTGATAAGTAATCCAAGTTTTGGAAAAGTGACTATCAATCAACAGTATGCCGATGATATTTCTGGAGTTACAATACTTGATTCAAAAGGGAAAA
Source organism: Bacteroidia bacterium (assembly GCA_044377005.1). GTDB lineage: Bacteria > Bacteroidota > Bacteroidia > NS11-12g > UBA955 > JABMMZ01. The sequence goes on from JBILJV010000126.1 coordinate 190, forward strand.
TTATTAGTTTAAAAGAACATGAAGCATTAAGTAGTGGTTTCTACTTGGTTGTCATTCACTTAAAAAATGAAACCATTGTTTATGAAAAGTTGGTGGTTAATCGTTATTAGTTAAATAGTCCCGATAGCTATCGGGAAATAGTTAATAGTTTCACGCCGTTCAGCGTGAGGTTATTGGTAGAGACGCCATGCATAGTGACTTTAAATAATAGTGTATTTTATTGGGAATCCTCGGAACCCAGCCGCACGGGAGTATATTAAAGGTTATTCTTAATTTTAAAAAATTTAATATAATGAAAAGTTTATAGTAAAACGAAAACTGTGCGGAGGCGTCCACGAATGGCGCGAAATTTCAATTTGACAGCTTTGGGGAGCTGGTGTGTGAGTTAAGGCAAATTGAAGTTTTTCATTCGTGGTGGGCTTTTTACTCATTTTTGTTTGTTTTTTTTGAATTCGTGAGGTCGCTGCGCTTAGTTGCCTACTTTTTTCCCATAAAACCACGCAGTCGCAGCGAAGCTAAAGTAGGAAGAAAAAAACTAAAAATTAATAAAAATATTGTAGTAAAACCGAAATTTATTGAATGAATAAATACAAGGAAAGTTACCGAAACGCTATCAGAAAAGAGATGTCTCCTTCGTCGACATGACAGCCTAGAAAAATTAAGTGTATAAACTAGCAATTAACCGAAAAACCTATTATTTCGAAACATTCAACTGATTAAGATACATCTTAACAGTATTGTCAATACCATATTCAAGCGCATCGCAAATCAAAGCATGTCCAATACTGACCTCAAGCAATCCAGGAATGTTTTGCGCGAAGTAGTTTAGGTTTTTTAAATCCAAATCATGACCTGCATTAATGCCTAATCCTAGTTTATTTGCCGCTTCAGCCGTTTGGATGTAGGGTGCTATAGCCAATTTAGGGTCATCTTGAAACGTAGTAGCGTATGCTTCGGTGTATAATTCAATTCTATCGGTTCCTGTGGCGTGTGCACTTTCAACAAAAGAGGGGTCGGGATTCAAAAAAATACTGGTTCTAATGTTGGCTGCTTTGAATTTTGCAATAACAGATTTTAGAAAGTCGAGGTTTGTGATCGTATCCCATCCGTTGTTACTAGTTAGAACATGGGGCGGGTCGGGGACCAAAGTGACTTGTTCTGGTTTTACATCAAGAACCATTTCAATAAAAGAATCACTAGGGTATCCTTCTATATTAAACTCAGTTTTTACGGTTTTTTTAAGGTCATACACATCCGAAAATCTTATATGTCTCTCATCGGGACGAGGGTGAATAGTGATGCCGTGGGCTCCAAGGTTTTCGATTCTATTGGCAAAATACAACAAATCAGGATTGTTTCCCCCGCGTGCATTGCGTATTGTTGCTAGTTTATTAATATTGACACTTAGTTTTGTGTGATTTATAATTGACATGTTAGTTGAATGTTAAATTGATTGATTTTGTTGCTATTAATTTGATCATTTCCCGAACCTATAAACATTTTATCATCGTAATATGTTTGGGCAAATTTAAACCATATTTGTGAGTATGAGTTAAGTTTAATTTTAGTTAATAAATAAAATCTTGTTCCTGTGTTTTGGAAAGCCAAAACGTTGTATGTGTAGGGGAGGTCATTCTCGAAAACATAAATACGGCTGTTGTAATCGGAGGTGTTAAAATACTGGTATCTAGCGGTAATATTCAAGCTTTTATTGATTTGGCATCGAATGTCTTGGTAAATAATAAGTCCTTTTTGTGGTGCTTGATTTTCAATGCTATACCACACTTGTTCAATCCGGTTTCTGAGGGTAATGTTATCAGAAAGGTTAGATTCTAAGTGAAAACGAATGGATTGTCTTTTGTGCATTACTATTCGAGAAATAGGGCTGTTGTCGTTTTGATTTTTTAGTTGATTTTCTTGTTTTAATCGGATTGAATATTGGTATTTTTTTCTTTTTGTAAAGTGGTATTCAACCACATAATCCCTACCGTTAGAAGGTGCGCTTGTTTGGTATTTCAACCAGTCAAACTGATAATAATCGGCATAAGCGTTGATGCTATGGTTTTTTTGTGGGGTAAGTTCTAAACCTAAGAAAAGACCTTTTTCATTACTATTTCTACTGTTTTCTCCAAAAGCATTGGTGTATAAGGAAGCGTGATTTTCTTGATAATGTCTATACAAAGCACTTAAATTCATTTTTTTATCTAAAGCGAGAACTATGCCATTGACACTTGAAATTTTTCCTGACTTGTGGTTGCTCGAGAATTCACCAAAGATTAAGCCATTTTTGATAGTTGTTCTGTAGTCGACTCCAATGTTAATGCTTTTACCATGATTGTATAAAAGGAGTTCATAAGGTTTCAATTCAGCGTTTGAAGGTGGCTTATTGAAGGAAGAGTGAACAGCAGTGAATCCTAGTTTGCTTGATTTGAATTGGGTGTTAATATTTAAGCCATAAACGTTTGCTTTTAGAGTGTTTTTATTGGATAGTTCATTTGGATTTCTATATAAGCCTGTGACTATAAAACTCTCGACTGTTTGTTGTTCGGAAATTCTTGCATCAA
>JBILJV010000127.1:0-2731 GCA_044377005.1 Bacteroidia bacterium
TATAAAGCCAAATCCCTTGTAAACACCATGTTCTATCCAAATGATGGATTTTTCATAAACCGTTCTACCTGAACCTAAAATCAACATTCTCTTTTTAACAAAACTATGCTTTTCAACCAAAGCTTCCACCCTTTCGTTGTACAAATCAATCTCTTCTTTTCCTTCGCACGCCCCCAAACACTTGTGTAATTGTCTATAAAAACAAGGTCCTCCAATCGCTTGTAAATCTAACTTACTTAAGCATAATTGGTATTTGTTCGCCCATCTGTACAATTGGTCTTGCGCTTTTTTCTGACTATCCGCCGTTATGATAGGCTCTTCATCCTCATTGTACGGCTTTATCTTGAAGGTTAAATACCCCTCTTCATCTGTTATTAAATAAATGCCATAAACAGGAATCGCCCTACTCCTTTTCTGACTGATATTATAAAAGGGTTTATGCGTTTTTATTTCGTTCGACTCTAACAGCAACGCAAGCAACTCATTTCCTGTAGCCTCGTATGAAATATCGGCTATCTCCTCTTTCATGGCTAGCGCTCGTCGGTTTCCATGCGAAGATAAATTCAAGTGTTGTAAAACACGTTTTTTGATGTCTATACTTTTTCCAATATACAACAAACTACCTTGTGAATTGTGGAAATAATAAACCCCTGTAAGCTCATCCGGTATTCGGTCAATGACTGACATTGATAGCTGAGGTGGCAAAAAACTAGTTTTTATTTCATGCCCCAAATCGAACAATTCATTGCCTAAGGATTGCTGTTTTATTTTTTCAAACAACAAAACTGTTGCCTTAGCATCACCATAAGCACGGTGTCGGTCGTAAATGGGGATAGACAAAGATTCGCATAATTTCCCTAAACTGTAAGACGGCAAGCCCTTAAAAGTTTCACGACTCAAACGCACTGTACACAGTGTTTTGCGATGGAATTGATACCCTAAAGATTTGTATTCTGCCTTTATAAAACTATAATCAAAACGGACATTATGTGCAACGAAAACAGCTCCTTCTGTAATTTCAATAACAGCTTTTGCAATTTCATAAAAAGGAGGCGCATTTTGCACCATTTCGTTTGTTATTCCAGTAATTTGAGAGATTTTGGGCGGAATTTTTTGTTGTGGATTTACCAAACTTTTAAATTCTTTAATAACCTGATTACCATCATGTAAAAGTACCGCAATTTCAGTAATCTTGTCCTTATCTGGATTTCCTCCTGTCGTTTCTATGTCAACAATTGCATACAAAATAAAGATGCAAATATCACTATTCAATTTAATAAAAAACAAAATCAAATTCCGTTTGCCTTTTTGTTATCAACATTAAAGAATAAAAACCAATTTTTAAAAGTCAAAATTTCCGTTAAGTCTATCTTTTATAGCTAGATAATAAAGCACTAAAAACATGTTCACAATTTCAAACAATTGATGTTAAAAAAATAATTGATTATATTTACTTAAGTTATATAAACATGAATTAAATTTGAAAACATTAGAAATCTGCATAAATTTACCCATCAGAGGTCTATAAAATTGTCAACACAAGATGAATCAAGATTACCCTCCATACTTAGATAAATTAAACCCTACACAAAGAGAAGCCGCAATGCACATAAAGGGACCTGTTATGATTATTGCAGGCGCAGGTAGTGGAAAAACAAGGGTATTAACTTATCGTATTGCCCATATCATAAAACAAGGAAACGACCCATTTAATATTCTTTCGCTTACCTTTACAAACAAAGCGGCCAAGGAGATGAAGAACAGAATTGCAACTGTGGTTGGTGCTGAAGCCAAAAATCTTTGGATGGGAACTTTTCACAGTGTATTTGCCAAAATTTTAAGAGTAGAAGCCGAACACATTGGCTATCCCAAAGATTTTACAATTTATGACACAGACGATTCTAAAAGCTTAATTAAAACCCTTTTAAAAGAATTTCAATTAGACGAAAAATTATACAAACCAGGAATCGTTTACAACAGAATCAGCAATGCCAAAAACAGCCTAATTACCTCGGATAAATACAAGAATATTCCAGAATTATTGGAGGCAGACAATTCATCTGGACGTCCTATGATTTCGAAATTATTTGAAGCATACCAAGCTCGTTGTTTCAAAGCTGGTGCAATGGATTTTGACGATTTATTAGTCAATACTTTCCGCCTGTTTAATGAAAAATCTGACATCCTTTACAAGTACCAACATAAGTTTAAATACATCATGGTTGATGAGTATCAAGACACGAATTTATGTCAATACATGATTGTTAAAAAACTAGCTAGTATGTACGAAAATATTTGTGTGGTAGGCGATGATTCTCAGAGTATTTACAGTTTTAGAGGAGCAAATATTCAGAATATTTTAAACTTCGAAAAAGATTATCCTGATTTGGCAGTATTTAAATTAGAACATAATTACAGAAGCACATCTAACATTGTCAATGCTAGCAGCAGTATTATTTCTAACAACAAAGAAAAACTAGACAAAAAAATCTTTACAGAAAATCAAGAGGGAGATAAAATAAAAATCCTTCGTGCATTGAGTGACAATGAAGAAGGTCGATTAATCTCACAATTGATTTTTGAAGAAAAAAACAATAGCCATGGGTTGAATTCTGACTTTGCAATACTATACAGAACGAATGCACAGAGTAGATCTTTTGAGGAGGCTCTGAGAAAAAACAACATTCCTTATAGGATTTATGGAGGCACTAGCTTTTACCAAAGAAAAGAA
>JBILJV010000128.1:0-2726 GCA_044377005.1 Bacteroidia bacterium
TTAGAGAAGTAGATTTATTGTCTACTGCAGTTAATGAAAACTTTTTTTGTGGAATAAGAATCGCAGCTGAGGAAGAACCTAAGTTTCCTTTTTATACATCACGTTTAGGGATTGGATACAAGGATATTGTTCCATTTTATAATAGTAAAATTAAGTCAAACCCTAAAATGAAGTTGAAGATGCTTCACTTCTTTATCAATACAGGAATAGAAGATGATGCCTACTATTGGAATGAATTACACAAGTGTTTGAGTGTTTATTGTGAATTGAAAAAGATTTGTCCCGACTTGGATAGTTTGAATATAGGTGGCGGTTTCCCAATTAAGAATTCACTTAAATTCAACTTCGACTATGAATACATGGCTTCTGAGATTGTAGCACAAGTAAAGATGGTTTGTGAAAGTAATGGTGTTCCTGAACCTGATATTTTTACAGAGTTTGGATCATTTACAGTAGGAGAGAGTGGTGGTGCTATTTTTAAAGTAGAATACCAAAAAGTTCAAAATGACCGTGAAAAATGGAACATGATTGACAGCAGTTTCATGACTACATTGCCTGATTCTTGGGCTATTAACAAAAAATTCATTATGTTCCCATTGAACAATTGGGATAAAACATATGAGCGTGTTCTATTGGGTGGTATCACTTGTGACAGTGATGATTACTACAACAGTGAACAACACTCAAATGCTATCTATTTGCCTGTGTTTGATGAAAACGAACCTTTGTATATTGGTTATTTCCATTGCGGTGCTTACCAAGAAAGTTTAGCCGGATTTGGTGGTATTCAACACTGTTTAACACCTGCACCAAAGCATATAATTATTAGTGTAGATGAAAATGGGGAATACAATACCCGTTTATTCTCGAAAGAGCAAACTTACAAAAGTATGCTTAAAACTTTGGGTTATTAGGCCTGACCAGTAACACCACCAAAATTGATAGGGAACCCTTGGTTTCCGCCACCTGCTTCTAAATCAACCTCACCGAAGTGCGATTCAAATTTTTGCATATTGTCACCCAAAGCAAACAATAATCGTTTGGCGTGCTGTGGTGTCATAATAATTCTACTTTTTACTTTTCCTTTGGGTATACCCGGTAAAATCCTAACAAAATCAATGATAAATTCAGCTTGACTGTGCGTGATTATTGCCAAATTACTGTATTGACCTTCTGCAATTTCTTCTGATAATTCTATGTCAATAGGTTGTTCGATGATTTCTTCTTTTTTATTCATAATAGTATTTTCAAAGATACTATTTTTTTTGATTACGAATTATTTCAATTAGCTTTGTTCTTCAAAAAAAATACAATGAATAAATTATTTGCAACTCTTCTGTCTCTTTTAATTTTGTCTGCTTGCTCATCCTCTAAACCTGAGGGAACATATGGTGTAGCTTTCGAAAACAACGGTGCTGTTGAGTTGAATACAGCAATAAAGTCATATGAAATGGGCATCGATACCATTTATGTAATTAAAGGTAAAGTGGACAATGTTTGTACCCATTCGGGCTGTTGGATTATGTTTAAAAATGAGGGTAAAGAATATTATATCAATACTTTAGAAAAATTCAAATTACCGAAAGATGTGTTAGGTAAAAAAGCTACTGCAAAAGGACGCTTTGTGAAAGACGAAGAAAATGAAATAAGCTTTGAAGCCAGCGGTATTATTGTTGAATAATACTTTGGTTTTTAAACCACGTAACTTGTCTTTTGGCGTAGTTACGAGTGTGTTGTTTTATTTTTTCAATCGCCATTTCTTTGCTAATTTCATTTTCAAAATAAGGCCACCACTCTGAATATCCCACTGTTTTAAGTGCATTTAAATCTTTATGTTTGTATAACAAACGCGCTTCTTCCTCGAGTCCATCATCTATCATTTGGTCAACCCTTTCATTGATTCTTTGGTACAATTGCTCACGCGGCAATTCTATTAAGTCTATATTTACTTCAAATGGATATTCTATAGAAACTATTGGGTCACTCACAGGTTTCTCTTGCAATCCTATTTCTATAGCACGAATCATTCTTTGAGGATTTTTACTTTCAATTAATTTAGAATTTAGTAAACTTTCATATTTTTCAATCACAAATTCAATCCCATTAATCTCTATTAATAAGTTCAATTCGTTGCGTAATGCTTCATTTTTACTTGGTAAAACATCTATTCCATTGATAAGTGAATTGATGTATAATCCTGTCCCTCCACACACTATGATGTCATTGTAAGTTTGAAATAACTCGTTTATTAATTGTCGAGCTTCATTCACATATTTTCCTACATTATAGTCATCAAAAATAGAGACATGATTAATAAAGTAGTGTTTAACCTCATCAAGTTGGGATTGAGTAGGCTTAGCGACTCCAATATTTAATTCATTGTAAATTTGTCTTGAATCAGCAGAAAGGATAGGGCAACAGAGTTTCTTGGCTAAACGAATTGAATAATCTGTTTTTCCAGCAGCGGTAGGTCCTATGATTAACCATATTTTCTTTGGCATCATGGCACTAAATTAATGGCTATTTGAAGTTGGGTGCTACCACCAATTCTTTGGTGCCTTGAGAATAATCGTAAAATCCTCTTCCAGATTTTACGCCTAAATCACCTGCAGTTACCATGTTAATTAACAAAGGACTAGCCGCATATTTAGGATTACCTAAACCTGTGTGTAACACATTTAAAATAGCTAAACAAACATCTAAACCGATAAAATCCGCTAATTGTA
>JBILJV010000087.1:0-7205 GCA_044377005.1 Bacteroidia bacterium
AATTGCTGTTTTGGGGTGTGGTAGAAGGGGAGGTAACAGTTTCTCTTTTGTATTCTGAGCTACTGTTGATCTGGTTTTCATGGTGGTGGCAGTGTTTGTTCAGATTTAATGTTTTGTTTTTGCATCTTGCCCCAGCCTTAGTTATTCCCTCACATTGAACCGATACTGTCCCTTTGTTATCATTATTCTTTTCACTTGTTGTTTTTACACTTTTCCACGACCAACATTTAATACAAAGCGATTTTTCAATCAGTTCTTCTTGGTCGTCACTTAGCAAAGGAAAGAAATTAATACCCGTAAAACGTTCAACACTGTCAATAGATACTGCATAGTTCTGTAGATTCAACGTTGAACCCACGTTGGGTAGAATAAAGCCTATCCCCTTGATATTTGGGTTGCTATAATCTAAAATTACTTTGTAATAATAGTTGGGAATTGATACTTTGTTAGGCCCTATCGATTGAAGTCCGCTACTCAAAACAGGGCCTGTTACGATATAAACGGCCTCATTTTCAACGGCCCAAGTTCTAACCAATTCCTCTAGCTTTTTCCAGATACCTCTATTGAAACTAGGTGATTGAGGACTCATGTTACTGTAATAAAAAGACTCAGCCATGGTGGTGCTAGACCAACCCATATCGGAGGCAGGGGCTAAATGCCCTCTATCAAATCCAGAACCTTCATAATCTTTATCTGAGGCACTACCTGAATTTACTTTCGGGTCAATAATAAACTTATCAGTTCTTTCTACAATTTTCACTGTTTCCTCTTTAGTCAGTTGGTAAGCAACCCAAGACGCTTGTTCGTGAGTTTCATTGTATAATAGCGAAAAACCAGTATGGTTTATTATTTTATCTCGAGGGATGGTTTGTGGAATTTCTAATTTGTAAATGTTGCTCGCTCTTATAGTATGCAACAAAACACTATCAGCATACAACCAAGTACCATCGTCGTATAATAAAATGTTTTTCCCATCCAATGTTTTCGCTACTTGTTGACCATAAGTTGGAACAAGCAATGCCAAAAATGAGAAGAGAATCAATATATGTTTTTTCATTTTGCACAAGTGATGAAAGCTAGAACTAACATCTAAGTGACAAAAGTATTATATTTTATTAAATTTAGTGGCATTACTTGTGAAATAACCGAAATGAACTAATTTTTTGTTACTATGCATTTGTATTGTGTCACTTAATTTGATTAAGTCATTTATTGACTATAATCAGCTTAAGGATTTTGATAATATTAAAATCTTAAGGCTTCATTTTTTTGGAATTTATTATATCAGTTTTGCCAAAAATTGAACAAGCTTCTTTATATTTGTTAACTCTAACTTCTAAGCTAAGAAGATTAGTATTTACACAAACACTAAAAAAGAAAAATAGAAAAAGATGAATGATATTATTTGTCCCAATTGTAAAAAAGTATTCAAAGTAGATCAAGCAGGTTTTGCAGACATCATCAAACAAGTGCGTGACCATCAGTTTGACGAAGAGTTGCAAAAAGTGCTTAAAATGAAAGAGAATGAAAAAGACAATGCGATAAAACTTGCAGAGGCAAATTTTAAATCTCATCTTCAAGACATTGTTGCCAAAAAAGAATCGGAATTGACGCAATATAAAGTTGATGTTCAAAAACAGGTTTTTGAAAAATTGACTAAAAAAGAGGCGGACATTGCTGAGTTGAAAGCAAAAATTGACAAAGCAGAGTTAGATAAACAATTGTCGGTGTCAGAGGCTGTTAAAATGATTGAAAAAGAGCGTGACGCCTTGGCAAATGAGATAAAAAACAAAGAAACTGAAAAGCAATTAATGGAAAAATCTTTGATTGAAAAGTACAATGCTGAAATTAAAACTAAGGAGGATATTATTAAACTTAAAGATGAAGAGATAGAATTTCGCAAAGACATGAAACAAAAACTTTCCACAAAAATGTTAGGGGAAACACTTGAACTACATTGTGAAATTGAGTTTAACAAAATCAGATCTATCGCTTTTCAAAAAGCCTATTTCGAAAAAGACAATGATTCTAAAACGGGTAGCAAAGGTGATTATATCTACAGGGAAAATGATGATCAGGGAAATGAAATTATTTCCATAATGTTCGAGATGAAAAATGAAGGGGATGCAACTGCCTCGAAAAAAAGAAACGAAGATTTCCTGAAAGAGCTTGATAAGGACCGCAATGAGAAAAAATGCGAATATGCCGTACTAGTTTCAATGTTAGAAACCGATAGCGAGTTGTATAGCACAGGTATTGTGGATGTATCACACAAGTATGAGAAAATGTATGTGGTTCGTCCTCAATTTTTTATTCCCATTATTACCTTATTGAGGAATGCAGCCATGAATTCACTTAAATACAAAGCTGAATTGGCACAAGTTAAGAATCAAAATATTGACATTACCAATTTTGAGGAGAATATTAATACTTTTAAGGAAGGTTTTGCAAAAAATTATGAATTGGCAAGTCGTAAGTTTAAAATAGCCATTGAGGAAATAGACAAAACCATAGACCATCTCAACAAAACGAAGGAAGCTTTGATGTCGTCAGAAAATAACTTAAGGTTAGCCAATAATAAGGCTGAAGACCTTACTATAAAAAAGCTAACCAAAGGAAATCCAACTATGCAGGCGAAGTTTGAAGAACTTTCAAACCATCCTGAAATAGATAACGAAGATTAACGTTATCTTATTACCTAATGAAACCCTGAAGGCGAAGAAAGTGTAGAATCAAAAGTTGTTGTATTTCAGATTTTTTATGGTAGGGCACCTCTAAATTTATATTCTCCAACAAAACTCAGAATTTCAATAAATTATTTATTGTTAAAATTATTTACTTTCTTTTAATACCATGTCTATGGTTATAGCTCCTGCGAGAATAACGGTTTTGTTTTCTGTGTTCGAATAATTGGCGTCAATATTGACATTATATTTATCGGCAGAAGTGAATAGTTCTTTCATTGCGCCGCCCCATTTTTTCGAAATTGAACCAATTTCATTGCCAGATGGTTCTGTTATTTTGAAATTCCAAGCTTTCCAATCCCCGTTTATTTCGGCAATTTGTTCTTCCGATGTATTGTATATTTTAAATGTTGGTTTGAATAACTTAAACTTTTGTTTGATGGTTCCAATGGTTTCTCCTTGTGCATTATTGATAGAGATCTTTGACATAAAAAAAGTCCATCCGCGTGAAATAGAAACGATCTTTTGGTCTTCGTTGTTTTTGATTTCAAGCAAAAAAGGAAGCATTGATTTTTTAATAAGTAATCTAAGGAATTTATCACCAATACTTAATTTTTGTTTAATAGCACCGATGTTTTGACCTTGGTCATTAAAGACATTGTAGCAGTTTTCAAACTTAAAGAAGTTTACTTTTTCATCGATAAAATAGGAGTTAGTTGCAAAGAAATTATTATTCATGTTGTATTGTATTTTTTATGTTGTGTTTGGATTAAACTTAGATTTCAAACTAACCTAAAAAAAATCAAAATAACAAATTCTATTCTGTTGATTTTTAATTAATTTAAACTTTAAAAAGCCATAATAAAGGTCATAATAATTTTATAAGTTGATTGTGCTCACTTTTGATATGAATTGCAATTTTCAAATTATGACTTTGCTAAAATTTAGTAAAAAAAAAAGGACAGCCAGAGCTGTCCTTTTTTTTTATGGAGTAATTTAAATTACTCGATGATTAATTTTGAAGTTAATACAGTAGACCCAGTTGTTACGTTTACAACATAGATACCAGCGTTCATATCAGCAGTATTTAATTGAATAAAGCCTTCAGCATTTGCATTGCCTTTGAAGATTAATTTACCATTCATGTCAAATACACTAACTACAGAAGCACCATTTGCACTAGTTAAACTAGTTTGAATGTTAGCATTGTTTTTTGCAGGGTTAGGGTAAATTGAAACAGCATCAGCAGTTAAGTCGTTGATGTTTAATCCCCAACCTTGTGGATTAAACCAAGTACCAGATTTTGTTCTAGAATTATTTGCTCCTGTGCTTGCAGGTTCAGCTGGGATTCCATTGTTGGGATCTCTGTTTAGTAAGAATGAACTAAAGCTTAAAATGAATTTAGACGTGAAATTAGGTCTGATTCCAGCAGCTAAGGTGCCAGAAATGTGTATTGTGTCATTTGGATTCACTTTTCTATTTAATCTTCTTATGGAATAACGAAATGTATCAGAAGACGGTAGTCCAAATAAAAATTGCTTGCCAGTTCCGCTTGCAGGTACAAAATAACCAGCAACTCTAAGTCCAAAAGTATCAGTTGGCAAAACAGTATCTTGCATACTTATGTTTTTACATACAATCTTGTAAAAAAAAGTAGTTGTATTTGATGGGTTGTCAGTAACTCCTGTACTTCTTAATTCTGTAGGTAACAGAATTTCTTCGATTGACCAATCAATGTCTCTTTGCGAGAAAGCAGAGTTTGCAGCAAGTGCAAGAACGAAAGATAGTAAAATTTTTTTCATTGGATATTTATTTTATAATTGTTAACACAAATTTACTTATTAAAATTAATCAAACAAATTTTTTATTTCATCAATGTTAAATTTATGTATACTATTTTCATCAACTTCTAAGATATCATCGGCTATTATTTTCTTCTTTTCTTGTAAATGCAATATCTTTTCTTCGATACTGTCTTTACTGATGAACTTATATACAATCACTGGTTTGTCTTGTCCTATTCGGTGTGTTCTATCCATAGCTTGTCTCTCTGAAGCTGGATTCCACCATGGGTCTAAAATAAAGACATAGTCTGCTGCGGTCAAATTTAATCCAACGCCACCTGTTTTTAGTTGCATTAAAAACAATTGGTTACCTTCTCCACGCTGAAATAAATCTACTTGCTCCTGACGCTGTGACATTTTTACACTTCCATCCAAATAATAATAAGGTATGTTTTCCTTGTTTAAATATTGCCCTAATAATTTTAAATGCTTTACAAATTGTGAAAAAATAAGCACCTTATGCCCCGAATTTATTACATTCTGTAAGGTTTCTTTTAATACTTCAAACTTACCTGAATCATCGTCATACAACTTATCAAACATGGAAGGGTGATTGGCAATCTGCCTCAATGAGATTAGGCCATTTAATATGTTTAATTTGTTTTTTACAAATGATTTATCATTTAAATTTAACAATAATTCATTGCGATACATGGCTTTCGTTTTTTCATACATCTCTTTTTGTACGGGTGACATGTCGCAAAAAATAACCTTCTCAGTTTTGGGAGGTAATTCAGTTGCAACTTGTTCCTTGGTTCTTCGCATCATAAATGGATGAATTATTAATCGCAAATCTTGAATCAATTTGGGGTCTTTGATTTTTTCAACAGATTCTTGGTACTTTTTATTAAATGAATGGTAATTACCCAATAAACCAGGATTGATAAAGTTGAAAATACTCCATAAATCCGTAATACTATTTTCTATTGGTGTTCCACTCATCGCAATCTTACATTTTCCTACCAGTTTGTTTACACAAAGAGTGGTTTGTGAATTAGGATTTTTAATGGCTTGTGCTTCGTCTAAAATAAGGTATTCAAATACAATGTTTTTTAACTGGTCAATATCATTACGCATAGTGCCATAACTTGTAATGATTATATCTGTTTTGCCAATAAATTGCTTAATATCTTTAGATCTTTGTGCCCCTGCATGGATTGTATAGCTTAAATTAGTGAATTTTTCTATTTCATTTTTCCAATTGTAAACCAACGATGTAGGTACTACTACTAATGAAGTATTTAATTGCTCGGAAATTATTTCGCCCAATAAATTTGTTTGACCAAGAGGAGGAGTATGTTCTTCTTTTATAGATTGAAGCAAGGTTAGTATTTGTAATGTTTTCCCTAATCCCATGTCATCCGCCAAACAAGCCCCCATTTTTTGAGTGTACAAATGCTTCATCCAAGAGTATCCATCCAATTGATAATGCCTTAGGTCTGCTTTAAGATTATTTGGCAAGGGGAAGGTTTGTGGATTTTTAAACCAGTCTAAATCATTAATATTACTTGGTAATTCCGAGTTTTTCAGATGTTCTAACAATCCAAAATGGTGTTTTTTTAGAATCAAACCATCTTGATTAGTCTCGGAAAAGTCTAAAATTGCACCATATTTTTCGAACCATTCATCAGGGATTATAGCAAAACTGCCATCTGGTAATTCATATTCCTTGATGCCATTTAAAATATGTTTTTTCAATTTAATAAATGGAATGGAAAAAGGACCAAATTGAACCATTGCCCTTAAGTCGAACCAATCATTTTCGTTACTTATGTTTATTTTTATATTACTTTCTCCTATAAAAAATTGTTTGTCAATACCACTTTGGTCAATCACAAAACCTCCTGCTTTGAGTTGGTCTTGATGTGTGTTCAAAAGTCCAATGATGTTATTATTGGGATTTGAATTGATAAATAATGCACCTTCGTACATTTTAAATCCTATATTCTCCAATACTTCAACAATCTTTTTTTCCCATTGTATGTTACGTGAAATTCGGGTGAAAAAATACTGATCGTCAATGTGTTTTAAAGTCACTGATACCATTTTTTGGGAATGGTAAGGAAATTGATTTTCACCATAATTGAAAAACAATCCTATACAATACTGTTGACCCGTGAATGAGTTAACTTTTAAAACAGGGTGGGCACGATGGTGTTCAGTATTAATCTCAAATCCCTCTGCATAAACGTCGTATTTTTCTAACAAAGGCTTTACGAATTTTTCATAATGTAAAGGTTCGCTACTTTTGGGTATATGGATGTATTTTTTTTGTAAAAAAGGAAGTATTTTTTTTCCTTCCACTGATTTTTTAAACGTAAAAACTTGCTGTCCGTTGATGAGCCAAGCTGGTTCTAGTGTTATAATATCTGTATCGGTTTGATTGAAATTGACTTTTTGGCCGTTTAATTTGATAGTTGCAAAGTAATTCGTTCCAATATCATTTCGTCTGAAATGAAATAAAATACCTGCTTGTTCTTTTACTAAGTTAAGTTTTCTATAAGTGAAATTTTTGTCTTTCCCCAAAAATAAAGGTTCATCGTTTAATAAATCTAGTATTTTTAAAAGACGTTTTTCAACGTATGCTCTTACTTTTAGGTGAATTTCATCGTCGTAATAACGGTTGTAAAAATCGACCGTACGGATACTTTTCTTTATGGGATTAAATTTTTTGGCT
>JBILJV010000029.1:0-26044 GCA_044377005.1 Bacteroidia bacterium
GTCGGTTTCTTCAATAATTTTTAAAATTTTACTCTCTGACTCACTAACCATAAAGTCTTGCTGAGTATTGGTATGTATTTTTTGAGCATTGAGTCCAAAGTGTCCATTAGGCATTATTTTAACGGCATAAAACTCTATTAAATACCCCAATTTATTATGCTTGTTTAAGCAAAAAATTCTTTTGAAAGGTTCTTTAATATCAAGTCTTAAGTTGGACATCTTACAGGTACAAACCTACAAAGCTATAGAATATAAGGCGAATTCCAACAAATAAATATTGGAATTTTTAGAAAACTAAATTATATTAACTTCAGGCTCCAAGTCTATTTGAAAATGAGAACTTATGTCGCTAATAATGGATTGAGCTAATTGCCATACTTCAGGACCATTTGCTTGACCGTAATTGACCAATACTAAGGCTTGTTTTTCATGACTACCTGTATTGCCTACTCTTTTACCTTTCCATCCTCGTTTTTCGATTAACCAAGCAGCAGGTATTTTAACCCCATTTGTTTGTTCAAATCCTTTGATGTCGGGATATTTTTCTTGAAGTTTGGTAAAGTGTTCTTTAGTAACAGTTGGATTTTTAAAGAAACTGCCGCTATTACCCAATACTTTAGGGTCGGGTAATTTACTTTGTCTTATAAAAATAATTGCATCACTGATGTCTTTGATGCTTGCCTTTTCAGGTTCAATACCACATTCACTTAATCGCAATTTTATGTCACCATAATCAATATGTGATATCGGTTTCTTTTGTAATTTAAAACTAACTGAAAAAATGAAATATTGGTTTTTAAAACGACGTTTAAAAACACTTTCACGGTAGCCAAATTGACATTGTTCTTTGGAAAATGTTACCAATTCCATTGTTTCTAAATTGAGTGCCTCCAATTGAACAAAACTGTTTTCAATTTCCACGCCATAAGCGCCAATGTTTTGCATAGGTGCTGCGCCAACAGTACCGGGAATCAAGGAAAGGTTTTCTATGCCACCCCAATTCTTATGAATACAATACATCACAAACTGATGCCAATTTTCACCACTGTAGCTTTTTATTACAATGTCATTATCATTTTCTTCAACAATTTCAATTCCTTTAATCTTGTTTTTTATAATAAGACCATCGTAATCTTTTGTAAAAAGAACATTGCTGCCTTCACCCAAAAACATGAACTTTTCTCCATTGTGAAAAGCCAAAGTTTCTATTAATTCTTTGAGGGAATGGATTTCAATTAATTCCTTAGCCTTAACATCTATACCAAAAGTATGGTGTTCTTTTATTGAAATATGATGAAGAGATTGCAACAATATAAAAACTATTTTAGTCTTTCTTTGATGTCCAAACGGTGTTTTCTTGCAGTATCTTGAGCAATGTCATAACCAGCATCCATGTGTCTCAAAACACCCATAGCAGGGTCATTGTGTAAAACTCGTTTTAATCTTACAGCGGCCTCTTCGGTTCCGTCAGCAACAATAACCATACCGGCATGAATACTGTATCCAATTCCCACACCACCACCATGGTGTAAACTCACCCAACTTGCACCACCTGCAGTGTTTATCAAAGCGTTTAATACAGGCCAATCTGCTACTGCATCGCTACCATCCAACATTGCTTCGGTTTCTCTATTAGGAGAAGCGACAGAACCAGTATCTAAATGGTCGCGGCCTATCACAATTGGAGCACTTACTTCACCATTTTTAACCATTTCATTGAAAGCTAAACCTGCTTTTTCTCTTTCACCTTGGCCTAACCAACAAATTCTAGCTGGTAATCCTTGAAACTCTATGCGTTCTTGCGCCATTTTAATCCATCTTTTTAAGCCTTCATCTTCAGGAAAAAGTTCCAATATCTTGCGATCAGTTGCATAAATATCTTCAGGGTCTCCACTCAAAGCTACCCATCTAAATGGGCCTCTTCCTAAACAAAATTGTGGACGAATAAAGGCAGGAACAAATCCAGGGAAATCAAAAGCATTTTTTAATCCTTTCTCTAAAGCTCTTCCTCTTAAATTATTGCCATAATCAAAAACAACACTTCCTTTGCTTTGAAATTCTAACATCAGTCTAACATGATGAACCATCGTATCATAACTTTCTGTAATGTATTTGTCAGGGTTGATTTTTCTTAATTTATCAGCACTTTCTACATCGTAACCTTCAGGAAAATATCCAACCAATGGATCGTGCGCACTAGTTTGGTCTGTTAATGTATCAGGAACAATGTTTCTTGCTTTTAATCTCTCCAATAAATCAACAGCATTACATGCAACTCCAATAGAAACAGCATCACCATTTTCTTTGGCTTTCAATGCCATGTCAATACCTTCGTCAATGTCTTTGGTCATAAAGTCCAAATAGCGAGTTTGTAATCGTTTTTTGATACGCCATTCTTCCATTTCAGCAGCCAAACACACGCCTTCATTCATTGTTATAGCTAAAGGTTGAGCGCCGCCCATACCACCTAAACCTGCTGTAACGTTTAGTGTTCCTTTAAGGCTGCCTCCAAAATGTTGTCTTGCACATTCTGCAAAAGTTTCGTAAGTACCTTGAACAATACCTTGGGAGCCAATATAAATCCAACTTCCTGCGGTCATCTGACCATACATCATTAAACCTTTGGCTTCTAATTCTCTGAAATGATCCCAATTAGCCCAATGAGGAACCAATTGTGAATTAGAAATGATAACACGAGGAGCATTTTTGTGAGTTGGAAGTATGCCAACCGGTTTTCCCGATTGAACTAATAAAGTTTCATCTTCATTCAAATCCTCAAGCGCTTTAACTATTAAATGGTAACTTTCCCAATTACGAGCGGCTTTTCCTGTGCCTCCATAAACTACCAAATTCTCAGGTTTTTCAGCCACATCAGGGTCTAAGTTATTCATTAACATTCTATAGGCTCCCTCTGTAACCCAATTTTTGCAATGTAAAGTATTTCCAGTCGGTGCTTTTATAATGCGTTCAGTTGAATGATTGTTTGTCATATTTAAGGATACAAATTTAGGAGGTATTTTGTTTTAAAAAAAATACATTACTTCATTTGAATTGAGTTATTGAAATAAATAAATAAAGTCTTTAATTGGTCTAAATTTATTATTTCGTGATTTCATGATTGGTTATTTATAACTCTGTTAAATAAATAATAATTGTTACTTGATTAATATTTTTTTTTCTCAATTAAACTTTTATTATTTTAAGTAGTCATAGACTTATATTTTTTAAAAAATGAGTACAAAAAGTAGATTGTCATTGCTGTTATTCTTTAGTGTTTTATTGTTTTCACAATGTAAAAAGGAACCTGAAAAAGAGTTGCCTGTTATTGATTATGATGTCATTTCACAAGTATTTGGCGACCATATTGATTTGAATAATTTAGACAATTATTCCCGTCAAACGGTACCCAATTATATTCAAAAAAATAATTTCAATATGAACTTGTCAGATGCGAAAGCTATGCTTGGAAGGGTTTTGTTTTATGACAAAAAATTGAGCATTGATTCTTCTGTTTCTTGCGCTACTTGTCATCAACAACAATTTGCCTTTAGTGATACTTCAACACCAAGTAAAGGGGTTAAAGATGGATTAACAGGAAGACAATCCATGCGTTTGGTTAATGTTAGATACGCTGGGGAATCTAAGTTTTTTTGGGATGAAAGAGCTGCCTCATTAGAACAACAAACTACGCAACCAATTAAAGACCATGCTGAAATGGGATTTAGTGGTATTGATGGCAGACCAGAGTTTAATCAATTAATGAGTAATTTGTCTAACATTAAATACTATCAAGAATTGTTTAAATTTGTTTATGGCGATGTTACAATAACTGAGACAAGAATTCAAGAAAGTCTTTCTCATTTTATTAGAAGCATTCAGTCTTTTGATTCGAAATATGACATTGGAAGAGCAATGGTAAATAATAACAATCAAAATTTCCCGAATTTTACTGCCCAAGAAAATTTAGGTAAGAATTTGTTTAATACCCCACCAGTGTTTGATGCCAATAGCAATAGAATTTCAGGAGGCTTGGGTTGTAATGGTTGTCACAATGCCCCTGAATTTGACATTGATCCCAATACAGGAAACAATGGAATAGTTGGAAAATTGAGTGGTGGTGGCATAGATATTACTAATACAAGAGCACCAACATTGAGAGATTTGGTTAATCCAAGTGGCGTTCCCAATACATCAATGATGCATACAGGCGTTATTAAAACCTTACAAGCCGCTATTGGACATTATGGTAATATTAATATTGCTCCCGGTAATAATAGACTTGATCCTAGACTAAGACCCAATGGCATTGGACAAAAACTTAATTTGACAGCTGCTGAGGTAAATGCAGTGATTGAGTTTTTAAAAACCCTCTCTGGTACCGCTTTATATAAGGACAAAAAATGGTCAGACCCATTTGTAAAATAACATCTTAGTTATTCTAAAATTCACTAAATCTTGGTTTGGTCAATTTTTAGATATTGATTTTATTTGCAGAATGGAAATTCCTTATTGGATGAGTAGGACTCAATTGGTATTGGGCGATGAGTCTGTTATAAAATTAATGAATGCACATGTATTAGTGGTTGGGCTTGGAGGTGTAGGAGGGATGTGTGCTGAAATGATAGCAAGAGCTGGTGTTGGTAAAATGACCATTGTTGATAATGATACCATTGACTCAAGTAATAGAAACAGGCAAGTTCCTGCATTAAAATCTACTGAGTTTAAATTGAAAGCCGAAGTTATGGCTCAAAGGCTATTGGATATAAATCCTGAATTGCAAATCACGGTTCATTCAGAGTTTATGAAAGACGAAAAGATTAGCGAATTACTCGCGAATGGTAATTTTGATTTTGTGTGCGATTGTATTGATACTTTAACACCTAAAGTACAGTTTTTAAAAGCTTGTTTGGCCACTCAATTGCCTTTTGTAAGTAGCATGGGAGCAGGAGGGAAGTTAGATCCAAGTTTAATGAAAATTGGGGATATTTCCGAAACTTACAATTGTCATTTGGCTAAATATGTTAGAAAATACTTGAAAGAAACAGGAATAAGAAAAGGTTTTGTTTGTGTTTACAGCACTGAATTGGTAAACAAAGAAAAAGTAATAACCACTGAAAAGGCATTGCCCAAAAAATCAATTATTGGAACAATAAGTTACTTACCTGCAATGTTTGGTTGTGCTTGTGCAAGCGTTGCAATTCGTCATTTAATCAAATTTTAGGCGATAGCTAATCAATTTTCGGGTAATTTGGATATCTTTGCATTCACTTTTCAAAAAAGTGATGTTTTAAATATGAAATCTCTATTATTTATTGGATTGTTAATTCCCTTTCTTGTTGTTTCTCAGGTTAAACCTATTCCTGCTAAACCTGCAGCAAAACCTTCTACAACCAAACCAACAACTGCAAAACAAAGTACATCGGTTAAAAAACCTGTAACAAGTCAAGCAAAACCCAATCCAATCGTTAAAAAATTAACTGAACAAGCCTATATTGAATATAAAACCTCTAAAGATGAAGATTGTGAAAAATTAATTAAACAAATATTGGCAATAGATTCCAAGAACAAAGATGCCTATTCTTTGAGGGCAAATATTGCAATGTTCAACCAAGATTATGAAACGATGTGGGATAATCTTAATCTTCTTTATGAGTATTATCCGAAGGAACCTGAGGTATATTCTCAATTTGCATTAGCCCATATTAATTATTTCGAGTTTCCTGACAGTATAAAAGGGATACTTTGCAGAAAAACAATTCGTTTAGCAGCACATATTTCTGAACCTTATGCCACTATGGGAATGATTGCTGCGGTCTCTGGATATTATCAAGAAGCTTTGTCTTATTTCAATATTAGTTTGAAAAAGCAATGGAAAGATTCTCTTTCCAAAACCATGATTTTATTGCCCTATGCAAGATGTTTGTACGCGATGGGAGAAACAGAAAAAGCTCTACAAACAGTGAATAAAATGATTCCAAATGTTAAAGGTACCGAAAAATATTCTGCATTGTTCTTAAGAATCAGATACCAATTGGATTTAGGGCAATTAGATGTCAAAACAGATTTGGATACTCTCAATTCAATTTCAATTGACAATGTGGAAATTCTCAAGTTAAATGCAGAATACTGGGGCAAAAACAATCAAAAAGATACGGCTTGCAAAATTGCAAAAATTGTTAAATCTAGTGAAGGGGGAGATAATTTTGATATTTCGCCCTTTTGTGATGACTTAGTTACTAAAATTGATTTACAATCTAAATACAAAAAATTAGTTTATGATTTATCCGGATTGGAAACAGTATTGGATCTTAATTCATTTAATTACCCCAACAGTTTGGGTTACTTATGGACACAAACTGATGACAAAGACATAGAAACGAAGGTTAATGTTAAAATGACTCGTTTTGCTTTAGATTCTTCTTTGTTTCAATCTTATTTTTTCAATCAAAAACAAGACATAGTCCTTGAAAATACATCAGCTTATTGGTTGAGCAAACAACAATTTAACGACCTTAAAACTACAGAAAATACAAAATTAGGACTTAGCAATTCTTCACTTACATCATACAAAATAGTGGGTCATCAACAATTGGAGGTATTTGATGAAAAAGACAATCAGTTTTTGTTGGATGTTTTATTAATTTCAGATGGAAGGAATGTAATAGGTTACCTTAATGATGAGAAGAATCCACTCATAGTTAAAGTGCTAACAGATAATATCAATTTAACTCTGATAAGTATCAAATAAAATAGACAACATTTTCGTTATATTTGTTGTTATGATAAAATAAGCATTCATTATGAGTTCATATCAAATGTTAACATACCGTTTCAAATACGCAAATCCAATACTCAAGTTAATTTACATTAATGCTTTTGTTTTTGCGATTTCGCTTTTAGTTAACCTTATATCTTTTTTGTTTTTTAAGGAAAAGGGTATAGCTAATATATATTTGTCTTTACCATCTAATGTACATTTGTTTGTAAAACAATTTTGGAGTATTTTAACTTATCAGTTTGCTCATCATGGCGTCTTTCATTTTGTATTCAATATGTTAACGCTGTATTTCATAGGGGCAATTTTTCTTGACTTTTATAAGAAAATTGAGGTTTACAAGGTTTATTTATTAGGAGGTTTGTCAGCAGCAGTATTGTTTTATATTTCCATGAATTTATTGCCTGTTTTCAAAGGGCAGTCACATTTGCTAATTGGCGCAAGTGGAAGTGTAATGGCCATAATGTTTGCAAGTGCTGTATACGCGCCAAATATTCAATTAAAATTGTTTGGGATATTTAATGTTAAGTTGATTTGGATTGCCTTAGCTTACGTTGTAATTGATTTATTCACAATTTCAGAATCGACCTTTTCTGGTGGTAATATTGCACATATTGGAGGTGCTTTATTTGGGGTTTTATATGCTTATTACAAAAAAGGAATATTACAATTCAGATTATTTCAGTCTTTGATAAACATTAACAAAACAAAAATGGTAAATCCAAAAGTTAAAGTGACTTACCAAAGAGAAACCAATGTGAACAGAAATACAGTAAATAAAACACAAAGTATCACCCAACCAAGTCAAGATGTTGTTGATGCCATTTTGGATAAAATCTCAAAAACTGGCTACGATAAACTAAGTAAAGAAGAAAAAGACATCCTTTTTAAAGCCAGTCAAGATTGATTAAGTTCATTAAAAAATTCATTTTTTTATTTAACACAATTGCTATTGGGTTGTTGTTAATTACCTATGCATCTGTTTTTGTTAATCCTAATGAATATTGGTTTTTTTCATTATTAGGACTTTCTTATCCTTTTATTTTAATTATTAATATCGCATTTGTTGTACTTTGGATTATTCAAGTCAACCACCGATTTATATACAGTTTAATGGC
Source organism: Bacteroidia bacterium (assembly GCA_044377005.1). Lineage (GTDB taxonomy): Bacteria > Bacteroidota > Bacteroidia > NS11-12g > UBA955 > JABMMZ01. The sequence goes on from JBILJV010000029.1 coordinate 7,894, forward strand.
AATTGTCATTGGATTTTCTTTTTTAAGCAGAACTATTAAATTAAACAATAAGTTAGAAGAGTCCGAAAATAGTATAAATATTATTTCATACAATGCTGGTCTTTTTGGGTATTTTCAATCGAAATGGAATGTTCAAGAAACAATAGATGCTATTGCAAAAACAGACCCTGATGTGGTTTGTATTCAAGAGTTTTTGAATCTTAAAAAAGACTCAGCTTCCACTATTGATAGCATTTCGAAAGCATTAAATATGCGTTACTATCATTTTGAAAAGTTGAAAGATGGCAGAAAAAAAGGTGAGTATGGAATGGCTATTTTATCCAAATACCCTCTGTTAAAAAGTGAGTTAGTCCAGTTTGATGGTTTAACAGGCAACATGAGTGTATATTCTGATTTAAAAATATATAATCGTATTTTTCGAGTTTATAATGTTCATTTACAGTCTTTTAAATTTAGAAAAAATGATTATAAGTTTGTTGAAAATTTGAATACAAATGAAATAAAGGATAAAATAGAACCCTCTAAAAACATACTTAGGAAAATAAAGCAAGCTTATAATAAGAGAGCACATCAAGTAGATACTCTTTCAGCGCATTTTATACAATGCCAATATCCGTATTTTGTAATAGGAGATTTTAATGATCCACCCGTTTCATACACCTATCAAAAGCTCTCTCAAAATTTAAATGATGCTTTTGTTGAAAAAGGAATAGGGCTTGGTAAAACATACATAGGTGTGATGCCCAATTTCAGAATAGATTATATTTTATTTCCAAAAGAATGGTCGATAAATGAATACCGTTCATACCGTTTGTCAAGTGACCATAAATTACTAATTGCAAAATTTAAAGATAAAATTAATTAGATAAACATTTTTAGATTAAATTTGCCAAAAATAAAAGAGTTTTAACATGTATTTTGATTTCGAAAAACCCATACAAGAATTAGATGAACAGCTTGAAAAAGCTAAAGAGACTCATGACAAAGGAAAAATTGACATGACAGATATGATTAATTCTTTGGTGAAAAAAATTGATGAGACAAAAAAGGAAATCTATAGCAATCTTTCAGGATGGCAAAGGGTTCAAATTTCAAGACATCAAGAAAGACCATACGCTTTAGACTATATTAATGCAATGGCACCAGATTTTATTGAGATTCATGGTGACAGAAATGTAAAAGATGATAAAGCGATGATTGGTGGATTTGGCTCTATAGACGGTCAAGCTTTTATGTTTATAGGTCAGCAAAAAGGTAGAAATACAAAAGAACGTCAATACAGAAATTTTGGAATGCCTAATCCCGAAGGTTATAGAAAAGCCCTTAGATTAATGAAATTAGCAGAGAAGTTCAACCGACCTATAGTTACTTTAATCGATACTCCTGGAGCATCACCTGGATTAGAAGCAGAAGAAAGAGGGCAAGGTGAAGCCATTGCCAAAAACTTAATGGAAATGGCTGTACTTAAAGTGCCTATTATTTGTATAGTAATAGGAGAAGGAGCTAGTGGTGGCGCATTAGGAATAGGAGTCGGAGACAAGGTGTTAATGATGGAAAATACATGGTATTCTGTTATTTCACCTGAAAGTTGTTCTTCTATTTTATGGAGAACTTGGGATTACAAAGAAAAAGCCGCTGATGCATTAAAACTTACGGCAAATGATATGCTTAAAAACGGTTTAATTGATGGAATTATTTCTGAACCACTAGGAGGTGCTCATACTGATATTGAAAAAGCAGTTTCTTGTGTTAAAAAAGAAATTAAGAAACAATATAAACTCCTCAAGGACAAAACTGTAGATGATTTAATTAACGAGCGCATAGAAAAATTTAGCAATATGGGCGTTGTTAATGAAGGAGTTATTGAACATTAATCTGCAATTTTCTTAATTAATTTATTAATAATCTTTAGTAATTCCATTCTGGTTTCTACTTCATAGTTGCCATTTGTAATCAATTAAGTACTTCTTCCTTAAAATTCTTGTTTAAATTTTCTGAACAGAGGTCGATTAATTTTCCATTTGGGAATACCAATAAGATTTCATCCATTTTTCTTAAATTAAAAACTACTATATCCCTCAAATAGTTTTTGGAAGATTATTTTTGTAGTTGCATTATTAATGTAAAACAGAGGGAGTTCCATTTGATTTTAACGTCTATTTTATTGTTATTAAGTATAGCATTGGAACTGTCGATTATTTCACTAATTTATTGATGGTTTATTTGTTTTAGATAGGTTTTAACTTCTTTTGTAGAATCAATTAATATCGTTTTCATAAAGGTTTAATTCTTTTGCGTTCAAATTTTAAAAAAATAAGTACAAAAAAAAAAGGTCGTTAAAAAACGACCTTTTTGGTATTAGATTTTGAAGAGGATTATTCTTCAGTTGATTCTTCAGTTGATTCTTTTTTTGCTTTAGTAGCTCTAGCTTTTTTAGGAGCCTCTTCTTCATTATTTTCAGTTGCATTTTCAACCTTAGGAACTGAAGATTTTGCTACTTTTTTAGAAGCTGCTTCAACAACTGCTGCAGTGTTTTTAGCACGTGGTGCGTTGTCTGGGCGAGATACTGGAGTAGCATCTTTTACTTCATTAATGATAGCTTTGAAAGCTTCAGGGTGGTTTAAAGCTAAATCAGCTAAAGCTTTACGGCTTAAAGTGATGTTTTTAGCGTTTAATTTACCAATGAATTCTGAATAAGACATTCCATGTTCTCTAACAGCTGCGTTAATACGCACTATCCATACAGAACGAACATTTCTCTTTTTTTGCTTACGGTCTCTGTAAGCGTAAGATAGACCTTTCTCAACCGCATTTTTGGCAACGGTCCATACATTTTTTCTTCTGCCGAAGTACCCTTTTGCTAATTTAAGGATTTTTTTTCTTTTAGCTTTACTAGCTACATGGTTAACTGAACGTGGCATTTTTTTACTTTGTTACTTTATTTGAGTTATTAATAGTTATGGCAGGCGTTCTAAAATGATAGAAACTTTTGGCCTGACAAGGTTTTTTTATTTATTATTTACCAATAGTCAACATGAATCTCATGTTTGGCATATCAGTTTCGTGAACTAAACCACTTTGTGTTAAACCACGTTTACGTTTCGTAGCTTTTTTGGTTAATATGTGGTTTTTGAACGCTTTTTTACGTTTAATTTTTCCTGATCCTGTAATGCTTACTCTTTTTTTCGCACTACTGTTAGTCTTCATCTTTGGCATAACTTATTTTTTTATTTTTTATTTCTTTTTATTTGGGACTAGTAAGATAATCATTTTCTTACCTTCTTGTTTTGGAGGGGATTCTAGTTTGGCAACACCATCATCAATTAGTTTATTGGCAAAACGCATTAATAGCTCTTCACCTCTTTCTTTAAATACAATGGTTCTACCTTTAAAAAACACATAAGCTCTAACTTTAGCACCTTCTCCTAAAAATTTAGTAGCGTGTTTTAATTTAAAATCAACATCATGTTCATCTGTGTTAGGACCAAAACGTATTTCCTTAATCTCATTATTAATGGCATTTGACTTTTGCTCCTTCATTTTTTTCTTTTGTTCGTACAAAAATTTATTGTAGTCTACAATTTTACATACAGGAGGATCAATATTTGGTGAAATTTCAACAAGGTCTAACTCTAATCTTCTAGCTAACTCTAAAGCTTCGGAAATAGGTAAAACAGTAGGTTCCACATTTTCTCCAACCACACGAACCATAGGAGCGCTGATGAATTGGTTAATTTTGTGTAACGGTTCTCTTCTGCCTCTTCTTGGACGATTGGTGTTGTTGTTGTTGTTAGGTTTTTTCTTTGGTAGTGCCAATTATATATAAATTAATTAATTCAATTGTTGTGCTATTTCAGTATTTACGTAATTTATAAATGCTTCAACAGTCATTGATCCTAAATCTTCACCACCTTGTTTTCTAACAGTTACAGTGTTGTCTCCTTGTTCTTTCTCTCCAATAATCAACATTAGTGGGAGCTTTTTCAACTCTGCATCTCTTATTTTTTTTCCGGTTTTTTCAGACCTATCGTCAATGAGGGCGCGAATATCGTGTTTTTTTAGAATATTTAAAACTTTTTCTGAATATTCTTGATATTTTTCACTTATAGGTAATAATATTACCTGTTCTGGACTCATCCACAAAGGAAATTTACCAGCATAATGCTCCAATAAGAAGCCTATAAATCGTTCGTGAGTACTCAATGGCGCTCTATGAAGGATTAAAGGACGCTCTTTTTCACTTTTTTCATTAATGAAATATAAATCAAATCTTTCGGCTTGTGCAAAATCAACTTGATTCGTTGCTAATGTGAATTCTCTTCCTATAGCACTCCATATTTGAATATCGATTTTTGGACCATAAAATGCCGCTTCATCCTCAACTTCTATGTAAGGTATATTGGCTGATTGCAATACTTTTCTAACCATGTCCTCTGTCTCTTTCCACATTTCTGGTGCATCGATGTATTTTTGCCCCAATTTTTTAGGATCATGTTTACTAAAACGCATGACATATTTGTCTATACCAAACACTTTGAAATATTTAACATATAAATCGTTTACAGCCTTGAACTCTTGTTCAAATTGGGCTTTTGTACAATAAATATGAGCATCATTCATTTGTAATGATCGCACTCTCATCAATCCAAATAATTCACCTGTTTGTTCGTATCTGTAACAAGTGCCATATTCGGCATATCTAATAGGAAGGTCGCGGTATGACTTTGGTGTTGCAGCAAATATTTTGTGGTGATGTGGGCAATTCATGGCTTTTAGGTAGTAATTAATACCATCTAATTCCATTGGAGGGAACATGCTGTCTTTATAATACGGCAAGTGTCCACTTTTTAAGTACATACTTTCTTTGGCAATATGAGGAGATTTTACTCTCATATATCCCGCTTCTTTTTCTGTTTTTTTAGCGAATTCTTCCAATTTCTCAATGATTGCGGCACCTTTTGGTAACCATAATGGCAATCCAGGTCCAACATCGTCATCAAATGCAAAAATCTCTAAATCCTTTCCTAAAACCCTGTGGTCGCGCTTTTTGGCTTCTTCAAGCATTAATAAGTACTCGTCCAACTCCGATTTTTTGGGAAATGTGATTCCATAAACACGGGTTAGTTGTTTGTTTTTTTCATCACCTCGCCAGTATGCACCAGCAATATTTAACAACTTAATTGCTTTTATAAATCCAGTATGGGGTAGGTGAGGACCTTTACACAAATCTGTAAAATCGCCTTGAGAATAAAAAGTGATATCTCCATCAGTTAAATCATTAATTAATTCAATTTTGTATGGGTCACCTTTTTGAGTAAAATAATCTAAGGCTTCAGCTTTAGTGACTTCCTTTCTGTTGAATTGGCTTTCTTTTTTTGCCAATTCTTGCATTTTTTTCTCAATAGAGTTTAAATCTTCAACACTAAGTTTTTTACCATCCAAATCAACATCATAATAAAAACCATTGTCAATTGCTGGACCAATACCAAATTTTACTCCTGGATATAAAGATTCTAATGCCTCAGCAAATAAATGTGCAGAGGAATGCCAAAAGGTTGATTTTCCTTCTTTGTCTTCCCATTTTAATAAACTTAAGGTTGAGTCTTCTGTTATTGGACGATTTAATTCAACGACTTTGTCATTTACTTTCGCCGCAATAATAACTCTTGCTAATCCTTCACTAATACTTTTAGCGATAGAATAAGCATCAGTTCCTTTTGGTACCATTTTAATAGTTCCATCTGGTAATGTGATTTTGATTTCTGACATATAAAAAAGGAATGCAAAGATAATTAATTACCTCAATTTTTTTAGCCCATTTTTTTGACTAAAAGATTGATTTATTCCTTGCCTTAATTTAGGTGCTTGATAATTTCTGTTTTAAAGATTAAGTTCTGATCTCCTGTTTCCAAGTTTTTTAACATTACTTTGCCCTCATTTAGTTCGTTTTCGCCAACAATTACAGCCCATTTTATTTGCTTATTATTGGCATAATCTAGTGGTTTTTTAAGTTTTGAAACTTGCGGATAAACTTCAATTTTTAAGTTTTGACCTCTTAATTCCTTTGCCAAAGGTAAACAATATTCAAAGGAAGGTTCGTCCATTGCACAAAAGATTAAGTCCGTAAAATTTTGCTTTACTTCTACAAAAAGATTGAGTTCTTCCATTAAGTCATAAATTCTGTCAATCCCAAAAGAAATTCCTACACCTGAAATGCCGCTTAAACCAAACATGCCAGTTAGGTTGTCATATCTTCCACCACCGCTTATACTGCCCATTTTGATAGAAGTGGGAACGACCTCGAAAATACAGCCTGTGTAATAATCCAATCCTCTTGCTAAGCTAAGGTCAAGCTGAATGTTAATGTCATTGTTGTTAGCGTATTTTAATATTTTTTGTAGCTCATCAATCGCAAATTCAGCTTTTTGATTACCTTTAAAATGTTGTTCTATTTCATTTAAACTTTCACTATTTAAATGCTTTTCTATTAAACTATTAAATAATTGAGTGATTTGATAGTCACTTAACCCAATAGCAATTAATTCTTTGCTAACACCTTCTTTACCAATTTTGTCTAACTTGTCTATTATAATAGTTATTTTGGTAAACAAAGAAGATGCATTGATACTATCAATTGAAGCTTCTAATAATTTTCTATGGTTTATTTTAACCACATAATCTGTGATGTTGAGGGACTTAAAAACTTGTTGGTATATATTAATAAAATCAGCCTCACACATTACAGAGGTGGTTCCTAATATATCGGCATCGCATTGCCAAAACTCACGGTATCTGTTTTTTTGTGGCCTGTCTGCTCTCCAAACTGGTTGCATTTGATACCTTTTAAAAGGAAAGTTAATTAAGTGTTGATTCATTACGACATAGCGTGCCAAAGGAACCGTTAAATCATATCTTAAACCTTTTTCAGAGATTTGGTAAGTTAGTTTTTTACTGTCGATGTTATGGAGGTCTATGTCTTTTATAAAGTCTCCATTGTTAAGTACTTTAAATAAAAGTTGGTCGCCTTCATCACCATATTTACCAGTCAATGTACTTAAATTTTCCATTGAAGGTGTTTCTAAAGGCATGAAACCGAACGATTGGTATATTTTTTCAATTTGGGAAAGAATATATTTGCGTTTTGATAAAACAATAGGAGAGAAGTCTCGGGTACCTTTTGGAATAGATGGTTTTTGCATAAATGAAGGTACAAATTTAATAGATTTCAAATGAAAGATAAAAATCTATAAGTAGCAAAGAATAAAAATGCAAGCCCACATCGCACCGCTACAACCTGATGCCCTTGCTGCGTTCCCACCCTGGGGGAGTTCACAGGGAGCTGGTCGTGCAGACTTGCACTGCAAAGTTATGATTTTTCAAACCATAAAAAAATTTTTTTTAAGAAAAATTTGGAGAATATTTTTTTTTACACTAAATTGCGTTTTAATTCGACTAAACAATTAGCCTATAAGATATAAACATACTATAATTTAACGCCTATAAAAAATAACTACTAAAGGCCATCAGCCCTACTTAAACATTAATAATAAGGAGGTAATAGTATGAAAAAAAATCAAAGAACTGACGAGGAATTAGTTGCTCTATACGTAGCAGGTAATAACGATTGCATGGAAATGTTAATCAATCGACATAAGTCAAAAATTTACACAGCTATTAACATGGTAGTAAAAGATACATATATAGCTGAAGATATTTTTCAAGAAACTTTTATTAAAGTCATTCACTTGTTACAAAAAGGTTTGTACACTGAAAATGGTAAATTCATTTCTTGGGTTATACGTATTGCCAGAAACTTGGCTATTGATCACTACAGGGTTGCTAAAAAAAGACCAACTATCTATGATAGTGAAAATCATGATATTTTCAAATACATGCAATTTTCCGAACCTAACTATATCGAAAACAGCAGTCAACAATACAATAAAAATACAATCAGAAGTTTAATTAAACAACTGCCTGCTGAACAAATGGAAATATTAATTTTGAGACATTATGGTGATTTAAGTTTCAAAGAAATTGCTGAACTTTGCAACTGTAGTATCAATACCGCATTGGGTAGAATGAGATATGCAATTATCAATCTTAAAAAGATGATTGAAGAGAAAGCAATATCTTTTTAATTTTTTTTTTACATTGTGCAATAATCTTCATAATCTTTGCGTTACATGAATACTTAACTCAAACGCTTATGCAAGAAATAATTACTCAAGAACATGTTATCTTATATATTTACAACGAATTAGATTCAAATATGCGTCCGATTGTTGAACGTGCCATTGCTTCTGAACCTGATTTGTTGAAGTTTTACCAAAAAGCTGTTTTGCTTTTAAGTGAACTGGATAAAATTAATGACGAACCGTCAGAAACAACTATAAGTATCCTCAATGAAGAGGCTCGTTCCAATTCATTTGAAGTTCACTAATCTAAAATTTTATTAATCTTACTTTAAGATTTTTCAAATCTTGAGTATTTTGAAAGCTACTCGTCTATTTTTTAAACGACCTTCTTCTGTTTCATTTGACTCTATAGGTTCTGACGAGCCATAGCCTTTGGCAATCATCCTGTTTTCATCTATCCCTTTGTCCATTAAATATACCAATACTGCATTTGCTCGGTCCTGTGACAGTTTTATATTGTTTTCTATACTCCCTTTGTTATCTGTGTGTCCCGCTATTTCAATATTCATTTCAGGGTAATTCGCCAATAACAAAAACAAACTGTCTAAGGTTGGAAATGATTCAGACAATAATTCTGATTTAGCGGTTTCAAATAAGATGTTTTCTAAAATAATCGTTTGTCCAATTGTAGGTTTTTGATTGAACCTTTGGACAATTGTTCTAAATTGAGTAGGCTTTTCTATTCCTTCTATGTCGCAAGATTGAATATTACATGGACATTTCTCATTTTCATTCAATTCCACAAGAACGACATAGTCTATAAAATAATAAATTTCGTCGCTATAATCAGGAGCAGAACCATCCAATTTTTGAATTTTTAATGTTTTGTCGGATGTAAAGTTGCCGATGTAAAGATAGTTTTCACCACCCTTGGCTTTAAAGGTTCCACTGATGGTCATCCATTGTTCACGTAACCCAAGTATAATTGAAGGGTGCGACTGAACTGCAACACCAAACTGAAGTCCTACTTGACTGTTTTTGAATTGTTGAATGTCTTCTGATAAAATCACTGAAATGCCGTTGATGCCAAACTTATTTTCAATTTTCAACTTAATTTTGAACTGTAAGCAATAGGTTTTATTGGCTGTTAAAGTATGTTTTAATTTGTTTCTTAGGACTTCATAATTGACCCCAAAAACTCTAAATCCAGCCATAGTATTTTCTTTTATTTTACAAATATCAGGAGTCTCATTAGAAGAACCCCAATCTGAGGCTAATTCGTCATTATTGAATTTAATGTGAGTAAATTCTTGTTCTTTTATTTTGTCACTTTTTGCCTCGAAATCCCCATTATTAACAATGTTTCTGTCACTATTAACGGGCCAATGGTCGAATACCAACAATTGATTAATCGAAGGATATTTTGACAAAATTAAAGCATCGGTTTCTTTTTTGTAATTGTATTGGGTACTGATTTTGTATTCTGTTTTTTTAGCATTTAAATAGGGGTCACCTAATTTTGTTTGTGCCAATAATGTTTCATATGTAAATCGAATGTTATTCCTCGTTTCTGTTACAATTATGCTCCCCATTTGATTGTTTGAAATACTTATAGTGTCGGTTTGATAGACATATAAGCCTGAATCTAAAATTTGAAAATCAATGATTTGATCTAACTTATAAGTTCTATTTAAAAGTAATTTACCTTCATCGTTAAAAAACGACCAAACACCATTTTTGTATGAGCTTTTATTATAAATTTTATAATTGCCTGATGATACAATTTGTCCATCCTCATTTAAAAAGTCCCATTTACCTGATTTTAATTTGGATTTTAATTTAGTACCATAAGTTGTTTTTTGTTCTATGGTTTTATAATTCCCTTTGGCAATACAATTTCCATATTTATCATTGACACACTGATTTTGACTGAAAAGTGAAGAAGATAATAATAAAGTAATAAATACAATTAGAATTGGATTAGCCATTGATGTCAAAAGTAACGAGAATTACCCAATTTTATTATATATTATTTGAGTTATTAAAAATGAATCAAAAAGAATACCTTTGCACCCTTAAAAACAATTGTATTTAAATGGATCGTAATTCAATCATAGGTTTAAGTTTAATATTCGTACTATTAATAGGTTATTTTTTTATAAATCAACCTAGTGAACAAGAGTTGATTATTCAAAAAAGAGTTGCGGATTCAATCGCAATGGTTAAGGAGAATGAAAAAAATCAACTTATCAATGAGGCTCAATTAAAAAATGACACTTCTAAAAAATCTACAATTGTTGAAAAAGTAGATACAAGCTTATTAATAGCACAATATGGTGAATTGCATACCCAACTTTTTGGATACGAAAAAGAAGTTGTTTTGGAGAATGAAAGTTTAAAAGTAACCTTTTCTAATAAAGGTGGTAGAATAAAACAAGTTCAGTTAAAAGCTTTCAAAACTGATCGCAAAACGCCTGTTTTGTTATTTGATACCTTACATTCTGAAAGTTATTTGAGCTATAACAATAAAAATACTCTAGTTAAAACCAATCAGTTTTTTTGGGAATATGAGTTGAAAGGTAATAATCAATTGGTTTTTAAACTTAAAGGAGATAATAATTCTGAGATAATTAGTACCTACACAATACCTCAAATAGGATACAACGTTGAACACAACTTAACAACAAAAGGATTACAAAATGTAATATCAGATTCTAAACTTACTTTTAATTGGTCTAACAATATTCCACTTCAAGAACGTGAAGTGGAAAAAGAAAAAATACTAACCACCTTTTATTTCAAACCAGTTGAAGAAAAAGCAGATTACATAGGGGAGTCAAATTTAGAAACCAAAGTATTGGAGCAGGATGCAAGTTGGATTAGTTTCAAACAGCAATTTTTCAATTCTAGTGTAAGTATAGATAAACCTTTTTTAAAAGGTAGTCAATTAACAACCGCCGAGGCAAAATCCGATTCAAGTGTTAAATTCTTAACTGCTTCATTGGTATTACCCTACCAATCTGTTGAGGAAAACAGCTTTAAACTAAACTATTATTTTGGACCAAACCAATACCATGAACTTAAAAAGCAAAACATTGGATTAGATAAAATTATTCCACTTGGTTGGGGTCTATTTGGATGGATTAATCGTTTTATGATCATTCCAATCTTTACTTTTTTACAACAGTATATTAGTAATTATGGTATTGTAATTTTGTTTTTAACATTGATTATCAAAACATTGCTTTTACCATTGGTATTCAAATCGTATAAATCAACTGCCAAAATGCGTTTGTTGAAGCCAGAAATGGATGAGATAAAAGAAAAACACAAAGACGATATGCAGGCAATTCAAATGGAAAATTTGAAGTTGTACAAAAAAGCAGGTGTTAATCCTTTGGGAGGATGTTTGCCAATGTTACTTCAAATGCCAATTTTAGTTGCGGTGTTCCAATTTGTACCCTCAGCATTTGAATTCAGACAACAATCATTCTTGTGGGCAAGCGATTTGTCTATTTATGACTCAATTTGGGATTTTGGTAAATTACCAATTATTGATACAATCTATGGAGACCACGTTAGCTTATTTACTTTATTAATGACTATTTCAACTTTGATTTACACCAGAATGAATAATCAAGTAACAGGGGTCAATGACCAAATGAAATACATTAGTTATTTAATGCCAATTTTATTCTTAGGATTCTTTAATAAATATGCAGCTGCATTAACTTATTACTACTTTTTGAGTAATGTTATTACATTTACACAACAATGGGCTATCAAATTTTTTGTTGATGAAAACAAACTAAAAGCTCAAATCCACGAATCTAAAAACAGAAAAGACAGCGATATAAAAAAATCAGGCTTTCAAGCTAGATTAGAGGAAATGGCTAAAGCAAGAGGTTTAGACCCAAACAAAAAGTCAAACAAAAAATAATTAATCACAACATTTGCAACTGTTTTATTCCAATAATATAACAGAAAATCAATTAATACTTGAAGACGAAGAACACCGTCATGTTCAGGTTTTAAGAAAGAATTTAGGTGATGTATTAGAGGTTACTGATGGAAAAGGAAGTCACCACAAAGTGATAATTATCGAATTAAAGAAACAACAGACCGTTTGTCAAATTGATTCGACGAATATTGAACCTAATAAAAAAGGTCGTTATATTCATTTACTCATAGCTCCAACCAAACAAATAGACAGAATTGAATGGATGTTTGAAAAATTGGTTGAAATGGGTGCTATCAATGAAATTACGTTTATAAAAACAAAATACTCAGAAAGATCTAATATAAATATTTTTAGGTTTCAAAAAATTGCTATTTCAGCCATAAAGCAAAGTTTACAATTTTATCTTCCTAAGATAAATCATTTGATTGATATTAAAACAGCATTAAATGAAGTTAGTAAAAGCGGGATTAATTTAATAGGTCATTGTTATACAGGGATTGAGAAGGAGCCACTTGATAAAATTCAATTATCAGAGCTTGAGCATGTTAATGTATGGATAGGACCAGAAGGTGACTTTAGTGAAGAAGAAGTTCAAGCAGCAATAATGCTTAATATGAAAACGGTTGATTTAGGTAAAGAAAGATTAAGGACAGAAACAGCAGGATTAAAATCAGTAATGGTTTTAAAGTCAATAGTTTAGATGAATTGATTTGTATTCAAGGTTTTTTTCACTAAGTTTGCAAATCGAGTTTTTGATAATTTAAAATCGATTTATTATGGATATAAGAGCGAAACACGTTGTATATATATTGTCATGTTTTGATATTGGTGCTGGAAAAAAAGGAGCCGCTGATGGACCTATAGCTGTCAAAAATCTATTAGTAGAAAATGGAATAAACATTGAACACTGTATTGTTTTGAATGACAATTGTGATGAAGAAATGGTAGCTAATAGTTACAATTTTGCCAAAAAAATAGACAAGGTTTTAAATAATTCAATTCAGTTAGAAACTTCTGTTTTTGAAATTGTTAAAAAAGAGGAGTTTCCTATTGTTTTATCTGGCGATCACAGCAATGCAATAGGGGCAATTAGTGGATTAAAGAATGCATATCCTAACAAAAGGATTGGAGTAATTTGGGTTGATGCACACGCCGACTTACATTCACCATTTACTACACCTTCTGGTAATTTACACGGAATGCCTTTGGCCGTTTTAACAGGCATTGACAATCAAAACAACTCTAAAAATGCTGTTACAGATCAAGAAATTATACTTTGGAATCAGTTAAAACATTTAGGTCAGCAAAATATTTGTCCTAAAATAGATTTAAAAGACATTGTATTTATTGGTTTAAGGGATGCAGAGGTTGAAGAGTGGAATACAATTAAAGAAAAAGGAGTAAAAGCATTTGAGCCAAAAGCAATAGCAGAAATGGGTATAGAATCAATCATTAGTCAGAGTTTTGACTATTTGAATGATTGCGATTATTTATATGTTTCATTTGATGCAGATTCATTAGATCCGAATTTGTCTACAGGAACTGGAACCCCTTCTCCAGATGGATTAAAAATAGGTGAGGCAGAATCTATATTCAAAGCTGTATTTAAGCATCCCAAATTAGCCGCAATTGAAATTACGGAAGTTAATCCAAATTTACAACAAGGTGAAAATGAAATGGCAACGATTATTAGCCATTTGTTGCGAATTGGTATTTTAGCATAATTTTTTTTACAATTTAATTAACGAAAAAATAGGTGTTTAATAAATAAACGCCCTTAATTTCCATTTTGAAGTATTCGTCTAATAAAAATTACATTTTGTAGATTTAAAATCACGTATTTACTTATACTTAAAGCGTGAAAAAATAAAAAAGCATTTGGAAAAACTTGTGGAAATATTCTCAAGTAGTATTCGTTTTTTGAATATAAAAGATGTATTTTTACGCTTTAATTATAAAGTATAACAATATGAGTGAAGCGATAGATAAAAGTAATTATGGAGCCGATAATATTCAGGTATTAGAAGGCTTAGAAGCGGTAAGAAAACGTCCTGCGATGTATATTGGGGATGTCGGCCCACGCGGATTACATCATTTGGTTTATGAAGTAGTAGACAATAGTATTGACGAAGCCTTAGCGGGTCATGCTAAAAATATAGAAGTATTTATTCTTCCTGGTAATAGTATTAAAGTTACTGATGATGGAAGAGGTATACCAACTGGGATTCACGCTAAAGAAAATCGTTCAGCTTTAGAGGTTGTAATGACCGTATTGCACGCCGGAGGAAAATTTGACAAAGATACTTATAAAGTTTCTGGAGGTTTGCACGGGGTGGGCGTAAGTTGCGTTAACGCATTGTCTACTCATTTAAAAGCAACCGTTTATCGTGATGGTAAAATATTTGAACAAGAATACAGCTGTGGTATACCGAAATATGATGTAAGAGAAATTGGTTCTACTGATTTAAGAGGTACTACTATTGAATTTACGCCTGATAACAGTATTTTTTACGTTTCTGAATACAGTTTTGATACATTGAGTAATAGACTTCGAGAATTGTCGTTTTTGAATAAAAACATCAAATTAACAATAACTGACTTAAGATTAGAAGAAGGGAAAGAGCCAAGAACTGAAACTTTTTACAGTGAATTGGGATTAAAAGAATTTATCCTTTACCTAGATAATACAAGAGAAAAAATCATACCTGAACCTATTTATGCGGAAGGTGAAAAACACGGTATCCCTGTTGAGATTGCTTTTCAATACAATGCAGGTTACAGTGAAAATTTACATTCTTATGTAAACAATATCAATACAATAGAAGGTGGAACTCACGTTGCGGGTTTTAGAAGAGGTTTAACTAGAACACTTAAAAACTATGCTGACAAAGAAGGTTTATTAAAAAATCTTAAATTTGAAATAAGTGGTGATGATTTTAGAGAAGGTTTAACAGGCGTTATTTCTGTAAAAGTTCAAGAACCACAATTTGAAGGACAAACCAAAACTAAATTAGGGAATAATGAAGTAATGGGAGCAGTGGACGTAGCGGTTGGGGAAATGCTAGGTAATTATTTGGAAGAGCATCCAAAAGAGGCTAAAATGATTGTTAATAAAGTTATTTTGGCAGCAACAGCAAGACACGCTGCCAGAAAAGCAAGAGAAATGGTTCAACGTAAAGGTGCAATGAGTGGAATGGGATTGCCTGGTAAATTGAGTGACTGTTCAAGTACTGACCCTAAAATTTGTGAGATATACTTGGTTGAGGGAGACTCTGCAGGTGGTACTGCAAAACAAGGAAGAGACAGAGTTTATCAAGCTATTTTGCCTTTAAGAGGTAAAATATTGAATGTTGAAAAAGCAATGGAACATAAAATTTATGAAAATGAAGAGATTCGTAATATGTTCACTGCATTAGGAGTTAAAATTGGAACAGATACAGATGCCAAGGAATTAAACATCGATAGCTTAAGATACCATAAAATTATCATCATGACGGATGCCGATGTTGATGGTAGTCACATTCGTACATTAATATTAACATTGTTCTTTAGATACATGAAAAAATTGGTAGAAGCAGGTTATATTTATATTGCAACTCCTCCACTTTATCAAGTTAAAAAAGGTAATAATTCAAAATATTGTTGGACAGAAGACCAAAGAGAACAAGCTGTGTTTGAATTGGCAAAAGGAGCGAATCCTGATACTGTTAACGTACAAAGATATAAAGGTTTAGGGGAGATGAACTTTGAACAGCTATGGGAAACAACAATGGATCCTACAAGAAGAACGCTTAAGCAAGTAACTTTAGAAAGTGCTGCAGAAGCTGACCACGTTTTCAGTATGTTAATGGGAGATGAAGTTCCTCCTAGACGTGAATTCATTGAAAAGAACGCTAAATACGCTAAAATTGACATTTAATTGTTGAAATTGGATTAAATAAAAAAAGGCTATCTCATTCTTTGAGGTAGCCTTTTTTATGCTAGTTTGTTATGAATTATTCAGACAAGCTCAATAAATTCTTTACATCATTATTAACCGATAAAATTAATAAACAAGTTGCAGTACAAAAAACAGGACTTGTAATACAGTGATGTCCTTGCCAATTGCCATTTTGTTCTTGAATAGACAAGAGTTTGCCAGAAACATTTTCGAACCAATTTTTCCAATTTTTATCGCGACTAATAATTAAGCCTTCACCAGTTTGTAAAAAACTAATAAACTCTTCACCACCATTATTCCCAAATCCTTGCATAATGTTGTCTTGAGCAGCTAATTTACTAGCATTCAAATTCACTTTGTATGCGGTGCTGTATTTTAAAGCTTCAGATTTACTTAAACCTGCTTTTTCAAGTGTTTCATTTGTAACTGTTTCATTTTCATTAACTAAACCAGATTTTTTAGCTTTCTCTACATATTTTTTAGCCTCATTTGCTTCTTTAGCAGAAGCTCTACTACTACTTGATACAGAATATAAAATAATACCTGCTCCGTCGGAGGTAACTGCTTTGTTATTATCTGCATCAAAATTATTTTTTTGGTATATTCTCGACTTTTCAAGAACAACACTATCAACCATTATTCCAGAAAAATTTGCAGTTTCTAATGCATTATTGGCAAAAGACGATTGAAGAACTCCTGCCCATCCTGAACCTACAAAACTTCCATTTTGGTTCTGGGCTTTTTGTATTTTATTAATACAAATTTCAATACACTTTTTAACTTGATTTTTTTTGTCGGGATGTGCATTGTAGATAGGTAATAAGTTGGTTAGATATTGCGAAGTTAACATTACATCTATATTATGTCCAAGTTTATATTGAGGTTGTGTTCCTTTAATTGTGGTGATGTTTAAATCGTTTCTGCCACTATTTTCAACACATTGAATTAAAAATTGTGTGCTTTTTACCATTGCATTTTGGTAAGTTCCCTTAAATGGTGTATTGCCACATCTCAGTAATGCCATTGAAACCATTGCAGTAGTTGCAGGATCAGATTTTATTTGATTTTGAGAATTGGAGTTTTGGTTGAATTTTATTGAATTAACATTAGTTTGGGCACTCCAACCACCGTCAGAAAGTTGTTCCTTGCTAATCCATTCTAATGCTTTAATGATTGACTTTTCTATATTTTCAGGGGTTTTATAATTAAAATCAGAGTCAGAGAAATCCTGTTCAAATACTGTTTTATATACACATCCCTTTTTTGTTTCACTAATACTATCAGTTTTGGGATTGCAACATTCAGGTTTGTGATAAATTAAATCTTGAGTAGAGGTCCTGTTTTTGGGATTGAAATAAAGGTTTTCAGAATCAAGCTGAAAAATAAAAGCAGAGATTAATAACAGCAATAAGCCTAGAGGAATAATAAATTTTGATTTCATAATGGTTTATCAATTAAACCAATCAATACCTTTTGATTGTAAATGGTAAACGAAATTTTTATTTATTTATTGAGATGAGGTTTCAACAACCTGTTTATTTTATGTTTAAGATCAAAGGGAATGTCGATAAATTTAACAGCTATAACTTTAAAGTTTTTTGATAGTATTAATTCAATTTTACCTCCACAGGCTGTTAATTCTTCACTAAAACAATCCAATAACATGGTATAGTATTCTATAATTTCCTTAGTAAGCATTTTAACAATGTGTTGATACTTTGGATTTTCTTCAGTTTCATATAAAATATAGAGGTATTTGATTTTTTTATTTTCTGCCATTTGCTTCTTTTTTCATTTGACTAGGTGTTTTGTCACTCAAAATTATGTGATATAAATTGATAATAAAAAATAAATTGTGATAAATAATTTATTTAAGTATCTTATATATAATTAAATATATAGATATTTTTTTTTGTGTAGTCTTTTATACCTATCTTAAAAATGGTGTAATTTATACCGTATTTATTCTTTTAAATATGGTACATATTGATGTACCATAAGAAATGTTTTTTTTATTTTTAAACAATAAATAAGTTATCTTTTAAAATATTTTGGGTCATAGTATTAAATACCTTGTTGATAATTTATAAATTTTTTAAAAATAGATGGGTC
>JBILJV010000075.1:0-9695 GCA_044377005.1 Bacteroidia bacterium
TCGCAAACTTTCTTACTTGTTAATTTTCTATTTAATTAAATTCCTTTTCATTTTGGTATACGTTGTGTTCGGCAAATATTGGCTATAACGTTTTGCAGCTACCCGAAGGGCGGGCCTTTTACCACAAAAATTGATTTGAAAAACTAAAGTTTGATTAACCACAAAACTGTCTTTGGAACACGAAACCCCGCCTTTTGGGTAGGTGCTGTTATAGGCTGGCGTTCTTGTCATTCGTTTAAGTTTTTAAGTTTTTCTACTAATTCACTCTTAAATTCTTTGTCGTTTCGTTTACTTAAAAAGTAATCTCTGTCGAACTTTTGGTTTTGTTCATATTGTCCTGCCAAGATATAATTTAGCTTCGATACTGTCATTGATTTTACAAGTCCGCTTTTGTCCGTTAAATAGTCAAACAACATTTCTATACTTTCTTCATTTTTCAAGTCCGTTACTTGGTCAAAATGTGCTTCTCGCATTGTGTCGGAAGTGTGGTCTTTTAATTGTCGTAAAAGTTTTGGATACAAGTCATCACCGTTCAGTTTCCAAATCGCTTGTCCAATTGTCAATAGCCAACTGAGGTCAGTATTATTTTGAAATTGGTCATATAAGAGTGGTAATGCTTCTTTGTCTTGTAATAGTCCGGAAGCTCGAAACAAAATTGCCTGTCGTAATTTTAAATTTTGTCGAATTAATCGCTTTGCAATTTCCTTTTCTTCTAATGTCATTGAGTTAAAGAAATAGGTGTCAACTTCTTGTCTTGCAAGTCCACGCTGGTCAATGAAATGATTCTTATAAAAGTCTTTGAATACTGTTGAGAAGGAATTTGAATTTGGGTCAATGTCAATAAAGTATTCGGTTGATTTCTGCTTCGTCAGTTCAACTTTCTCTGTCTTGTTACCAAATATATTTTTAAAAAATCCCATTTCTTAATGTCTGTATGTTGTCGGTTGTGTCGTCCGCTACGCTTGCCTATAACTCGCTTATAGGCCTTACAACGTCAGACCTATACAACAAGCACTATGTATATAAGCCTGAAAATTGTCAGTTTTTAATTAAGTTATTCTGCAAATATGTATTTTTATTTTCAAACATCATAGTACAAATGTCATACAAACGAGTATAAGCATTTATAAACGGCTATGCTCAATAAATACGTGAAAATAATTCCTTTTTTTAGAGTTTTAAAACCAATTAATACCCTCTAAAATGACAGAAGGGGTGTAAGATTAAAATGGGTTCTAATCGGTACCTCGTTTCACAATTGAGGTACACTAACAATGCTAATTTGCATAGCATCAAATTTTTTTAGAATGGTGTTATTACTTGGGGTCAGGTAATGGTTTGCAAATTTGGCGAAGTGGGGGATTTCGGTGACGAAAAATTTATTAAATCACAAAGTTTGAATTTTGCAATTTACTTTCACTTTTGCGATAGGACTGTTATGGCAAGGGCTTTATTCTCTGTCGTCCGTTTTCGTCATTATAAATTCTTTAGAAAGTCTTCTTCGGACAAAATTTCAAGTGTTGAACCTTTCTCAATTAATTTCATTGCTTTCTCTTGTTTACTGCTCATTCCGTCATCTCCAACTACGCGATAGTCTTGTTGTCCAACTACTAAAAAGTCCGTGTCTTTTGTTACACCGTTGCCAATAATTCCGCCAATGTCAGCAATTGTTTGTTGAGCTTCAGATCTAACCATCGAAGATAATGCACCAGTAAAAACAACTGTTCTGCTGTAAAAAATACTGTCTGAATTATGTTTGGTAGGGTCGCCAAAAATTTTTGTTAGGTCAGTTGCTTTTCGTATTCTTTTAGTTTCCGATGGTCTGTAACCACCTTCATAAAGCTGCCCAACTGTTGTTTTTAATTTTTCGGGAAAGTCGTCAAGCGAAAAAACACCTGCAATTTCAAATGCTTTTAAAGTCAGTTCTGCGGTCGCTTTACTGTCTGCACCCGCTCTGTGGTGTTTGAGATCAATGTTATTGACTTTACAAAGTGTTTTTAGGTCGTATGCTGGAAGACCTTGCCATACTTTTTTAGAAAAAATATAACTGCAAGAATAGTTCAATGTCGGAAATGGAAGTTTATATGCTTCAAGTGTCTTACGTAAAACACTTATGTCAAAACCTGCATTGTGAGCAATTAAAAATTTGTTTTCTAAAAGTGGTTTTATTTCTGTCCACAGTTCATTAAATTCAGGTTTGTCAGCAACGTATTCGGGTCTAATACCGTGAATTAGAATATTGAAATAGTCAAACTCCTCATAAAGGGGTTTGATTAACCAAGATTTTGTTTCTACAATTTGTCCGCCTTGAACGAAGGTCAAACCTATTTCGCAAGGGCTGTCACGTTGTGAAGTTGCTGTTTCAAAGTCTAATGTTATAAAGTCCATTTTGTTTTTGTTTAATATTTATATTGTAGTTTTTTAAGCTGAGGTATAACGTTTCTATGCTATGCGAAGTGGGGTATTTTGGAAAACTAAATTGTCAACCAATATGAATTAACACTAGTAGAACAAACCTTCAATTAACCAATTTAATCACCATTGTGCCAAAAGTGTGTTAGTTTTAAAATTGCTGTTCTTCAGAAGATATGTCGTGTCAAGTTGTTGTATTTTCTACCCTAATACTTCTCTAATTGTGTCCTCTTTTGTGTAAATAGTTTCATTAATTGGAATTTTTAAGTCTACTAATAATTTTGCTTGTCGCGTTGATTTAATGTCCAAAGCGTAAACTCCACCTGATTTGTTTTTTTTCCCCTTTAGCAAATTAATCGCCCAATTTTGTGGCTTTTCCTTGTCGTGAACTGTGTCGTTTATTGTCGGCCCTAGATATTTAATATAATTTACTAATTCTCTTTTGGCAGACATCCATATTCGCTCCTCTAGTAATAAAATTGTTTCCACAGGTGTGTCGTAATACTTACTTATAACGCAAAGATTTAAAATGTCGTTGGTAATGTTTTTTTTGTGAAGTTGAAATATTTGGCTGTAGAGTGAAAATGTTTTTGCTCCGTCAATGCAATTAATTTCAAAAATCAACTCGTAGTAACCGGGTTCACATTTCTGTGAAAGTTTAAACTCGATACATTCTGTCGAATTGCTTTTAACTTCAAATAAATTTCCTTCGTTAAGTTGAACTTCTCCTTCAGCGTATTGCTTTGGGATAAATTTCAATTTTAAATGTTCGATGTTTCCCTTTTGTTTGAACTGTCTAAGCACTCTTTTTCTTCCAATACTTTCAAAACGTAAAGTTTTAACTTTTATTTCTTGAATAATGAAAGTCCTGTTTGTCTTGTTTGTAATACTCGCATTAAGTCGGAAGTCAATTTCGGAATATGCTTTAACTAATTCATTGTCAAGTTTGAAATAGTCATAAGAAAACGGAAGCCCTCTTGCGTAAACTACGTTAAACAATAACTCGTTAGCTTTAAAAATTATTGGCTTTGCATTGTCAAAATTTGAATTGTCGTTTTTATTTATTCCTAATCGTTCTATAGCTCTTGGACTTTCACTAATTAGTTTCATCAAAAACTCTCCACACCAAATTTCAATTGAAAAAGAGAAAAGTCGTTGCTCAAGTAAACGATGCAAGTCGTTACTGATGCCATTTAAGGAAACAATTATAAAACGATTAACTGCAACGCTGTCTATGTGCCAAACAAGTTTTGGTGCAATATCATTGATTCTCACGTCTTCATTTAAGTTTTTGCACTCTGCTTTCCAGCATTCGTTGTCCTTGTAAGCAATTACATCATAACCGTATTGACTACCACTTTTTTGTCGTCTTATGTTAGAAAAGTTTAAATCTTTAAAAATGTCCTCAACTATAAGTTCAAGTAATTTTCCCTTGTTGCTCGCTTTAGTCAAAATTGATAATATTTCTTTCATTCTTTTTAAAGTCTGTTTATGTGCCCCTCAAGCTTTCCGCTAATATTTAATGCGTTAATTGAAAGTTATTTACTACAAAAGTTGTTGAGTACCATAGAACCCGCTTTTTTGCCAAACTCATTTTATGCCTTAGTGCCTATTTACCATATGATCTTATCGCGTCAACTATACTTTCTGTATTCCATCTTACATTAACAATTGAGCGACTGGAAACTTCTGTAGAAATTCTCTCTTGACCTCTCGGAATAATTCCTACAATCGGTATTTTATTTGCTTTTGCAGTTTCTAATTCCCAAATCATCCAGTCGCTATGAGTAGCATAAACTGCTGCTAATGCTAAAATAATGTCAGACTTTAAAATTCTATCTTTCAAAACTGATTTTACATAAGGTGCATTTAAAGAATTTATTGGTGTCTTTTTTGTCGCTTCCAAAAAAGTCACATTGAAATAACCTCTTGCATTTAGTAGTTTTTGAAGAGCTTCCAAGTCCTGTGTGTATGACCATGAATGACTTATGAAAATTTTATAATCTTTTGCCATGTTTTTCGTTATTTTATGTTTTTAATTGAATTTAAATGTTCCAGTGATTCTTCATAGGTTTTTATTTCCCAGTCTAAAGGGCTTAACTCATAGAATTTTAATGAGAAATTTTTATGTTTCTCCATTTCGTCTACCGCAAAATAGCAATGTGATAAAGTTGCATAAATCCATTTTATATCACTTCTTATTGCGAAATCCTCATCTTCTTCAAGTTTTTTAACAATTTCAATGATTTCTTTGCGAACTTTCTTTGCAGAAAATTTTAAATAAATTTGTTCGTCACTGTCAGTTGTTATCTCAGATTTCAAGTCAAGACATAAAGCATAATTTTCCCCTGTGTAATAGTCTTGGTTAATTGTAAAACCTCTTTTGTAGTATTCAATTGCTCTGTCAAGATACTCAACAGTGTCTTTATTATTTTGCCATAGTCGTTTGTAGATAGCACCTGTAATTCCTAATGTTTCAGGGTCAGTAGTATTTCTGTCTTCGGGTTCTAATTGGCTGATAATTTTTAGTGCATCTGTTAGTGCAATATTTGGATTTACATTTTTGTCTTTATAGGTGCAAAAAGCAAGTTGCTGAATAAAATAAGTATCGTTTTCGATTTTTTCGCTTGTTTTTCTCCAAAGCTTGGCTGCTTCAGAGAAGTTACCATCTGCCATTTCGATTTTGGCTTTTTCAACTAACGCAAATATGCTTTTCTCTTTATCAGCTAAGTCCTTAATAATTTGGATGTACTCCTCTGGCGGTAGTTTATAAGGTTCAACACCTCTAATATGATGAAACAAAGGACTATCAGTTTCTTTTGTTCTATCTACATCAAGTATTAAGATGGTAAGGGCATTAATGCATCTTTCAACTTCTTTTGCACCAATGTCTTCTCCCATATGAGAATAGGTAAATGTTTTATTGTGGTTGATATCGAAAGGAATTGTCCCATCTTTTTCTTTCATTACTATTGTTGAAAAAGGTTTGGCAGCATGTCTAATTCCAAGTTCATAAATAGCATTCGGATTGAATGTTGTTATGTCTGCAATAACCAAGTCAGCATGTATTAGGAGTGCATACATACTTTTGTCAATAATGCCTGATTCTAAAATTTCGTCACCTCTTAAACACTTAAAACCTGCCTTCTCAACTGAGGGTTTAATAATGGTGTTATATGTTACATCAAGGTCAAATGTTTTTCCTAAAGTTGGGTCGGTCTTTTTACCATAACCCATAATTACAAAGCAAATTCTTTCCATTTCTTATTTATATTTGGTTTTCAAATGTACTGTCATATCATGTGGCATAATATTTTGGAGCCTGCCTAGGTACCGAACTTCGTATCCTTTATGTTCTTTGTTTAAGATAAAATTTCTTGCGAAACATAAACGTGAATTTATTACAAAATTCGCAGTATTACCAATCTGCTGTTAACAGATGCCTTTTTATGTCTCCTTCAGTTTAAAATTTTGTTTTTGGTATTTTATCTAATATTTTATCTAATATTCCTGATATTAGTTTTACTTTAGATGGGTCTTCATCTTGTTCAATTTCAATTTTGTGTTGTTGCATTCCTTCAAAATATTTCATTATTTGATTCCATCTTATATTTTCTTTTTTCTGTGTTAGTTCTTTTTTGGATACTCTAATATTCGTGTATACTTCTCCAGTTTCTTCGTCTTCAAGATCGTCTTCAGCTAAATTAATTCCATATTCATTAAGTGCTTGTGCCACGTTCCCGGAAATTGCATATATCGCAGACATATTCCTTTTGTCTTGGTTAATCTTTTCGTAAGTGGATAATAAACCTTTTAATAATCTATACATTCCAGTCAAAACCGCACTTAAACATAATGCCCATGGTAATTTAACAATTAGTAATCCAAAAGCATAATTTAATATTTGCCAGTTTGTTATATTAGTTCCTTGACTTTTTATAAAAATATCGTAGCTATCAAAAATAGTCAACAAATTTGGAATGCTAAAACCTATTGCTATAATTGCCACAAAGAGAATACCAATAATTACCCAAGAATATAGGCTCATATTTTTATTAGTTTCTTCTAAAAAATCTCTAAATTGGTTGATTAATTTAACTTTTCCAATAGCGTTTTTTTCAGCATCAATGATTTTTTTGTTAGAATCATGATTTGCAGTTTTGATTTTATTATTTAGTTCTTCTAAAACTTTTTCAAATTTTGCCATTGATGATTTTTCTTTTTCTTGGTACGTTTGTTCTAAACTTGCAAGTTTATTTTTAAAGTTCTCTTCTTCCAGGACTTCTTTTTCTTTTTGCTTTAAAACTCTATTGTCTTCAATTGTTTCTTTATTTGATATTTCACTAGCCAATGAGTCCCTTTTTTCTATTAATTGTTCTATCTCTGCCTTTAAACTTAATAAGATTTGAGAAGCAATCGAACCTTCATTTCCATTTGTTTGTTCGCCAATTATTTCGTTAAGATTTGTATGTTTATTTTCTAAATCTTTTAATTCTTTTTTCTGTCTTTTAATTTGTTTTTCTAAATCTAAAAATTCAATAGGTTGCGAAAAATCTAATTTATCTAATTCACTTTTCAATAAATCATAACTAGCTTGTCCATTTCCAAATTCGTCTATAATTAAATTTGGAATTGCATTATTTCCATAACTTATATTTGGTAATTGGTTTATAAGAGATTTAACTCCGTTTATAGTTTTTATAAATGATTCAGTTTCTTTCATAATATTTTTTTGCTTTCTAAGTAGCTCAAAGGGATTAGCTAACTTCCTTATAACCCTAACATCATCAAACCTATACACCACAATGCAAGTGAAATAAGTCTGAAAAATGTCAGCTTTTATTTAAGTTAACTCTGCAAATATGTTTTTTAAATTTTAAATTTCATAGTACAAATGTCACAAAATTTATTTATAAGCATTTATAAACGGGTACGCTCAATAAATACGTGAAAATAATTGATTAAAAAAGGGTTTTGGGGAAGGTTTTAAAGGACGTATAATTCAAAAATTAGGTGTGGTTTAATGGGTTTTTAGTTTTAAAACCTAATCTCTAAACTGAGGTATACTAACTAAATTACTTTCTTTCCATGGTGTAATTAGTAATTTTGGTAACGTTTTGCAGCTACCCGAAGGTGGCGATTTCGAAGCACTTCTCTATCAACCAAGCACAAATTTTGATAGAAGCACAATCCCGATAGCTATCGGGATGATTTAACCACTGAACCGCCATTTTTGGGTAGCTGCTGTTATAGTACGTTTTTTATTCGTTCTATTTTCCATTGTCTTTCAAGAGAGTAAATGTTTTCTGCTTTTTCCAAATACTCATATATCATCAAACATTTTTTATATAGTTTTTTGTTGTCAGTTTGCTCATTGTCTGCAATTAACAAAAGTATTTCGGCAAGTTTGTCCAAGTTGTCGTTTGTAAAGTTCTTTTGAGTTCTAAGTGTATTTACAAAGTCGTCTGTAGGAATGTCAAGAAGGTTTTGTATATCAAGGTCCAATTCGTTTTTAAGCGTCTGATTAGTTATTTCTAGTCCGCCATTTATTTGTCCGTTAATTTTTAGTCCAAGCAAGTCAGAAAATATTTTTCCCAATACTTGTCCGAGCTGGTCAATTTGTTTTTTCAAGTAGTCTCGTTGTTCCATATTTTTAAGTTTTGACGGCCTAAAATGTGCTATAACTCGCTTATAGGTCTGACAACATCAGACCTATACAACAAACTCTGTGTAAATAGGTCTGAAAAATGTCAGCTTTTATTTAAGTTAACTCTGCAAATATGTATTTTTATTTTTAAATTTCATAGTACAAATGTCATACAAACGAGTATAAGCATTTATAAACGGGTACGCTCAATAAATACGTGAAAATAATTGATTAAAAAAGGGTTTTGGGGAAGGTTTTAAAGGACGTATAATTCAAAAATTAGGTGTGGTTTAATGGGTTTTTAGTTTTAAAATCTAATCTCTAAACTGAGGTATACTAACTAAATTACTTTCTTTCCATGGTGTAATTAGTAATTTTGGTATCGTTCCGCAGCTACAAGAAGTTGGCGATTTCGGATACGAAAACTGTCTGCTAGCTCTACACTTGATACGAAGCGAAAATGCTCAATAAAGCACTTCACCGCCAATTTCTTAAACCCACTGTTATGCCCAGTGCTTCTTGTCCATACTGTTAATGTTAGCATTGATTATTAGATAATTTTTTTTATTGCGTCTGGGTCAAAACTGATTATTCGCTTATTTATTAGTAACGGAGGAACTGCAACGGTCGTATGAGGAACTCTAATGCAAATAATTTCTTTGTTGAAACTGTTTGCAAGTTCAACTTCGGCTTGTATCCAGTCATGATTGTGAGTGTCTTTTTCAACTAAAACAAAGATGAACGCTGCACCTTGAATTTTGCTTTTGATATGTTGCTTGATTGCTTCTTTGACTTCGTGTCTTTTGTCCTCGGTCTCATGTGTAATTGTAACATTGCCAAGTCGTCCATTTGCAGCCCAGTTTTCAATTGAATTAATTCAGTGGCTGTCCTCATGAACACAACTTATAAATATTGATTTGCTCATTGCATTATATTTTGTTTATCGTCCAGCATCCGTTGCTGATTGCTCAATCCAAGATGCAAAATTTTTATTTCCTTCGTCAAAGTCCCAACAAAAAGTTTTAAACTTGTCAGAGAAACGAAAGAATTTCCCAAACTCGTTTCCTCTCCACCAGTGGACGTCAAAATAGATGGTGTTTGACTTTTTATTATTGATTTCAGGAAGCAGTTGAAATGGTCTCCACTTATTGTTGGTTAGTTCGTAAAACCGAATTTTCGTTCCTTCTTCTGAAACCTCAAACCCTAATCGGTCAAGAGGATTTTGTCCTCTTGCTGTTAATCCTGTTATGCCTTTAATTCTGTTTATGTGAATGCCAAAAATTCCATTTCCTCTGTCAAAGCTCTTTACTATTTCATAGTTTACCCATTTTCTGTTTGCTGTGTCTTCACCAATTAGAATGGTTGTAACAGAAGTGTTCTTTAATCCATTCTCAATAAGTTTTATTAGATAAACATCGCCCTTAGTTTTTGATTTTTCCCAAATAGAGCCATCAACAAAAGTCTCCTCCTTGTTTTTAAGAAGCCAACTATTGCGAACAACATTTACTTTGAAGTTCTTTACATCATCATAGGCGAAACTGAAGAATACAAACCTTGCCATTTCTTATCCTCTGTCATTAATTGCCTTTTCAATCCACTTGTTAAGATTGGCTGCGATGTCGTTATATGCATCCAT
>JBILJV010000076.1:0-9575 GCA_044377005.1 Bacteroidia bacterium
ATTGCGCTGTTTCAACAGAAATTCCTGTTATTATTTCTCGGAATGGCTTAATTCAAACTCTGACGATTACAACAACCCAAGACCCTAAAATCAGTGTTTCGATTAAAGTAAATAGCGCTGCAAACAATCAAAAATGGTTGAGCAAAAAACAGTAAAATGCATTTTTAATAAATGCTATTTTCCAAAAAAATCAATCTATATACCAAATGAATTAGAAGAAATTACTTCACAGCTCAGAAAACCTGATGGTGTCAAATAGAACTGTACTTGAGAATAAATTTTCAAAACAGATACAGTTGATATATTTTTCATTAAAAATTTACAATTTTTTTCAATTTAAAATTTTGAAAATCTTGTTTAATATTGTTGTAATTTTTATTCCATGAAAAAACATATTTTATTTTATACATTATTTTTCATTTTTCAACTACCCACATTTAGTGCTATGGCACAATGGGAAGAATTAATTGGACGCAAAACATTTTCAATTAACTCATCTTTAACTAATATTAGCAGCGATGCATTAGGAAATATTTATTGTGTAGGAGGAGTCGTTAATGACAGTGGCAAAATATATGTTGCTAAATGGGATGGGAATAATTGGACCGAAGTTGGAGGCATGAATAGTTTAGCTGCCAATTCTAGTATAAATGATATTTTTATTGATGCAACAGGAAATATATACACTGCAGGTGAATTCACCAATAAAGATGGCAGAATGTATGTGGCAAAATGGGATGGTTCCAAATGGAGTGAATTAGGTGGAACAAATACTCTTGGTGCCAATCGAACTATACAAACTATTTGTAATGATGCTGCAGGCAATATTTATGCAGCAGGTCAATTCTTTAATTCCTCCCAAAAACCATATATTGCAAAATACAATGGAACAACATGGACCGAACTTGGATCAGTTAACCCTTTTGGTGTCGGTGACAATATAAAATGTATAATTAGTGATGCTGCTGGAAACATTTATGCATCAGGATACTTTACAAATAAAAATGGGAAATACTATGTGGCTAAATTTAATGGGACTACTTGGACTGAATTAGGAGGGAACAACCCTTTAAACGCTAATAATTCAATTGAAAGCATATGCATTGACAAAGACGGAAATCTTTATGCAGCAGGTTATTTTACAAAATTAACAAACAAATTTTATGTAGCTAAATTCAATGGCACATCATGGAGTGAAGTAACAGGATTTGGCCAATTTAATTTATTTAGAGCTAATGATGCAATTTTAACATTAAACACAGATAAATTGGGCAATATTTATGCTGCTGGAAAATTTACAAACATCAACAAAAATTGCTATGTCGCAAAATTCGATGGCACCTCTTGGTTGGAACTAGGTGGCACAAATGCTTTAGCTGCAAATAATCCAATTCATAATATATGCTTTGACCCTTCAGGAAACTTATATGCAGCTGGAAACTTTTACATTAATCATAGCAATGTCCAAAACAATCCTTTGCAAAAATATGTAGCTAAATATAATGGTAACACATGGTTAGAGCTAGGAGGCACAAAAGTTTTAGCTGCTAATTCTACTATTTTTTCTTTGCACGCAGATGATTCAGGAACTATTTATACTGGAGGAGCATTTAACAAAAGTAACCAACATTTTATTGGCAAATTCGACGGTAACATTTGGAACAGATTGGGAGAATTTTATTCAGCGCCAATTCCATCTCCTGGATTAACCCGCATCAATAGTATAATTAGCGACACCAAAGGGAATATTTATATTGCAGGAAGTATTGGAATTGAAGGTGTTGCCAAATGGAATGGAACCAATTGGAGTGAATTAGGAGGCAGTAATTCATTAAAACCAATTGGACCAATTTTATCTTTATGCACTGATGCAAAAGGAAACATATATGCTGCTGGCTATCTTAGTAACAATAGTGGTAATAATTATGTCGCTAAATTCGACGGCATCTCATGGAGTGAACTTGGAGGAAGTAACTCTCTTGGAACAAGTGATGAAACAATTGAAAGTATTTGCACTGATCATTTGGGGAACATATACGCAGCTGGCAAATTCTACAAGAATAATAGAAAATATTATGTAGCTAAATATAATGGCAATGCATGGATTGAATTGGGCACTAATGATACATTTACAACATCTTCAATTACCCCTATTTGCATTGATGCTTCAGGAAATATTTATGGAGTGGTTAAAAACATTATAGGAGATAATTACGTAGCCAAATGGGATGGAACTAAATGGAGCGAATTAGGCGGAAAGAATGCTCTGGGCGCAAATGGTGATATCAAAACTATTTGTTCTGATAAGTCAGGAAATATTTTTGCGGCAGGAGATTTCAAAGACAATGTTGGTGCTTACAATTATGTTGCTAAATATAATGGTTCTAATTGGAGTGAATTGGGAGGTTGGGGTTCTTTAAAGGCTACTGGCATTATTTTTAGTATTTGTTCTGACAAATCAGGGAATATATACGCTGCAGGCGATTTTACAGATTTTCCAGGTAGTGCAAGAGTTGGCTATTCATATGTAGCTAAATGGACTAACAATAATTCGACCATCAATTCAGACTTAAAATTCAACAATCAAGTTATTATTTATCCTAATCCCACAAAAAGTACCATAAATATAAATACTAATAAAAATCTAATTGGATCTAGTTACTCTATTTACAATAGTTTAGGTCAATTATTATTATTCGGAAAAATGAATTCAGAAAACACAGAAATTGACCTAAGTCATTTATCTGCTGGGTTTTACTTCTTATTTGCAGGAGAAACCCATACCAAATGTTATAAATTAATTAAAGAATAGTTGTTTAATTCTCCCAAATCCAACAAAGAAAAGTTTGAATTATTGTGCAACAACAATCACTTTGAGATTTTAGAACTAACACCCATTACGGAGCAAATAAAGAGTCATTTATTTCAGGATATCATCAGAAAATATTGGATTGCAAGCGTGAATCCAAAGTAGAAATGTTAAAAAAATAAGGCAATCTATAAGCCGGGTTCTGTACTTTAATTTGCATTAAAGCGTTTGTCATTTATCTATTGCAACCTACCCTCCATGGTATTAAAGCAAGCTTTAAAATCGGACGGGTCGCCCTCATCCCATGGTATATTTGGTCTTACAACCCACAAGGTTTATCCCATGCCAATATTACTACTCACATGCGTAGGCTCTTACCCCACGTTTTCACCTTTTCCCCTTACACGGACTACATCCGCCATAGGGGTAGTTATTTTCTGCGACCCTGTCTGTCAACTAACATTCCTGTTAATTGCCCACCCTTTCAAGTGGTGTGGTACCCTGTGTTGCCCGGACTTTCCTCACCGCAATTAAGCAGCGCGACAAACCGATTGCCTTGCTGCAAACTTAATACTATTTAACGGATTATTAATTCAGATTGCAAAACTTATGGTAAGTGCCGTAAACGTTTAACGAAAAAAACGTCCCTTGAACCTTAAAAAGTTTGTATTTGACACAAAAAAAAGGGTACTTTGCGCAGATTTTATACCAAAAAAATGAAAAAAATATACTCGATTATGATGATTGCTGTGTTGTTTTTTAGCAACATTGCAAAAGCAGATGAAGGCATGTGGTTTTTGATGTTTTTAGAAAAAAACAACATCCGCGACATGCAAAAAATGGGCTTGAAATTAACAGCCGAAGAAATTTACAGCATTAACAACTCTAGCTTAAAAGATGCTATTGTTCAATTTAATGGTGGTTGCACCGGCGAAATTATTTCAAAAGATGGTTTGGTTTTAACCAATCACCACTGTGGATATAACGCCATTGCTGAACTTTCTTCTCCTGAAAATAACTACCTCAGAGATGGCTATTGGGCACCTAACAAACAAGCTGAACTAAAACCTAAAAGTTTATTCGTTCGTTTCTTTGTTAGAATGGACAATGTTTCTGACAGAATTTTGAAATTGGTCAATGATACCATGACTGAATTGAGAAGAGAAGCTGTTATTAACAAAGAAATCGCTGCCATTCAAAAAGAAAATGACGGTGGTGGCAAATATGTTGTTTCTGTTCGTCCTTTTTTCCAAGGAAATGAATACTACTATTTTGTTTACCAAGATTACAAAGATGTTCGCTTTGTTGGAACTCCAACAGAAAGTATTGGTAAATTCGGAGGTGATACTGACAATTGGGAATGGCCTCGTCACACAGGTGATTTCTCTTTGTTCAGAGTCTATGCTGACAAAGATGGCAATCCAGCTGAATACTCTACAGAAAATGTTCCATTAAAACCAAGACAACACTTAAGCATTAACTTAAACGGTGTAAAAGAAGGCGACTATGCTATGATTTTAGGCTACCCTGGCAGAACGAACAGATGGATGCCCGCTCAAGGTATTGAACAAAACGTAAAATTCGCTTACCCTGCTTGGGTTGAAGGTTCAAAAACAGGCATGGATAACATGAAAAAATACATGGACAAAGACGATAAAATTCGTTTGGACTATGCTGGTAAATATGCGCAAGTGGCTAACTACTGGAAAAACCGTCAAGGGATGATTGATGCTTTAACACAACACCAAACTGTAAAAGCAAAAACAGCACAAGAAGTGGCTTTTAACAAATGGGCTAATAAAAAAGAAAACAAAGCAAAATATGGACAAGCGATTACTGAAATCAATCAGTATTATGCAATGACCAATGAGAAATCAAGACACGACAACTACTTGATGACTTACTTCAGAACTTCTTCTTTGGGAACTTTACCTGCTAACTTAGGTAGACAATTAAAAGCATACTCAAAAGCTGACTCAGCTAAAAAAGTTGAATTATATGGCAAATTAAAAGGCGCTATTGAAGAAACTTATGCAACAATTTACATGCCTTTGGAAAAAGATGTAATGGCTGCTCAATTGAATTTATACAGCAGTAAAGCAGGTTACAAACTGGCTCCAATCGTTGAAAAACTAGCTAAAAACAACAACAAAGATTTTAGCAAATATGTAAACTCAGCCTTTGAATTGAGTATTTTTGCCTCTAAAGACAGACTTTTAGCCTTTTTAGACTACCCTTCTGAAGCTTTGATTGATGCTGACCCATTGTTCCAATTGGCAAGTCAATTAGTAGACCACTATAACCAAAAAAGCGAAGAATTAAAAACTGCTGAAAACAACTACTCACGTTCTTTCAGATTGTTTGTTGATGGTTTGCAAAAATCTAATCCTAAAGGTAAGTTTTATCCAGATGCTAACTCAACACTTCGTTTAACTTATGGTAAAGTAAGAGCTTTACCTGCAGACAAACGCAATGATGCTACGATTAACAATTACACCACTTTGGATGGTATGGTTAAAAAACACAAACCAGGTGACAATGAATTTGACCTTTCTCAACCATTAATCGACTTGTATAACAAAAAAGACTATGGCCAATATGCAGACAAAGCAGGTTATATGCCGGTAAACTTCCTAACTGACAATGACATTACAGGAGGAAACTCAGGATCACCGGTATTGAATGGCAAAGGCGAATTAATTGGTTTGGCATTTGACGGTAACATTGAAGCAATGGCAGGTGACGTTATATTCGATGCTAAATTACAAAGAACCATCAATGTTGATATTCGTTTTGTATTGTTCATTATTGACAAATACGCAGGCGCAAAACACATTGTAGATGAATTAACGATTGTAAAATAAGTTTATTTTATCCTATAAAAAAAAGCCCTTCATGTTATTGAAGGGCTTTTTTTATGTCTAACATATTTAAACTTTTTTATGCCGTTGTTGGTGTTATCACCAACAACCCCAACTTTGGAGCTAAAACTTCATAATACAAATCTAAACCAATTAGTAAACTGATTCAATTACATTTGTTGAATATGAAGACAATTTCATCCAAAATAAACAGAACAGATAACCCAATTATTTTCTTCACAGCAACTATACTGAAGTGGCAAACCCTATTAGTTGACAATGAACGAAAAGACATCATTATTTCTAGTCTTCAATATTTACACAATAGCAAGAAAATCAAAGTCGGTGGTTTTGTAGTGATTCCAAATCATATCCACTTAATTTTAAGATTGAATGATAATTATCCAAGAAAAGACTTCCAAAGAGATTTTTTAAAATACACAGCTCAACAAATTAAGTTTCATATTGTAAAAAATAATGAAAAACTGTTAGACAATTTTGTAAGCACACAAAAGGATAGAGCTTTCCAAATATGGGAACGAAATCCATTATCAGTTGAATTATACAATTTAAAAATTGTAAACCAAAAGCTAGAATATATTCATCAGAATCCTTGTACAGAAAAATGGATGCTTTCTAAATTCCCCGATGACTATAAATACAGTAGTTGCAGATTCTATTATAATCAATTCAGTGAATTTAACTTCATTACTCATATTAATGATTTATGATGGAGATTGTTGGAGATAAAACCAACCACTGGCAAGCAAGCTGAAAATTGGTTGTTGGTGATAACACCAACAACGGCTGAATGAATTTGATTTCATAACTCATATAAATGATCTGTGATGGAGTTGTTGGTGATAACACCAACAACGGCTGAACGACTGAATGTTGGATTCCTAGCCCCTTATCCCTAATCCACTAGGCTGAGCCTAGTCACGCTACTCCCTAATTCCTATTGTCTCCAACACTTGCCAATAATCAGGAAATGATTTATTAACCACCCTTTCATTGTCTATTACAATGTTGCCTTTAAGCACAAACAAACTACAAGCCATCGCAATTCTGTGGTCATTGAACGACTTAAAGTGATAAGTCTCTATGGTTTTTATTTCACTTGAATCAATCCTGATTAAATCTTCCGACTGTTCCAAAATTCTCAAACCAAGCGGCAATAGATTGTCTATCATTGCCGAAACCCTGTCACTTTCTTTAAACTTCAAAGTTTTAATCCCCGTAAAAACGGCATTCACTTTATGTGCAACACAACACGCAAAAACCAATGGAAATGCATCGGGAATATCCGTAAAATCGACTTCCAAACCATCTGGAACGATATTCATTTGCTTTTTAACCCTTAGTCCATTTTCTGTTTCAGTGCAAAAAACACCAAACTGTTCAAAAATTCCGACTATAGCTTTATCCCCTTGACTTGAATTTAACGTTAATAAAGGGAATACCAATTCATGAGATTCAGACAAAGACAAGAATCCAAATAAAAAGGCAGCACTACTCCAATCGGCCTCAACAGTGTATGGTTGTAATTTCTTGTATTCCCCCTTACTGACCTTTATTGCATTTTCTTGTTGTTCAACCGTAATACCATAATTTCTCATCACTGAAATCGTCATGTCAACATAAGGTTTAGAAACCATTTGTTGATTGAATGAGAGTGTAAGTCCGTTTTTAAACAAAGGCGAGATTAGCAGAAGTGAACTTAAAAACTGACTGCTCAATGACACCTCTAATTGTAAATACGTTGAGGACAAATCGATGGTTTTTTCGATTTTTATGGGAGGAAAACCTTCCTCTTCTAAATAAGAAATTTCTGCACCCAATTGTTTAAGCGCATCTACCAATCCTTTAATGGGTCTTTTTTTTAACCCCTCGTTCGCATCGAGTACAAAAGAAGGATATTTTAATGCGGCTAATGAAGTAAAAAAACGGTAAGGAGTGCCGGCATCCTCGAAATTAAAATAAAGAAGATTCTCATTTTTAAGAACAGAATTCAGCAATTGGGTGTCATTGCTTTTCGATAAATTTTCAATTTCATTTTGCATCAAAGACAATGATTGTATCACTAGTAATCGATTAGAAATACTTTTGGAACATGGCAATAGCACCTTCATTCCACTTAACTTATTTAAACCTGATTTTTTAATCTCAATCATTGGACATAAAACAAACAATTGTTATCGTTTCAATATTACACAACAATAGCCCTTAAATCAAACAAATTAAAAAACATTTTTTTTAATGTTTCAAAACAACTTATTTCGCAACAAATACAATATGCAGAACATTGGAATAATTGGAAATGGAAGTTGGGCGACTGCCTTAATTAAAATATTGTGTGACAATAAAACACCAAAATCAATTGAATGGTGTTTAAGAAACGATGAAGATGTTAATTTCATAACTACATACAGACACAATCCTCGTTATTTACGTGACGTTGAGCTTAATTTAAATAAAATTAAATTAAGCATCAATTTAGAAGCAACCATTCAAAACAATGACATCATATTACTAGCGGTTCCATCTGCCTTTGTTCACCAAGTATTGCAACACCTCCCTCCTGCTATTTTCAAAGACAAACTAATTTTATCTGCGGTAAAAGGTGTCAATGCATCCACTCACCAAATTATTAGTCATTATTTTGAAACTGAATGGCAACTTCCTGCCAATCAATTTGTGGCCATAACAGGGCCTTGCCACGCAGAAGAAGTTGCAATGGAAAAACTTAGTTATTTAACATTAGCTTCCACAAACACAGATTTCGCCAGTCAAATTTGCCAACTACTCGATTGCCATTATATCCTTACCAAATCAAGCACCGATATTTATGGTTTGGAATATGCCTCTGTTCTTAAAAATGTGTATGCCATTGCTTGTGGTATCTGTCACGGCTTGGGCTATGGAGACAATTTTCAATCAGTAATGGTTTCGGCCTCTATTAGAGAAATAGAAACCTTTTTGGATTGCAGCCA
The DNA here is from genome assembly GCA_044377005.1 of Bacteroidia bacterium. Classification (GTDB taxonomy): domain Bacteria; phylum Bacteroidota; class Bacteroidia; order NS11-12g; family UBA955; genus JABMMZ01. The sequence continues at coordinate 8,664 of JBILJV010000076.1, forward strand.
TCAAACCCACAGAGATGTCAAAGAAAATGCATACTTGGGAGATTTGTTAGTAACAGCCTATTCACAGTTCAGTAGAAACCGTACTTTTGGGAATATGATAGGTAAAGGCTATTCTGTAAAAAGTGCTCAAATGGAAATGAACATGATAGCTGAAGGGTTTTATGCCACCAAAACCATGCGTGAAATAAACAACAATGTGGGTGCAAACATGCCAATATTAGATGCCGTTTATGACATTATTTACAATCAGAAATCGGCAAAGGTTTGTATGTTAGAACTTAGTAAGAAAATAATTTAATTTAATCGTTTTAATCCTTCAATAGCTATACTTTGTTGAGGATCCAATGAAAGTGCTTTGTTATAATTCTCCTTAGCCCCTTTAATATCCTTCATTGATTCAAGTACTTTACCTTTTAGCGAATAAGCATCAACATACGTTTCCTCAAGGTCTATAATTTCATTGATAAATTTCAAAGCCTCTTCATACTCCCCGAACATGGCGTTGATAACCCCTAAATTATAACGACAATACAAATGCGATGGATTAACCTTAGAGACAGTTTCATATAACTTTACTGCATCTTTAAATTTTCCTTGCTTTTGCAAAAACAAACCTTTGGCATATAATGCTTCGTCACTGTATTCATTAATGGCCAAAGCTCTTTCAAAAAACAACAACGCTTTAACATCATTTTTATAGGCATAATAATTTCCTAATTGCATAATGGCATTATAATGTTTACTATCATAAACCAATACTTTTTCAAACAGCTGAATAGCTTTAGCAGTGTCCCCTAATTCTTTTGCAATCATACCCATATAAAACATTGGTGTTGGATTCGCAGGTTCAATTTTAGACGCAGTATTATAATACAATTGGGCATCGTCATAATTTTGTTTGGCTAAATATAA
>JBILJV010000077.1:0-9504 GCA_044377005.1 Bacteroidia bacterium
TACCCATGGCTTAAAAGATACCTCATTAGTAGGTTTTAATGGCCAAGTGGTATTAAGTATCAATACTATAAAAGAAGGTGTTTGTCCACCAGCGAAAGATGACATTCAGTTGATTATTGAGCCATATCCACAGTATTCAATGCCAGTTCATTTTGTAAAATGTGAGGCTGCTGATATTGACTTTTCTAGTACTGTTTATAAACCTGCAGGTTCCCCTAACCTAAGATATACTTGGGATTTTGGAGATGGCAACACATTAATCAAATCAACAAATGGAAATCCTCAAAAACGATATGATACCGCACAAAGAGGATGGTATAATGTTTCATTAACTGTTCACAATCAATGGGGTGTTAATGACGACCAAGCTTGTAGTATCCAAAAAGACTCAGTGGATTATGTAAGAGTATTGCCACAACCAAAAGCAGCCTTTAGTAGTGATCCAAGTTTCTTTACAACAGTTGCGTTCCCTAAATTTAAGTTCAAAAATGAAACACAATACAGATGGGGTGCAGAGAATATGAGTTATTTGTGGTCGTTTGACTTGAAAGATATTGAAGATACTTCAACTCAAATAAATCCAATCAAAGTATATCCAGCAGATACAACAGTATATTGGGTAAACCTAATGGCAAAATACACCTATCCTGCAAGTGGAGATTTTACAATAGATGAAGATGTAGTTTGTGAAGACTCCATTGGAAGACCAAGAAAAATTGGTCCAGATGTTACAGTGTTTGTTCCAACGGCATTTAGTCCAGAAAGAACAGGTCCAAAAGTAAACAACGTTTTCAGACCAATTGTAAATGGAGAGAAATCATACAGCATAATCATTATGAACCGTTGGGGTCAGTTGCTTTGGGAAAGCAATGATAAATTTGCAAGTTGGGATGGCACTTATCAAGGTCAAGACGCACAACAAGATGTTTATATATGGCATATCAAAGTTACGGCTTATGATGGAGAAAAGTATGATTACGAGGGTACTATTACCTTGTTAAGGTAGGAATTATTCTTTTAAAAGTTTCATTGCAGAGTCTGCAATTGTTTGATTAGTTTTGCAGTATGACAAACGAAATATACGTTATAGATGCAGTAAGAACTGCTGTTGGAAAATATGCAGGCATTTTAGCAAACATCCGCCCAGACGATTTAGCGGCAAGAGTCATTAAAGAACTCATTAGCAGAAATCCCAACATTTCATTTAATGAAACTGAGGAAGTTATATTAGGCGCTGCCAACCAATCGGGAGAAGACAATAGAAATGTCGCTAGAATGGCGAGTTTATTAGCCGGGTTACCCATTACTGTTGCAGGCTACACTGTAAACAGACTTTGTGCAAGTGGATTACAAGCAATAGGTAATGCTTTTTTAGAAATCAATGCTGGCAATGGCGATTTGTATATCGCTGGTGGTGTTGAAAGTATGACGAGAGCACCGTTTGTAATGGCAAAATCAGACAGTGCATTTGGAAGAGCCCCAGAAATATATGACACAACAATTGGTTGGAGATTTACCAATCCAGCATTATCAGCTTTATACCACCCATACACAATGGGTGAAACTGCAGAAAATATTGCTGAGAAGTGGTCGATAAGCCGACAAGAACAAGACGAATATGCTTATAATTCTCAATTAAAATGGCAAAAAGCAAATGAGATAAACCGTTTTAATGAGGAGGTAATGGACTTTGAAATCCCCCAAAAAAAGGGAGATGCCATTATTTTCAACAAAGACGAACAACCACGTTTAAGCTCCTTAGAAATATTGAGTAGCTTAAAACCAGCCTTCAAAAAAGGAGGATCTGTTACTGCGGGTAATTCGAGCAGTGTTAATGATGGTGCTGCCGCATTAGCTATAGCATCCAAACATTACGTTCAAAATAACAATTTAAAACCAATAGCACGAATTGTGAGTATGGCTGCTGCAGGTGTTCCTCCTGAGATTATGGGTATAGGACCCGTATTGGCAACACAAAAAGCATTAAAAAGAGCTGGATTAACACTTAATGACATAGACATTGCTGAGTTAAACGAAGCATTTGCTGTTCAGAGTATTGCTTGTATTAAAGAATTGGGGATTAATCCAGATATTGTCAATGTAAATGGAGGTTCCATTGCCATTGGTCATCCTTTGGGATGTAGCGGAGCTAGAATTAGTTCAACACTGCTACATGAGATGCAAAAAAGACCCAATGTAAAATACGGATTAGCAACCATGTGTATTGGTGTTGGTCAGGGATTGGCTATTATTTATGAAAAAATCTAAATAAAAAAGCGCAGCAAAAGTATAAATACAATTGTTGCGCTTAAATATTTAATGGTTCAAGCTATAGGAATATAACCTAATGGTTTAGACTAATTTTCACCTTACAATGATTTTGCCGCAATTTGCTTTAGAACCATCTATAAATAGAAAATATAAACCTGTTTTTAAAGCTGGTAATTCATACCTATTTTCTGTGGTAATACTCTTTTGAAGAGCAATAGATTTTCCATTCATATCCAAAAGCGTAACATCAACGTCACTATCAAATAGAATTGTAATTTGGCTTGCATAATCTGCATTAAAAATGGTTGGATATACCACTAAAGTTGATTTTACTTCATTATTTAAACTCATAATATCAGAATAAGTAAAAGAAGCGTTATAGTCTATGGTTTTAATCCTGTAAAATACTTTCGTTTTTGGGGCATGTAAATCTTTAAATTCAATTTGATTGGTATTTTGAATTTGGTCAAGTAAGATTGTAGCTATCGATTCAAAAAAGATTCCATCGGCAGAACGTTCAATTTCAAATGAATGAACATTGTCTATTTCAGAAGCAATCGCTTTTAGCAAGGCTACATCATTATTTCTTTCTATATGTAGATATTGCCATTTTACGGACAACAAAGTAAAAGCATTAAAACCAGATGTAGAAGATGTTGCAAAAGAGGGACCGGAAATATTAAATCCACCCCCACCAGATGGGGCAGACATAATATTAGAGCCTATAGAAATTTGGTTAGAAGGATTACCACCACGTATACTTCCCCCGTTTGCTACAGAAATCATTCCATTAGCAGGCATAATTAAATCGTTATTCCCAACATTAAGTAATAAGGTTCCATTGACCTGTAAGTCTCTGCCTGGAAAAGTAATTGAATTGTTTATTGTAAATGTAAAACCACTTTGTATAATATAGGTTACAGGTGAACCTGAACCAGAGACAGACCATGAAATTGTATTCCAAGCTGACAAACCGCCACTTGCGGAACCTGACGAAGGACTAGTATAAGTTGTTTGAGAATGAAGCGAAACACAAGCTAAGAACAAAGCTGTGTAAATAAGTTTTTGTAACATTTTATTTGTTGATAAGATTTAGTGGTACAAAAATACCTACTTAAAACTATCAAAAGCATTACAATATACCCCTAAAACATTACATAACAATGTGCCTTTTAAGATATTTTATAAAAATCGGCATCATTTTTCTATCTTTTTAAAGATTTATGTTCTTCTAAATAGATTCTGCATATTTCTTAAAATTGTTTAAAATAGCTTGCCAACCATTTTGTTGTAATTCTAATGAATTTTCATTCTCTGCATCAAACTCTATATTAACCTCTGTATAATTCCCTTTTGATTGAAAGGTTACATTAATAACTCTATTATCAGGTGTTGTATAAACAAAACACTCGCACTCAACTACTACATTATAAATTGCCTCAAAATCAAATCCGAAACTACCATCTTTTGCTTCCATCCTACCAACATATTTTCCTCCAACTTTTAAATCATTAGAGGCCCGTGGACAACACCAATCGTCTGAGGCAAAATTCCAATTAACAATATGTAGTGGATTGGTATACAAATCCCAAACTATCTCCTTTTCTAAAGCAATATTCGCGTTGATATTTAATTTTGCATAATTCATCCTTCAATAATAAAACAAAAAAATAAATTATACTCTTCCATAAAAACAAGTTATTTATTAATAAATCCAATTAGCCCCAATAAAAACAAATCTTCTTTACTATTTCTAACTTTTTGCATGTTATTTATTGATAAAACTAAATATTATCTTTGCTTTTTGAAAAATTTCAACAATGAAAAGCATTAACCTAAAAAAGTCACTGAGCATCTTTGCTTTTTTGTTTATTTTTATTAACGCATGGGCCATTTTAAATCCACCAAGCCAAACAAGTCCAAGTAACAATTTAAGATTAAAAAGCTTTCAATCTTATCTTTATGTAAGTCAAGTTACTGGGGTTGTAAAATATGAATTTCAAATTGACACCACTATTAATTTCAATTCGTTCAGACTCAAAACACTGAGTAGTAATAAAAACAACGCACCTTATGTGGTTACACCGGTGTTATTAATGAACAAAAACTATTATTGGCGTGCTAGAATTTTTAGCAGTAATGACTCTTCAAATTGGACCAATTATAGAATGATTGCTGTAGATTACAAAATGGATTTAACAAACCCAAATAATACTTCAACAGGTGCTCTTAGACCAATAGTTGCAAGAGCTTGGCATATAGACTCTTCTGTTAAATACATTTATCAAATAGATACTGCAGCAAGTTTTAATACAAGTCAATTAATTTTCAGAAATTCTTTTTCAAATTCTTTTTTGGATACCGCTTATTTTAAATTTGGCAGAAGATTTTTTTGGAAAGCTACTGCAGTTGATGCCGAGGGAGATACATTACAGTGGTCCGACCCTTTTTCATACACCATTTACACAACACCTTCTACTTTCAGTACTAGTGCAGATGGTGCAAGTGCCATATTAGGATGGAGCAATTGTTGGTCTGCTAATGTATTACTTCAGCTCGATATTTCACCTAATTTCAATTCATCAAAATTGATTGAAAAAACATTGAAACCTGGAACGATTTTGGACACCAATTATAATTTATCGTTTGGCAAGACCTATTATTTTAGAATCAAAGCAGTTCTTGGCAATCAGTTTAGCAATTGGTCTACAACAAGCAATTTCAATATTACAAACACTATAAATATTATAAACCCTATTAACAAAGCTAACAGCATTACATTAGTACCTCAATTCAGTTGGTCTAACATCAAACACGTTTCTTATCAATTGCAATTTGCTTCAGACACTTTCTATAACCATTTAATTGCAGACACCATTTTTATACCCAATACTATTAATTGTATATTTAAAGACACTTTAAATTTTAGCAGTCGATATTTTTGGCGAATAAGAGCTTTTCATGAAAAAGACACCATGGTTTGGCAAACCAATTATTTCAACACCTATTTGGGTCAAGTTCCACAAACCTCTCCTATTGATGGGAAACAAGATCAAGACATTGAAGTCAGTTTACAATTTTACCATTTCCCTTGGGTTGATTCTTATATACTTGAAATTGACACCGGTAAAATATTCACATCAGCACCATCTTCTCACAGAATTAGCATTACTAAATTCAACGATTTATCTCCAACAAGTAAGTCTTTTGATACCATTTTGAAATATGGGAAGACCTATTGCTGGCGTGTATTTGGCATCAAAAATGGAGACACTTCAGATTTTGCAGTTAACAGATATTTTGTCTGTAAAAAAAGCCCCTCTTTAAGTTTCCCTAGTAATAATTTTATTGGGATAGGAACTTACACCAACGGTCTTATCAAACCAATGAATGGCTCACATCAAGTAATTTGGCAACTTGATACTTCTTTCAACTTTAATTCCCCCGTTTTGATAACAGCTAAAGACTCTCATGTATTGGATTTTTTCTTTACTTCTGAGGTTTTACTTAACTTCCCTAAAGATTTAAGATTTGAAACAAAATACTTTTGGAGAGCCAAATGTGTATTAAAAAACGACACTAGCTTATGGTCATTGCCTTTCAACTTTGTTACAACGCAGAGACCTTGGATTACATCACCTTCGATTAAATCAACAAATATCCCATTAAGCACAACCTTAAAATGGGGTATACAAGGTTCGAGTTCTGATTATATTTATCAATACCAATGGTCAACAGACTCCAATTTTACTAATACACCAATTGTTTCACTACCCAAAGAAAGCTCAGCAGAGGCTGTTGTAAGCAATAATTATGGCACCACTTATTATTGGAGAGGAAGGGCTACTCATCCTAAAGATACTAGCCTATGGACTATTACAGCCTCATATTCTACTATCCCTCCTCCTACCATAAATAAACCTATTTTAGCCTTACCAATCAATAACTCTACTAACATTCCGACGCCTGATGTTGACTTAATTTGGAATAGTTTAAGTAATGTTAGCAGCTATGATGTTGAAATTTCTAATAAACCTGACTTTAGTACTATCTTAATTAATGGTAATATTTTGGGAAATGGTGTCGTTTTCAGAGGAATGAGTTCAGGAACAACCTACTTTTGGAGAGTAAGAGGAAAAATAACTAATTACAATGGCCCTTGGTCTGATGTTTGGAAATTTACAAGCCAATGGGGTACAGATATAAATGAAAAAACGATTTCTGAAAGTAATTTTAAGTTATTCCCTAACCCTTGTAACGACCATTTTAACATTCATTACATAAAACCTTTTGATATTTTCATTTACAATAACAATGGACAATTGGTCTTTAAGCAAAATAATATCACTAATTCTATTCAGATAAATGTACAATCTTTTGCTAAAGGACTTTATTTGGTATCTATTGTATGTGAAAAAGAAATAATCACCCAAAAACTAATGATTGGGAATAATTAAACAAGTACTACTTACAAATATTGTAATCGACTAAGAAATAATCAGTTATTTTTTACCTTGATTTTTGTAATATTCAATGGTATTATCCATGATTCTAAGTGATAATGTTTTGCCTTCTTGAATTTTCTTTGCAATTTCTTTAGCACCTTTGTCCAATTCTGCAACTACTTTGTTTTCAGAAATTTGTTTAGCTTCTAATTTACCTATAACTTCCATTTTCCCTTCTTCATTGAGACAAGATACTTCAAATTTTGTACTTGGTACATCTAAAAAACCTTTTTTAATATGTACATACATGAATTCAGCATTCTTTACAGTAACTGTTTCAGCTAACCCTTTTTTATTTGTTGTTTCAACCTCTCCAATACTTAATTCAACTGGGAAAGAATAATTTACCAAGTCTTTAAACAATTCACAAAATGCATTGATAGATAAATTGGTTGCTTCCTCTGCTGTCCTGTTTTTATAAACATCCGTATGATAAAGCCCTTCATCAAACACTATTTTCTTTGATTTCAAATCAAGGACTTTTATTTTCATGTTAGTTATTGCGCTTGCCCCTCTGTCATATCCTCCTGATGAATTAGGAATAGAAACCAAAGAAGACCTTAATCCATTGACGTAAACCATTATTACATAGTTTATCTTATTGGGATTATATACACTAATTTTACTTTTGGCATCGGCAAGGGCAATATCTTTTGTTATGGTATCAATATTTAAGCGTTGGGACAAACTATCACCTTCAAAAACAGTAAATCTTAATTTATTAATAAATACTTTTTTCAATTTCGAATGAATTGTTTTTAATTGCTCACTATTTATTGCTACTGTAGATGTCACAGGAAGTATTCCTATATTGAGCCTTTCCACCTCTTGTGCGTTAAGTGCTATGCAAAAAAAACTTACACAAATTAAAGTCCATTTTTTAATTAAAATCATGGTACAAAGATGTTGTTTTTTCTTATAAATAGGATTAACAAAAAATGAAAATTTTCGACATTGTTGAATGATTTGTAGGCAGTAATCAACTTTTACTATTCAGAATATATAAATCCAAGGCACTTTTTGTACTTGAGCTTTGATCAGACAAATCTGTATGGATTATTTACAATGATCCCTGAGGGGTTGGCTGCGTCGGTCTTCGCTGCGCTTCGGCTCGAACCCCAGGTTCTCATCCCTCTGAGCAAAAAAAAACAGGCGTAAAGCCTGTTATTTTATTTGCGGAGAAAGAGGGATTCGAACCCCCGTTAGCTTTCACTAAAACAGTTTTCAAGACTGCCGCATTCAACCGCTCTGCCATTTCTCCTTTTATCTTATCAGTCACTTTATAAAAGTTAATCTGATATATTTTCTAATTATACTGGTTGATAGTAGTCATTAGATATTATTAAGAACTAATTTACAATTATTAAGGATAAAAATATAATATCGTTTTTTAATTGGGATTGCAAAAATAAACTAATTTATTAAAAAACAAAATAAAATTTATCTGAATTTATGATATAAAACGATTTTTAAATTTCCTTTCGTCTTGCTGTATTTTTACGACACTTGTAATACTCTTGTTAAGTTCAAAACCGACCAAAATGCATAATGAATTAAAATAGATAATTAGCATTAATACGATTACTGCCCCAATACTACCATACAACTTATTATAACTATTAAAATCTTCGACATAAGATGAAAACAAATAAGTGGATAATAATGACAAAATAGTTGCTACTATGGCCCCTGGCGAATAAAACCGCCACTTTATTTTTGAGGAAGTTCCGTAATAATAAAGAGTACTCATTATAAAAAACACCAAAGCGCTCAAAGTTGCCAATTGTATTAACTCAACTACAAACAAAACCACTGATTTATTAATAATTTTCTCTTTAATAATAAAGGAAGACAATAAATTTCCTGATATCAAAACTATCAGTGATGTTACAATCAGTAAGGTGATTAATATGGTTAAGTAAATTGATTTTGCTCTTTTTTGAAAAAAGTTAATTTTCCTTTTTTCGGAATCATTAAAATTGCTATCAAATGCCAACATCATTGAAAAAACTCCATTACTGGCAAAATATAAAGCTGACAAAAAACCTAATGACAATAATCCTGATCTTTGAGTTTGGACAATATCTCGAACAGTAGTTCTAATTATTTTGTAAGCCCCACTTGGCAATATAAAATCCATTTGATTTAGAATTATTTTTTGCAAATTCAAACCTGGAATATATGCAATCAGGGTAAACAAAAAAATAAGGGAAGGAAAAATTGCTAAAAAGAAGTTCCACGACAATGAACCTGCATATAAATTGAACTTTGGACTAATAATCCCTTTAAGAAAAAATCGCAATACGGAATAAAGCGAAGCGCCCTGAAAACCTGGAGGTATAATTCCATCCAAATAATTCACTGCCGCTAAAACAGGCCGAGATTGAGATATTACTTTAACCAACTTCATTTTTTCTATGACGTTAATACCTTAACACAAAGTGTTCCTTTTCTTGTTCTTTTCTAAAAAAAACCACCCCCATCGTATACAAATCAATTGTCACATTAACCTTAGGATGATTTTTTATTTTTTCCCAAGCTAATTTCATTTCATCACTCCAACGAATGTCATCAAATACAAAAATACTCGAATTATGTGCTTTTTTTAAACATAATTCAAAATAATTCAATGTAGGTTCTAATGCATGGTGGCCATCAAAAAACACATAATCTAACATTGGAAGTTCCCCTAATAACTTGGGTAACTCTGTTTGAAAATCACCTTCTA
>JBILJV010000130.1:0-2599 GCA_044377005.1 Bacteroidia bacterium
GGGGTCGCGGGTTCGAGTCCCGTCCACACCGCTCCCAAAACGCTCTCAAAAGGAGCGTTTTTTTATGATGGAAAAATTCAGAATCAAGTCAAAAACTTGTGGGGTAATAGAAATTATTAAGATATTTGCATTTTAAGAATGCACGAATCATTACACATAATATTAAAGTATTGAATTACATTTACATGTTGAATACACAAAATGTTAAACCAACTATTAATGTATAGGGACTTTTATAATAACTAAATTAAGTAATATTTGTTATTATAATTGACTAGCGTTTGTGTATTGAGGCCTTAATTATCTCAGTACTTTTTCAGATTCAAAATCCACCGTTTTACCAAAAAACTCTGAGGTGTTTTGGACTTTTTTCATTAAATCCGAAAATTGGTCAAAGTACAGTGATTGATCCCCATCAGACATTGCTTCTTCAGGGTGATTGTGAACCTCTAAAATTAAACCATCAGCGCCTGCAGCAATAGAGGCCAAGCTCATTGGAGTAATTAAGTCACGCAAACCTGTTCCTTGACTTGGATCAACAATGATTGGCAAATGGCTTAAAGACTTTACCAAAGGAACCATACTTAAATCGAGTGTATTACGTGTTGCAGTTTCAAATGTACGTATACCACGTTCGCACAATATCACATTATTATTACCACCTGATAAAATATATTCGGCAGCCAATAACCACTCTTCTAAAGTGCTACTCATGCCTCTTTTTAACAAAACGGGTTTATTAATTTTGCTTAATGCTCTTAGAAGTTGATAGTTTTGCATGTTACGTGTTCCAACCTGAAGAACATCTGCATATTCAGCAACCTCATCCACCAAATTGGTGTCCATTACCTCGGTTACAACTTCCATTTCATATTTGTCTGCGGCTTGTCTTAATAATTTAAGTCCCTCTTTCTTTAAACCTTGAAATGAGTATGGAGAAGTTCTTGGTTTGTAGGCACCACCGCGCAATAATTTAATTTGAAATTTACTTAAAAACTCACAAATTGTGAATATTTGATCTTCATTTTCAACCGCACAGGGACCGGCAATTACCGAAAACGATCCAGCACCAATACGGGTATTTTTAAGTTCAATAACAGTATCAGATTGTTTCCATTCCCTTGACACTAATTGATATGGTTTTCTTTTCTTTTCCATGTGTTAATGTTTAAAACAATTCAAATTGCTTAAAGTTCTGTATAATAAAGCTTAAACTCAATTCCTGCATTTTCCAAACCTTTGCGTGTATCAATCATTAGTCGTGATGGCGCAATTGGGTTATCTGATGGGATGGTTATAAATAAGCCTCTGTTCAGATTATCCCCTTTTGATTGGTATTGAACAAACAAGTTTTGAATATGTCTTGTAATATTAATTTTGTAAGTATTAGTAACTTTATTTAAATCGCCACCAAACACAAATTCCGTTAAATCGAGTATCCCCGCATTGGTATTATTAACTGGATTTGGCTGAAAACACAGTAAACGAGTAGGTAAAGTAAAAGGTGATTGAAAAGTACCCGCAACTGGTCGAATGAACAATTCTGCTTTGCCTATTACTACACGTTTGCTTGAATCTTTGATAATACTAAACAAATTGGGCAATTGAATATGCATTTTAGAACTACCCATTGCTAAAACATAAGTTGTGTCAAAATTTTGAGTTTTAGCAGCAGATCTTTGTTTCAATATTTCAGGAGACAGACTATTAAATTCGTATTTGGTAAACCTTTCAGATTCATCGGTCACTTTAAAATCATTATACATAGAATCATTGTAATAGATTCTAATTTTAGAATGTGTTCCTTTTAAATTAAAAGCACTAATTACTTGAGAATTACCTTTAGGCACTACCGCTATTCCTTTAAAAAAATTTAAAAAATTAGTTTGAGAACTTAAATCTGTGCTAGTTGCATTAAATAATTTATTGGCTAAGGTATTTCCTAATTTTATCTTAAGAGTTGGGGCTACACGAATTATAGACTTTCCTTGTCTCACATTAGTGCTATCAGAAGGGGCAAATCTTCCAGTGTAAGAGGCTGCAGAAGAGGTATTGTAGGCATAAGTCTGATTGGAATGAGTAACAGCACTTCCCATAGCTTCTGTAAGCTCGTACACATCAAGTGAAACCGTTGATGACAAGTCACCGTAATTGGCAATAGTTGACGTGTATTGCATCATTAGCACAACAGAATCGAGCGTATTTGCGGAGAGAACATTATTAAGTTGCGGCAATCTAAATTGAAAAAAACTACTGGCTTTATATGTTCCAAAATTGGGGTCATTTATAATACCAATTAAATTATTACTTAAACTGTCTGACTTAAGAGAATCCTCTCTAACAGTTCGGGTTAGTAAGTCTAATTGATTGTTATATAAATAACCATCAAAACCTAAAGCACCATCACTGTCAAAAAAAACGTTATCATTTTGTTTTTTACAGGCTGCAATAAGCAATAGAGAGAGTATGATTACCCCCGTTAATCTAAATTTCACAGGTGCAAATTAACTAAATTATTTAGAAGAAGCGATTAATTGGTCGTAAAAAGCCATGTATTTATCGCCTAAATTATCGGCTTCATGCACCATGTGTGGTTTGT
>JBILJV010000131.1:0-2594 GCA_044377005.1 Bacteroidia bacterium
ATTTGTGTTTTTTCTATAATCCATCTTATTTGGGTGTTGTACCAAGAAGCATTTAAGATTTTTAAAATCTCCTCATTATTAAAAAAAGCAGTGTAATTCAATAATTTATCTACCAGTTCATCTGTTTGATTAAAACTAGAAGAGTTTACTAAAGCATCAATCAATACAGTATATTCACTTCTAGCGATAGAATTTATTATTTCTCCTGAATCTGTTTCAATTACATATTCTTCGCCTTCAAATTCAATTAATAATACTTTATTATCATTAATGTTATACCAGTATTCTTTGATGTTTTCTTTAGTAATTGTGATGCCTAATTCTTCATTAACTTTTTCAATAAAGTAATCGTCAAAAAATTGAGAAATACTATGTTGTTTAAATTCGCTATAATCTTTAACAACAAATACATTAGGATTATTTTTAAATGCTTCTCCTAATCGATTGTCTTTTGCGCAAACAAAAACATACTTATTAGGTACTTCTTGTAAATATTCTAAAACTGAAAAATAAATTAATGCGTCTTTGAAACCTTTATCAGTGTTATCACCTGCTTCAAAAGGTGGTTGTTTTGTAATTGCTAATTCTTTTATTAACGGCAGAACATCGTTACTTTTTAAATCTATAACTTCAAAAGGAATCGTTTCTTCATCAATCAATTTTTGTATGTAAGCATCGATGTCAAATGAATTGGTATCTACTTCATTTATCCCTCGTAATTTATGAAATGGATTAGAAACAAAGCTATCTCTTTTACTTTTTAAAACTGCTTTTTTTTGTCTTTTTATCTCTTCAACAACTGTAAATGGAATTATTATATCTGCGTCTTGAATAAAAAGCTCTAATTCTGGTCTTCCACCAAAAAAAGTATTAATTTCAGTGTTTCTAATTGTATTAGTATCAAAAATTACTTTCTCTTTCATATCCTAAACTTTAAATTCATTTACCCGCACCTCACCACTCATTAACCTTGGCAATAATTCATCACGGGTTTTGGTCAGGGTTTGGATTTGGATTAAATTAGAAAGAACTTTTTCAAACGTTGGATTAATAAAATTATCAAATTTTTCTAAAATCACTTTGTTAGGAATTACACAATCAATATTTCTAAACGAAGATTTACTAATCTCCATAAAAGTTGAGCCATTAGAAGCATTTTCAACCAATTTTATATTTTCAGTTAACCACAAATACATAAAGTTATTTGAAAAGTATTGTTCCGGTACAATGGCAATATATCCTTGATTTATGGCTAATTCAATATTTGTTAATGCTAGATAACCAATTGGTGCTCTTGAAGATAAAAGTAGTGTTCTTTTTGGTAAAAGACCGGAGCTAATTTTTTTTAATCCTTCTTTTGTGATTTTTTTGTCTGTGTTTAAAAGAAATATTCCTTTTGAATTACTTAAATCTTTTGGACTTGTCCAATATATATCACCATCCCAAAAATCAGGATTCGTTGTGCTTGGAGTTGTTCCTCCGTATGTTTTTGTTACTTCCCCCAATTTCCCAACTCTCCAACCCTCAGGCAACACATCATCAATTTGATACTTCCCAAACCATTCAGCAAAAATAGTTTGTGCTGTTTCTTCAAGCGTTTTGTTTTGGGCTTGAAGTAATTCTATTTTATCATCGAAAGAAGTAAGGATTGCGGCAATGGATTTTTGTTCTTCAAGTGGTGGTAGTATCAAAGAATAACTTAACAAAACATTTATTTGCATATTAGGTTGTGTTGATGTTCCATATGCAATAGATTGAATAAATCTGTCAAAACTGTTTGATTCAATTATTTTATATAAAAATTTATAATCAATTCTATTGTTAGCTCTTAATCTGATTAAGCCATTATTAAAAACTGATTTCAAATTTTGCTTGACTAAATAATTAACACCGATGGTGTTCCCTGTTCTTGCAATTAAAATATCTCCTTTGATTAATTTAAATCTTTCATAGTTTTTATTTTCTACGAGTGTATTGCCCCATCTATTAAATTCTTTTTTTTGAGAAGCATCTTGAATACGAAAACATTTAATCCCTGTTTCTTCTTCAACAATTGGAGCTCTTTTAATTGCATCAAGTCCTGTATTAGCAGATTCAAGAACTTTTTCTAAAGTAGTTTCCACCCAGCCATCAGGTATATTTATTACTTCACTCATAACGTCAACCCAATTTTAGCCAATTGTACAGCAATTTCGTTATTCAGTTCGGCTTCTTTGTCAATTTGTTGCTTTAAGGTAGAGGTTAATGCAGCCATTTTCATTTCAAAAGAAATGCCATCGTCTGCTACTGCTTCAATACCCACATAACGCCCTGGTGTGAGAACGTGGTTGTGTTTTTCTATTTCTTCTATTGTGGCACTTTTACAAAAACCTTTTATGTTGTGGTAGTTTTCGCTTTTACGCCAATTGTGGTAGGTGTTGGTAATCAAATCAATGTCTTCATCAGCTAAATCTCGGTGTACACGGTCTTTCATAAAGCCCATTTCGCTGGCATCTATAAACAAAACTTCACGGCTGTGGTTGGCTTTTTCTCTACGTA
Source organism: Bacteroidia bacterium (assembly GCA_044377005.1). GTDB lineage: Bacteria > Bacteroidota > Bacteroidia > NS11-12g > UBA955 > JABMMZ01. The sequence continues at coordinate 2,539 of JBILJV010000131.1, forward strand.
AAAACCAAATGCAGGCAGGTATTCCGGTGTTGTAAAACAATTGTTTAGGTAAGGCA
>JBILJV010000022.1:0-32080 GCA_044377005.1 Bacteroidia bacterium
TTAAATTTGTATAATAAAGGTTATCATTAATTTGTTTTTTTTCTTTTCCTTCAATATCTAATTTGAATAAATTATTAAAATGATTAACATTAAATAAGCTAAAATGGTAGGCATTATCCATCAACAAAACCATTGATGTGCTGTATGGTTTACTATTGCTAATTTTATATAAATATTGCCCAATATTTGTTTCTAATTTAATTAATTTTATACTTTGTTTAAAGTTGTATTCATTTTTAAAGCTTTCAAATTTTTTAAATGAAATACCAGCAATAATAAAATATATTTCATACTCAGAATAGTCATCATTTGCTAAATATCTTAATCCTTGACTACAATTAAAACAATTGTTTAAATCTACATAAACAAACATTACTTTATCTTTATTGAGTTTGTATTGGTTGTAAATATTGTAAATAAACTTATCTGAAAATCTGTGTTTAACTGTATTTGATTGACCTAAAACACAATTTAGATTGATAAGTAACGCAAGAAGAAAATATATATTTTTATTTCTATTCATTCACAAAAATATGAGATATTTCATTTAGGTTCAGTGGATTTATTTGTGTTAATTTTGATTTAATCATCATCTGATTAGTTCCATTAACATTTTGAATATTTATCATCATATTAGGTTCAATAGTTCCATTATGCATTTATAGATTAATTGAATGATTGATTCTAGTATCAGAAGTTTCTATAGAGAAACAGATTTCATTAGGAAATGTATTATTGCAATAAATGTGAACTGGTCCATTTTCTGGTTTGTGAGTAGCCATATATCTTCCAGGATAGTTAATTATTGTAGGTTTTGTTGGAGGTTCAACTGTTTTAGTGTTTAATAAAGTGAATACATGTATAACTTCATTTGCAATAGATGATTTAGAAATGGTATGTGATTTTACTTCACCTGAGTCTAACAAAATACCTGAAGTATTATATATTTCTAAACTATTTCCTGTAAATACTGGTGTTTCTTGGTCGCTGATATATGTAGGATCTTTGATTTCATATCGGTAACAAATTTTGGATTGGTCTGTGCCGCAATGTATTATAGTCTCTGAACCACGATCGCCATTTGGTTTGGTTTCTATACTTTTTACACCACCACATACTTCAATAATCTGAGGAGGGTTTTTGGTGCAAAAAAGTTGAGAGTTTAAAAAAAAGTTGAAAAAAGACATAAAATTGTTTTTGTATACATAAATTTATAAAATTTAATTAGTACAAATCTCACTTTTTTAAAAAATAAAAACGAGAAATAATATTTCTTTTTTGGAAATTTTTTTTCTCGTTTTTATGCAATCATTTCAAATAAACAGATACAAAGCCAATGCGTCTTAGAAGGCAACCATTTTTTATTCACTTTAATTTGTAGTCTGTATTTTTTAAACGCCAAACATTTTTTGTTATTGACGAGGAAGGCATTAAATATTGCTTTCATTTGTATCAAAAGCTGTTGTTTTAATCCAGATGATATTGTTGAAATAAAAAGAATCATTAGTTCACACTGCCAGGAAATGTAGTTAGTAACTATGGTAATATTAAAATAGGAGTATTAACTTCTGTGTAATTAAAAATTTCCTCTATTTCCTGATTGTTTAAAGCAATACAACCCAAAGTCCAATTGGTTTTCCAATGGTTTTTAGGGTCTTGATTGTCCCACCACAACCCATGTATAAAAATATCCCCTCCTGGATTTACACCCATTTGTCTGGCATTGGCTTTGTCTGCCTCGTTTGGATATGAAATTTTAAGAGATTTATACCCTCTGCTTTTGGGGTTTTTAAAAGTAATTTTGTACAAACCTTCAGGTGTTTTTAAGTCGCCTTGTTGTGTTTTATGACCCACTGGCTGTCCACCTAATGAAATTCTGAAAACCTTAACAGTATCACCAAAGTAGGCATATAGTTTTTGTTTGCGTTTTGATACCTTGAATGATTTGATGGTTGAAGTAATACTTATTTTTCTATTTTCTTCAGCAACCCCTACAGGTTTAGTTCTGAATCTTTGTATAGTATCAACATGCTTTTTCTTTGAACTATGAGGAACAATTTTAGGTGGATCTATTTCAATACACCCTAAAGTAAGTATAGCAACTATCATTAAAAGCGTTTTCATAATATAACTTTAACGCAAGAATCGTGCATATTATTGCAACTGAATTTATTTTTTATTTTTAGAAAATAGTGCCAACAAAAGCATCGTTAATATGGCATTAATACCTAATAATTCAAAACCGAAACGATAGCCCTTGGGATCGCCAAAAACTTGGGTGTCTAAAAAATATATAAATACCATCATAAACAAAGTAATCCATACAGGTATGGTATCGTTAATGGTTCGCTTACTCATGATTCCAAAAAAGAATAATCCCAACAAAGGTCCATATGTGTAGCCTGCTATTTTAAACAATGAGCCAACCACAGTATCGCTATCTATTTCATTAAAAAGAAGAACAGCTACAAAGGTTAAAAAAGACATACCAATATGTGTCGCTTTGCGCAACCATATTTGTTTGGAAGAGTCGTATTTTTCGATGTTCAAAAAATCTACACAAAAAGAAGTTGTTAAAGCTGCTAAAGCTGAATCTGCACTTGAATAGGCTGCAGCAATTAATCCTAACAAGAAAACAATTCCTAATGTTAATCCCAAACCACTTTGCATGGATATCGTTGCAAACAAGGCATCTGATTTCCCGCCTTTGCTTTCCCACATAGCTTTAATTTCAGGAAAGGTATCGATGTATGTGAATAAAGCAACTCCCAATATTAAAAAGAAAACATTTACAATGACTAAAACCAATGAAAATGAAACCATGTTTTTTTGAGCATCTTTGATGTTTTTACACGATAAGTTCTTCTGCATCATGTCTTGGTCTACTCCTGTCATAGCTAGGGTAATAAACATGCCACCTAAAACACTTTTCAACCAATAATTACTTGCAAAAAAATCTGAAGTTTGGAACCATCTACTGTATCCTTTGGCTTGCCCATTTTGCAGCATTTCTACCATCGATAAATCCATCGCATTCAAAATTAAATATATGGCCATTCCCAAAGAAACCAACATAAATAGGGTCTGTAAGGTGTCTGTCCAAATAATGGTTTTGATACCCCCTTTAAAAGTGTAAAGCCAAATGAGTGTAATGGAAACCAAAACGCTGACCCAAAAAGGATAGCCATAAACCCCAAATAAAAAGATTTGAAGAATATCTGCCACCAGATACAATCGCAACGAGGAACCAATTAAGCGTGATACTAAAAAGTAAAATGCACCTGTACGATAAGTGGTGATGCCAAACCGTATTTTTAAATATTCATAAATGCTAGTGAGTTGGTATTTATAATAAATGGGCAACAAAACATAGGCAATAATCAGGTATCCCAACACATAACCCAATGCCACTTGCATATAAAACATACCTTCTTTGCCAACAGTACCTGGAATGGATAAAAAAGTAACACCTGAAAGAGAAGAACCAATCATTCCAAAAGCGATAAGCATCCAATGGTTATTGCGGTTACCAGTAAAAAAAGTATCGTTATCATTTTTTTTGCCAGTCCAAAAAGATATCAAAATCAGCATAGCAAAATATACTGACATCACAATAAGTATTATTTGAGGAGTCATTCGAATGTTTATTGCAATGATAATGAATCTATAAATAGTGTCTTAATTATTTTTTACACAATACAGATTCAATTGATATTGAATAATGGAGTAAAGTTTATATTTAAATGTTTTAGAATGCTTAAGGTAAGAAGTTTTAAGCCCATCTGAATCAATATTTTAGTAATAAAAAAACACATAATCTATTTATTGAGTTAATTTTGTATTTGAATATAAAATGCTAGAAACAATGTTCATTTGCTTTCATTTTTAATTATTTTTCCGAATACCATTGCCTAGAATGAATCTAAAATTTTCATTAAACATATTTCTAGTTTAATTGTTATATAATTACACCATGAAAATAATTCTATTTTCTATTTTTACCTTATTGTTGTTTTCATGTTCTAATGTAAAGCAACAACAAACTACTATTACAAAAAAAGTTAACGATACAATGAATAATCAATTGACAGAAGAGGAGTGGAAACAAAAATTAAGTCCTGAAGAATACCGTGTTTTGCGTGAAAAAGGTACCGAAAGGCCCTTTAGTGGTGAATTTGAAACCCATTGGGATTCTGGTGTTTATGTATGCAAAGGATGTGGTAATGATTTGTTTGAAAGCAAAACAAAGTTTGATGCAGGTTGCGGATGGCCTAGTTTTTATGAATCTATAGATAAGTCAAAGGTAAAGGAAGTTGTGGACCATTCTCATGGAATGACACGCATTGAAGTGGTTTGTGCAAAATGTGAAGGACATTTAGGACATGTATTTCCTGATGGACATGGAACCCCTACCGGCATGAGGTATTGTATTAACTCAGTGAGTTTGGGTTTCAAAAAGAAACCATAATTTGTTTAAAACAACTTAATCATTTCTCTTAATTTTGTATCGTGCCTTTTGAATTCAATGTAATAGATTCTCCTGAAAAACTCAAATCATTAAATGAATCTCAGTTAAATGATTATGCAGCATGGTTACGCCAATTTTTGATTCAACAAATTACTGAAAATGGTGGTCATTTTGCCGCTAATTTGGGCGTTGTAGAACTCAGTATAGCTCTACATTATTCATTTAATACTCCTAAGGACATTTTAATTTGGGACGTGGGTCACCAAGCTTACGCACACAAAATATTAACCGAAAGAAAATCTACATTTGAAACACTCCGTAAATTAAATGGCATAAGCGGTTTCCCTAAAATGAGTGAAAGCAAGTACGATGCATTTGGTACAGCCCACAGCTCTACTTCTATTTCCGCCGTTCTGGGTTATGCCGAAGCTGCCAAATTGCAAAATATACAAAGACAACATATTGCCATTATTGGTGATGGTGCACTTAGCGCAGGACAAGCTTTTGAGGCTCTCAATAACGCAGGATTAAGTCAAACTAATATTACAATTATTATCAATGATAACCACATTGGTATCGATCCCAGTCAAGGTGCCTTAGGGGAATATTTGGATCATTTGAACAACAAACCTGAAAACTTTTTTACAGATTTAGGTTTTCAATATTTTGGACCTATCAATGGTCACGATATTCACGAAATGAACCAATTATTTCAGTCTGTATTGAATAATAATGCACCTAAGATAGTTCATATAAAAACTATAAAAGGAAAAGGACATGTTGAGGCTGAAGCAGAACAAACTAAGTGGCACAGTGTTTCCAAGTTTGATAAATTAGCTGGCAAGGAAACAACTTCAAATTCTAAAAATGCCAAATACCAAGATATTTTTGGAAGAACTTTACTTCAATTGGCCGAATCAAACCTTAATATTGTAGCAGTAACCCCTGCCATGATTTCAGGGAGTTCTTTGCATTTTATGCAAGAAAAATTTCCAAATAGAGTATTCGATGTTGGAATAGCAGAACAACATGCCATAACTTTTGCTGCAGGTTTGGCAGCTAGTGGAATGGTCCCAGTGTGTTGCTTGTATGCCACTTTTTTACAAAGGGGTTACGACCAACTTATTCATGATGTAGCACTTCAAAACTTACCTGTTGTTTTTGCGATAGACCGAGCCGGATTAGTTGGCGAAGATGGTCCCACTCATCATGGCGTTTTTGATATTTCCTCTTTACAATCTATTCCAAATTTAACCATCATTTCACCGAGCAACCAAAAGGATTTAAAAGACGCCTTATTTACTTGCACACAAAATCCAGATGGTCCTGTGGTAATCAGATACCCTAGAGGACAATCGAATGAACCCTATTTAAATGATGTTTTAGCGTCTTTTGAGATTGGGAAAGGCAAATGTGTATTAAAAGGAAAAAAAACAGCTGTAATAAGCTATGGTACAATGGTCAATAATTGCTTAAAAGCTGTTCAAAAAACGCAAGCATCTCTTTATGATTTAAAAACCATTAAACCATTAGACACGGAATTATTGACTCAGATTTTTGCTGACTACCAAAATGTTTTAGTTGTAGAAGAAACACAGCAAATAGGAGGCATAGGCAGCACATTGTCTGTAATGGCTCATACATTAAACTATAAAGGAGCTTTTAAAATCTTAGCTATTCATGACCATTTTGTAACGCATGCAAGTCCAGCGGAATTATATGAGTTGGAAAAGTTAGATGAAAACACCATTTTTGAAACATTAAACCAAATATAAATCATGTATACCTTTTTACAAACTTTTCACTCTCACTTTAGATGGATAATAATGCTTTTTGCAATTGTTGCAATAGTGTTACCTATGATTAATAAACCTAGTGAAATCTCTAAAAAACAGCTTTTACCCGGATTAATTTTTATGATTGTTATGGATACTCAGTTTTTGATGGGAATTTTGTTGTACTTTGGATACAGTCCATTTGGCTTATCTGCTTTTGAAAGCGGAATGGCAGTAGTTATGAAAACGGCTGAAATTAGAAAAATTGCAGTAGAGCATTTTACATTGATGATATTTGCTTGGGCATTAGTCCATATTGGATACATAAAAATAAAGAAAGCAGCATCATCTGCAGAAATTCAAAAGAAATCATTGATTTTCTTCGGAATAGCATTTGTTTTAATTTTAGCAGGAATTCCTTGGGCAAGATTGTAGTTTATTCTACAATAATGTTTTGATAATATCGTCCAAACTTAATCCTTCGGCTTCGGCTTTGTAGTTTTTTACTAAACGGTGTCTCAATATATTGCTTGCAATAGCTTGAATATCGTCAATATCAGGTGAAAGTTTGTCATTAATTAAAGCGTGGCATTTAGCACCTAAAACTAAAAACTGTCCCGCACGTGGTCCCGCACCATAACTGATGAATTCATTTACTTTGTTTGTAGCTTTTGCAGTATTAGGACGGGTTTTGCTTACCAAGTTCACTGCATATTCTAAAACATTGTCTGCAATAGGCGCTTTTCTAACAAGGGCTTGAAAGGCTAATATCTCTTCGGCATTAAGGCAATTGTTTACTTTTGAGGTTTTGTTACTCGTGGTATTTTTTACAATATTAACTTCCTCTTCAAAACTAGGGTAACCAAGCACCAAATTAAACATAAAACGGTCGAGCTGCGCTTCTGGTAAAGGATAAGTTCCTTCTTGCTCTATAGGATTTTGTGTAGCTAGTACAAAGAAGGGCTGATTCAGTTGGTATGATTTGCCATTAACTGTAACACTTCTCTCTTGCATTGCTTCCAATAAGGCTGCTTGTGTTTTAGGGGGAGTTCTATTAATCTCATCTGCCAATATAATGTTCGAAAACAAAGGTCCTTTTATAAATTTAAACTGACGGCTTTCGTCCAAAATTTCGTTACCTGTAATATCACTTGGCATTAAATCTGGCGTAAACTGAATACGATTAAAGTTTAAGTCTAAAGCCTCTGAAATAGTTTTTATTAACAAAGTTTTTGCCAATCCAGGTACGCCAACAAGTAGTGCATGACTGTTACAAAATAAAGCAGTTAACACGCCATCTACAGCTTGTTCCTGTCCAACGATTATTTTAGATACTTCTTTTTTTACCGCTTGGTATTTATTAGTAAAATCTTTGGCTAATTCAATATCACTCATTTTTAATCTTTATTTTTTAGTTATCCAATCATTAAAATAATCGCATTTTATATAGTCCTCTTTAATAGAAATGAAGGTTTCTTTTTTCTTTTTCTCAGACCAAGTATCCATTTGTTTTTCTTTTTTATTTTCCAATGCCAATAGTTGTATTCTTTGCCAATCCATTTCCAAATTAGCAACGTGAGGTTTGGTTTCGTCTTTCAAATAAATAATTCTGTAATAGGGCGTACCATCTTGTGAATAAGCAATCTCAGGCGCATAATACTCGCCGGGTTTCATTGCACTTGCAATTTTGGAAATATCTTTATCCAAATATTCAAAGGGTATTCTTTGTGTTCCAATACTTTCATCTGTCAAAAATCCACAAAAGGGTTTGGTCATTTCGTCTTCGGAATATTTTTTAACTGCATCGCACCATTTTAGTTTACCTTTTTCTATTAGTTGATAAACTGAGTCTATTTTTTCTCTTGTTAATTCAATGTCAGAATCCAAAAGTTTAGGTCGAATTAGTATGTGTCTAACAGTAACTTTATCACCCCTTTTATCTATCAGTTTTAAAATATGGAAACCATAAGCGGTTTCTATAATGTCAGACATGCTGTCTTTTTTAAGTGAATATGCAGTTCTCTCAAATTCGGGTACCATATCACCTCTTCCAAACTCAGGAAGTAATCCACCTTGTCTTTTACTGCCAGGATCTTCACTGTATATGCCTGCTAATCTTGCAAAACTCTCACCATCTTCAATTCTTTCTTTTAATAAGGCAATTTCTTCTCTAGCAAAATCAATGGCGTCTTTACTTGGTTTTGGTTTTACAACTAATGATGCAATTTCTACTTCTGCAGAAATATAAGGTAAACTGTCCACAGGTAACTTGTTATAAAAATCGCGAACTTCTTTAGGGGTGATTTTAATTTCACTTTTAATGGATTGTTCCATTTTCTCCATCAACATTTGTGCCTTTAGTTTGTGAAAAATTTGTTTTTTGTATTCGTCGGTCGTCATTCCTAAATATTTTTCTAGGTTTGCCTTATTGTTCATTTGACGCTCAAAAATCCTTAAGTTATTGTCTATCCTGTCTTCTACCTCAGCATCAGTTAGTGGAATACTATCTATTTGGGCCTGGTGAACAAGCATTTTATTGATGAGTAACCTTTGTAATAAATCGCATCTTACTTCATCGGTAGGGGCAATTTCTGGGTCAAGTTGTGTTACCATTATATCGAGTTCAGACCTTAAAATAGGCGTGTTCCCGACTACTGCAATGACTTCATCAATAACCTGTATAGTTTTGGGTTGACTATAGCCAACTGTAACAGATAGGAATGTTACGCAGGAAATAATGAGTTTATATGGTTTAAACATGTTGTTAATAATAATATTTAATATCGCCTTTTTCTTTGGCATTCTTTATCAAGTTTTTTTCTAAGTCCTTCAAATATTTGAGCTTCCTTTGGTATAAAAGAATGTCTTTGATTTTCTCTTTTTCAAACTCTACAGGCGATACACTGTTTTTTATTTTGAAATCAATGATGTACAATATATACAAGATATTGTTTTCTTCCAATTGAATGTATTTATTATTGGCCAAAAAACGTTGTTGATTATAGTTTTCATTCAATGGAATCTCTTTTGTAATATCATCCAAAAAAAGCCAATTACTGTCTAAATAATAATTATCGGCTTTATCCTCGGCATATTTCAAAAGTAATGCATCGTTTTCTATACTATTGTTTTGAATTAACTTCTTTATTTTGTTAACGTCAGCAACTGTTTTGCTTATTTTTAGATATTTAATTTTTACAATATTTTTACGCAATAAAAAATTGTCTATATTATCGTTGAAATAACTTTGTATTTCTTGTTCCGAAATTGATGTGTCCATTTGATTTTGAACCATTTTTTGGTGGTATTCAAAAACCAATAATGAATTACGATAATCGTTAATCAGTTTTTCTTTGTTCTTTTCTTCATCTGACAAATTTTCTTCTGCAGCTTGAACAATAATTTGATTTTCAATCCATTTTTCAACAAATTGCTTCAATCGAGCGGAACTGTCACCATTGTTTTTCTCGTCAAACAATTCAGATGGAATTTCTGATTTTAAAAGTTGAACGCCTTTATATTCTGCAATGATATCCTTAGTTTCTGAGTTTTTACATGCAGAAAATATTGTCAATACAAGACAAATGATAAAGGTATGTCGGCCTGAAAAATGCAATTAATTATAATAACTAACGAACGTATTGTTTTTTTATTGACTCAAGAGCCGATTCATTCACAGTAACAGGGTATTTTTTTAGAATTTCTTCTATCCACAGGTTTTCTAAATATTGCTGATAGTCGCTAATAATTAAACCACGTGCTTCATTCAATGATTTTTTACCCTCAGGGATAAATTGATGAACTTGGATAAGAACATAATTTTCTGAAACTTTAGGATCTTCTTTAATTAGAAATTTACCTTGAACAGAATTGTTAAATAATAAATCAGCATAAATGTTATCGCCTTTTTCAAATTTACCTGTCAAAGGGGTATTAATATTCAAAGGATTTAATCTGTTTTGTTTTCTTAAAATAGAATCCAAAGAAATGCCTTTTTCCAGATCAATTTTAACTTGTTCTGCAATAGCTTTTGAACTTGTGCGAATAACAGTTGCATCATATCTGTCCTTAAAGATATATTTACTTGCATTGTCATTATAAAAAGCTTTTAATCCAATACTATCCTCTACACTTTTGGTCCATACTTTTTTATCTGTTAATGTAAACAAAAGGATACCTTCTTTGTATTCTTTGTATAATGAAGCAAATGAATCATTGATATTCTCAAGGTCATTTTCATAATAATCCATTATTGTATTCATTTTGTATGCCTCGTAATAGTTTTTTACGGTTGATTCAAAACTTTTGTTATTGCTTGGTCTGATAGCATCATTTAACCAAATAGAAAAATCTTCAAAATTGTAAGATTTTTTGATTTTAGTAAGTGAAAATAACACAACTTTCATCTGCTTTTTATTTTTCTCCTTACTTACGTCATGCTGATAAACACCTGAAACAATGTCTTGACTTAGTAGTTTTTGCAAAGTACTTAAACTCTTTTTGTTTTCTTTTACTTTGTAATAGTTTCGTGCTTTGTTGTAAACAGCTAAAGTGTTTTGATATTGTCTGCTATCTCTATTAATTTTATTTAGGATAGTAGGTTTTAAAAACTTAAGGGAGTCAATTGGTTTTAAAGATACTCTTTTGATAATATGATAACCCCCACTTGTTAAAATAGGTTTGCTGTAATCGCCATCATTCTTTAAATCAAAAGATGTTCTTTTGAAGTTTTCTGGTAGTCTAGAGCTTGTCATTGAAAAGGCTGGCATTTCACCGTTTTTTACAACAGTGTTAGCATCTTCTGAATACTGTTGAACCAATATTTCAAATTTGTCCCCTTTTAATAATTTGTTATACACTTCATTAATTTTTGCTTCAGCTTCAGTCAATTCCTCAGGCGTTGGTCTAGGATTCGTTTGAATCATGATGTGTTTAACAGTAATTTCACCTTTTGAAGGACGTAAATCATTCACTTTTAAAATATGGTACCCAAATTCAGTTCGAAAAACTTTTGAAATTTTACCAACAGAAGTATTATAGGCTTGATTTTCAAATTCATAAATCATTTGAAATGCACTAAAATATCCTAATCCTCCTTTGTTTTCTTTAGCAGTTGGATCTTCACTATATTGCATAGCGGCATCGTCAAACGATATTTTACCAGAATCAATTTGACGTAAAATCATGTTTATTTTTTTGAAAGCTGCTAAGGTATCCTCAGGAGATGAATCGGGTTTGGTAAACACCAAAATGTGACTTGCATTTACTTCGTTTAACATTCGTTGGTATGCTTCATTCACTAATTTGTCATTTACGACTCTATCGGTTAAGTATGGTTTAGCAATTTGCTTGCGGTATGAGGACAATTCAGCTTTAAAACCTTCAGTGGTGTCTATGCCTTGGTCATATGCATCTAAAACTTTTAATTTAAATTTTTGGTACAAATTGAGATATTCCATAATATCCCCTTCTGTATATTTGTCTCCAGGTTTTTCATTTTTAGTAAGTCCCTTTCTAAATTCCTTAACAGTAACAGTGTTTTTTCCATAATTAAATAATAAAGTATCATTGGCATTTTTTTGCGCATTGATAGATTGTGTAGCGATTAAAAACAGTAAACTTAAAACAATTTGTTTCATATATTGACTTCGTTTTGATATATAGCCTACAAAAATAGGTTTTTTTTGCATTAATTTGCATTCAATATTATTTGCATGAAAGACCTTAAAATATTTGATACATATTCTAAAACTTTGGCGAGTTTTAAGCCAATTAATCCTCCATTTGTTGGTATTTATGTTTGTGGTCCAACAGTTTATGGTAATCCACATTTAGGTCATGCACGTGGACCTATTGTATTTGATGTACTTCATCGTTTTCTTAAGTTTTGTGGGTATAAAGTAAGGTTTGTAAGAAATATTACAGATGTAGGACATTTGTTAAATGATGGGGATGAAGGTGAAGATAAAATTGCCAAAAAAGCAAAAATAGAGCAGTTGGAACCAATGGAAATTGCTCAGTTTTATACGGATAGTTACCATAAAATGCTACAGTCTTTGAATGTTTTGCCAGCTTCTATAGAACCTCGTGCAAGTGGTCATATTATTGAACAAATTGAAATGATTGAAACCATTATTCAAAATGGTTTTGCCTATAAAGTGAATGGTTCTGTGTATTTTGATGTCATTAAATTCAGTCAAACCAATGACTATGGTCGTTTGTCGGGACGAATTGTTGAAGATTTATTAGCAGGTGCAGGAAGTGAAACACGCGAATTAGAAGGGCAATCTGAGAAAAAAAACCCAAATGATTTTGCACTATGGAAAAAAGCTGGTCCTGAGCATATCATGCAATGGAGTAGTCCTTGGGGAAAAGGATTTCCTGGATGGCATATAGAATGTTCTGCTATGAGTAAAAAATATCTAGGGGAAACTTTTGATATTCATGGAGGAGGATTGGATTTATTGTTCCCTCACCATGAATCAGAAATTGCTCAGTCCGTTGCATGTTCAAATGCTCAACCTGCACTTTATTGGATGCACCACAACATGATTACTGTAAATGGTCAAAAAATGGCAAAATCGCTAAACAATGGTATTGCAATTGATGAGTTTTTTAGTGGAAATAATTCTTTATTGGAACAAGCCTACTCTCCGATGACTCTTAAGTTCTTTGTTCTTCAAGCGCATTACAGAGGGACACTAGATTTTAGTAACCAAGCATTACAAGCCTCAGAAAAAGGACTTAACAGATTGTTAGCTGCATCTGATACAATTAAAAAACTTAAAATAAGTAATGTATCCAGTGTTGACATAGGTAGTTTGGAAAATAAATGTTTCGATGCATTAGCAGACGATTTAAATACGCCTATTTTAATAGCTCATTTGTTTGAATTAGTTACATTAATAAATAATTTAGATAATGGAAGTCAATCTATTAATAATGAGGATTATGTTAAGTTAGAAAGTTTATATAATTCTTATGTTTTTGATTTGTTAGGACTTCAGAAAGAGGCTAGTCGAGGTAATGAAAAATTAGAGAGTGTAATGAATTTAGTTATTGAATTGCGAAAACAAGCAAAGGAGTCTAAAAACTATGCTGTTTCGGATGCTATCAGAAACCAATTAGCAGAAATTGGAATTGAGTTGAAAGATAGTAAGGACGGAACAACTTTTACTTTTTAGATAGTTGCAATTACTTTTAACTCAATGCCAATTGGCGTTGGTAAACAATTGATTTCTAAAGTTGTTCTACAAGGGGGATTCTCGCTGAAATATTCAGCCCAAATTTTATTGTAGATTGGAAAATCATCTTTCATATTTGTTAAAAAAACCGTTACGTCTACAATATTATCCCAACTACTTCCTGAATCTTCAAGTATATACCGAATGTTTTGAAAAACACTGTGACACTGTTTAGCAATGTCATAACTTTTAATTTTGCCATTCTCATCTAATTCGACACCCGGAATAATTTTGGTGCCTCTTTCTCTTGGGCCTACACCACTTAAAAATAGTAAATTTCCAACTCTTTTTGCGTGAGGGTATAATCCCACTGGTTCAGGTGCCTTGCTTGATTCTATACTGTTTGGATTCATTGTTATTTGCTTGCCGAAGTTTTCTTAACAGTAGTTTTTGTGTTTGTGTTTTTACTTGGTGCTTTTTGTGCTGAGGTTGATTTTGTAACACATTCAACGCCTGTATTGTATATGAGGGAACCTAAAATATTACCATCCATGTGGGTAGCAATCGCAATTTGTTTCCCGTTTTTACAAAAAGAAACTGAACGGACATTTTTACCCATTTCTTTAAAATCAGCAATATGTTTACCTGTTTCAACTTCAAATAGTTTTGTAGAACCATCATTGCAACCACCAATTATATAACGACCATCAGAACTGTATTGTAAACATGTAACTTTCCACTCAAAACCACTTAGTTTTTTTACTTGTTTTCCAGTATTTATGTCCCAAATAATAATGCTTTTGTCATGACTTGCACTTGCCATAAAACCAGCAACAGGAGATAACTCTAACATATTCACTTCATCTCCATGACCAGTAAAAGATAATATTTCTTCGTTTTTGCCAATTGCTTCAATTTTTTTAATAATGCCCCCTTTTAAAGCGACAAAATAATGTTTTCTATCACTGCTTAATTTTAAATCATTAATAGGGCCATTCATTTTAATGGTTTTATTCTTTTTATTATCTATTAAATGGGTTAGTTTTATGTTGCCATCTATACTTGAAGTAATTAAATAAGACATTGAAGGATCCAAAAAAGCCGAGGTTACGGGTTCCATATGAATGTTAAAAACTTTACTTAAACTTGGGGTATCAATGTTCCATAATCGACAAGAATAATCCTTACTAGAACTTACCAAATATTTGCTATTTTTAGAAAAAACCAATCTGGTAACAGAACCCAAATGACCATTAAAAGTTTGTTTAATTTTTGGTATTCCAAGCGAATCAAGTTCGTAAATGTGAATAACGCCATCTGCACTTCCACTCGCTAATAACTTTCCATCTAAAGAATATGCAACTGATTCAACATTAAAAGAATGTTCAGTTAATTTCATTTTAAAGGATTGTGCATCAAGCGAAATACACATGAAACATAAATAGAAAAGGCTTATTATCTGTTTCATAATTGATTAAATTTATTAGAATGCTAAATTACTAATTTTAATTGATAAATAATTAACATTTTCAAAAAAATTTATACTTAATTCGCAGATGATATTATGTCTACAACAAAACAACAGCAGGATGCATTAGATTACCATAGCACAGGACGCCCAGGTAAAATTGAAGTGATATCTACAAAACCCACTCAAACCAAGCGTGACCTCAGTCTTGCCTATTCTCCAGGGGTCGCTGAACCTTGTCTAAAAATAGCAGAAAATACCGAAGATGTCTATAAATATACAGCTAAAGGAAATTTAGTTGCTGTAATAAGTAACGGAACTGCAGTTCTCGGTTTGGGTGATATTGGACCCGAAGCATCTAAACCTGTTATGGAAGGGAAAGGGGTTCTTTTCAAAATTTTTGCTGATATTGATGTTTTTGATATTGAGCTTAATACAAAAGATATTGATAGTTTTGTTGCTTGTGTTAAAGCTCTAGAACCTACTTTTGGAGGAATTAATTTGGAGGATATAAAAGCACCAGAGTGTTTTGAAATAGAAGAACAACTTAAAAAAGCACTTAAAATTCCAATTATGCATGATGACCAACATGGTACCGCTATCATTAGTGGCGCTGCTTTGTTGAATGCTCTTGAGATAACTGGAAAAAAAATAGAAAACATTAAAATGGTAGTAAATGGTGCAGGTGCCAGTGCCATGAGTTGTTCCAAATTGTTTATTGCCCTTGGTGTAAAAAAAGAAAATGTATTAATGCTAGATAGTAAAGGTACACTTAGAACCAGTAGAACTGATTTGGATAAATACAAAACTTATTTTGCAACCGAAACCACTATTGAAACACTTGAAGAAGCAATGAAAGGTGCTGATGTATTTGTAGGATTGTCTAAAGCAGATATTCTTACACAAGATATGATAAAAAGTATGGCTAATGATCCTATTGTTTTTGCAATGGCGAATCCTGACCCTGAAATTTCTTATGAATTGGCCATTAGTGCTCGACCTGATATCATTTTTGCAACCGGTAGAAGCGATTATCCAAATCAAGTGAACAATGTACTTGGGTTTCCCTTTATTTTTAGAGGTGCGCTTGACGTAAGAGCTACAACTATCAATGAGGAAATGAAATTAGCTGCTGTTAGAGCCATTGCTCAGCTTGCGAAAGAGCCTGTGCCTGACACTGTAATGAAAGCATACAATGAAAGCAATGTTGAATTCGGTAGATCTTATATTATTCCGAAACCAATTGACCCAAGATTAATTGAATGTGTTAGCCCTGCAGTGGCTAAAGCTGCTATGGACAGTGGAGTAGCAAAACACCCAATTACTAATTGGGAAAACTATAAACTTGAACTTAGAAACAGATTAGGTCTCGACAATCGCTTTATCAGAAGAATGATGACAAGGGCAAGACAAAATCCAAAGCGTGTGGTTTTTGCCGAAGCTGATAATGTCAAAATTCTTAAAGCGGCTCAAATTTGTAAAGAAGAGGGTATTGCAATTCCTATTTTATTGGGGAATAAAGAAAAAATACAATCCTTATTAATAGACAATGCCATTGATTTAGGAGAAGTAATGATTATTGATCCACTTTTGGAAGATTCTAAAAGAGAAGAATATGGTCAACTTTTCTTCAATAAACGCCAAAGAAAAGGAGTTAATATTTACGAATCTATTAAATTAATGCGTGATAGAAATTATTACGGTTGTATGATGGTAAATCAAGGTGAGGGGGATGCATTTATATCGGGGTTGACCAAAAATTACCCACGTTCGTTAAAGCCTGCAATGCAAATTGTTGGAAAAGAAGAAGGGATAACTAAAATAGCTGGTATGTATATAATTATGACCAAAAAAGGACCTTACTTTTTTGCTGATACCACAGTAAATATTGATCCTACAGCCGAAGAATTGGTTGAAATAGCAAAAAGTACCCATGCAGAAGTGTTGAAATTAGGCGTTAAACCCAATATCGCACTTTTAAGTTATAGTAATTTTGGAAGCGCCAAAGGAGAAGTGCCAGAAAAAGTTAGTAAAGCCGTTTCTTATCTTCATAAAAATAATCCGGAAATTACTATTGATGGAGATGTACAAGCTAATTTCGCCATGAATAATGATTTATTAAAAGAAAATTTCCCATTTAGCACCTTAGTTGACAAAGAAGTAAATACATTTATTTTCCCCAATTTAGCTTCAGGAAATATTGCCTATAAATTCGCACAAAGTTTTGGTCATTCTGAAAGCATGGGACCGGTATTATTAGGTTTTAATAAATCAGTACATTTCTTACAATTGGGTAGCTCTATTAGAGAAATTGTAAATATGGTTGCAGTAGCTGTTATTGATGCTCAAGGAAAATCTTAGGAATTAATAGGTCCAAAAAACTGCTCTGAAGCAAACTTTTTATACTTATTTGCTTGATTAAATTTATTAGGTTGTGTTGCTAACAGCGCAGAACTTGGATTTAATAAGTTAAGAAATGGACTTGTTTTTTCGTCTTCTTTAATAGATGCACGTGCTTCCATTATTTGTTCATATAAATTTAAATCATAGGGCAAATATTCCGAAACATGCTTTAACCCATAATTATTGTAAATGATAGATGAAAAGGCCTTTAATCCATTCATAAAGGGATATAGGAAGTACTGTAATGAGTCTAATTCTTTGGTATTATCTTCTTTTTTTTCAGTAGCTTGAATAGGGCAAACTGGTGGTAAAACAAAATTCAATAAACTAAATAAAGGCCTATGTGCTGCGATTTCTAATAGTTTACTTTTGTTATTATCATTAATTATCAAAATAATTTCAGCATTAAAGCCTCTTAATTTGCCTGGTCTGCACAACAGCTCGGCTGGATAACTTAAAGAACCAGTTTCATATACAGAGTAAAGTAATTTAGATAATGGCAGTTCATTTTGATGACTCAATATAGTATCAATACCAGCAATAATAATCACTTTTTTAGCATGTATAATCTGTAGATACTCTTCAATACTGTAAAACGAACAGTAAATATTACCTGTATTTGCAATGATAAATTTTGCATCGGTAACCACAACATCTGCTTGGTAGTGGTTTTTAACAGTTTCAGAATCAATATCTAAAAGAACAGATTGTAAACCTACATGTCTTTGAAAATTGATTTTATCAAATCCTTTAAGGTGTTTATTTATAGTTTCAATAGTGCTAGCATTGTCTGGACACCATGTTATTTTACCATCTGTTTTTTTGACATTTGTGTCAAATTCAAACAATAGTTTATCAAGATTTTCACATGCTTTCCATCTCCAAAAACTAAGTCTTTTTTTAGCCAAAGCTAAATCTTTGAAGTGAGCCAAACTCTTATTGAGTTTATGCAGATAAACTGTATGTTTTTCGGTGAAGTTCATTGTTTAAATAACCATATTGTCGATAAGTCTAACATCATCTATAATTACAGCAACTAACAAAATATTATTCCTGCTAGGCATCCATTGCTTATTAGGTATTAGCGTATGCTTATTTGCAACAGAAAAATAATCAATTTCAATGGGATATTGTTTTAATAAATTTAAGCCCTCATTAACTGCTGTATTTATGTCAATTTTATTGAAATTTGATTTCACTTCTTTCATTGCTTTATAGATATTAGAAGCAAGTTTTAAACCTTCTTTACTTAATCTTTTGTTTCTAGAACTCATTGCTAAGCCACTTTTTTCTCTAATAGTAGGACAAAACTTAAGTCTAATGTTTTTAAAATATTGGTCTCGTAAATTTTTAATAACTAGGCATTGTTGAAAATCTTTTAATCCAAAAAAGGCCTTATGGGGCTCTACTAAACTAAATAATCTATGAACTACTGCAGCAACTCCAGCAAAATGTCCTGGTCTTTTCTCACCTTCAAAAACCTTATCCAAATCATTTAATGGAATATCAACATTAGTCATCCCTGAAGGGTATATCTCTTCATAGGTTGGAATGTATAGTAAATCACAATTGATAGATTTGAGTAATTCTATATCTTCTTTGATAGTAATGGGGTATTTATTAAAATCTTCTTTATTATTGAACTGTTTGGGGTTTACAAAGATTGAAACAACTGTAAATAAATTTTCTTTTTTACTTTTTTCTATCAGTTTTAAATGGCCAAGGTGCAAAGCGCCCATAGTAGGAACAAAACCAATTTTTTGATATATTTTAGGGTTTTCTAAGAATTTTTTAAGTTCTCTATTCGTTTTAGCTATAAGCATTTTTTTCTTCTGCAAAATAAGTTGAACCCTACAACAATTCAAATAGTTATTAAAAAAAAATCCGCACTATTTTGGAGTGCGGATTTCTTAAATATTTATAATTAAATTATCTTCTAATAACTAGTTTTATTGAACCGTTATTTGTATTTCCTCCTTTTGAACCAGAGCTTGTAATTACATAAACACCAGATTTAATGGAAGCAGTTTCGAATGAAACACTATTTGTTCCAACCTGAGCTAAGTGTGTATGTGAATATGTTACTTTACCATTGATGTCTATTACATTAAGGGTAACTTTCTCATTAACTGGAGAATCGAATTTTACCGTTACTATATCATTGGCTGGATTTGGATAAGCTGAAAATGCCTGAGTCATTTTTTTAGTAATACCTTCTTTCAGTGAGGTTCTGTATTGAACACATTCAAAAAATCCTCTACCATGTGTTCCTGCATATATAGCACCTTGACTCTTATATGGGAAATAGAATTGTCTTAATGATAAAGTAGGTACTTTTGGGAATTTACTGTTTACACTTTGTGAAGTCCAAGTATTACCGCCATCGTCACTAGCAAATATACCTAAATCTGTACCAACAAAGTAAGTGTTTGAATTAGAATATGTGATTACACCATCGTAAACTGGCATGTCAGGAATATTGTTTGTTATGTTTGTATAACTAGCAGTGCCTAACATGTCATTTCCTACGAATACATGGCTTCCACCACCGTAATTACCAATTGTGATAAGTGCTTTGTTAGAATTTCTAGGATCTAAGTTCACTGAAGTAATAGAACGACCACCAGAATTGAAATTTAAGTTAGTCATTGTTATTCCTGTAGGGATTGACAATTCAGGTGAAAAAGGTAAGTATGTAGCAGTATTTAAACCATCTACTCTCCATATTGTACTACTATTTGATATAAATAAAGAACTTCCATCAGGGGTAACTTCCATATCCCAAACTTCACCGTTTCCTTGAGAATTAGCAATTAAATACCAATTTGGTTCTTTGTCAAAGTTTGTGATATCTTCCGCCATCCATACTTGACCATATCTTGCAAAGAACAGTCTTGATTGTTTATTTTCATAATTTGGATGTTCCCAAAGGATATATTTAGTATTAAAAGGAGCCCAAGTCGAAGGATTGTTATGTGCACAATATTCTGAAGTATCTGTTAATCCACTAAATGCTCTTGCAATACGACGATCCCATACGCATAATTGTGTTCTACCAAAATCTTTAGATCTAGTAATACTTCCATAATAAGAAGAAGAAAAAATGATTGAATTATCTTTGGTTGAAATTTGTGAAGTAAAACCATCTCCACCTTTTATTTCAACAGCAGATTTTGAGGTATTTCCTTTTTTATTGATGTATTGTGAACCATTGTCTTGTGTTCCGCCTGTTACGTTACCATTATAATCTGCAGCTACGTAATAAAATTGTGTAGCATTAAAACCAAAGTTTCTTTGAGCAAAGCTTTTTAAATTGTCTGAACTGAAAGCTAAACCACCATCTGAACCAACAATTAATGTTGGTGGGTTAGTAGACATATCCCATTGTAAAACGTGTTTATCTGCATGTACATAACTTGGATTTGCTCCACCAAAATCATTTAAAGACGCGATGTACTTGGGATTAGAATTTAATTTCCATTCCGCTAAATAAACACCACCCATAATGATGTGGTTTTTATCTTTTGGATTTACAGTAATAACGTTGTTAAAATTACCTTGACCTTGTAATGCGTTAGACAATGGATCAAAATAAACAGAACCTGTGTTAATGATTTTAGTCCAAGTTGTAGCTCCATCTGTAGAACGATATACACCTTCTAGTCTTGATGAATTATTTGAAGTCATTAAATAAACGTAGTTTGGGTCTTCAGGAGAAATAGCGATAGATGCACGTTGAAAACTAATGTTTTCTGGAGTAACTGTAGTCCAATTAGAACCCCTGTCTGAACTTTTAAAAATATTACTACCAATTTGCGCATAAATATGTCCATTACTTGCAACTTTAACTTCCTTAGAAGCACCAGTTCTTCCTCTAGTCCAAGTTAATCCATCATCTGAATATTGAACACCTGCATCTGTAGATGCATACATTCTTGTGCCAAATTCGGCAGGTTC
The DNA here is from genome assembly GCA_044377005.1 of Bacteroidia bacterium. Lineage (GTDB taxonomy): Bacteria > Bacteroidota > Bacteroidia > NS11-12g > UBA955 > JABMMZ01. The sequence goes on from JBILJV010000022.1 coordinate 21,256, forward strand.
AGATGCCAAATAACTAATATTTCCAAAGTTTCTTGTAGAAGGAACGTTTGTGAATGTTCTACCTCTGTTTGTAGAAATAAACATTCCATACCCTTGGAAACCAGGAGTACCTCGTAATGTTCCATCAACAGATACGAATTGACCTTCACCAGTTCCGTATACGATGATACCGTTTGAGTTTTGTGTAATACTAGCAACATTTAAGTTTTCTTGTTGGTCATTTACAGGAAACCAAGAAGACCCTCTAGTTGTTGATTTGAATAATCCACCACTAACGCCACCAACATACATTATAGACGAAGTATCTTTGTCTTGTAAAAATGCTCTTGTTCTTCCACCAACGTTATCTGGACCTAATTCATTCCATGTAGCATTAATAGCTCGTTTGGAACTTATTTGGTTTGATGTGTTTAGTGCATTGAAATACTCTTCAGGACTAACAGTTCCAGTTGCAATATTTGTACGAATAGAGTTGAAATATTCAGACATTCCAGCAGCTTTTTTACCACCTGGTACTACGTATGAATATAAGGTTTTCATTTGACTCTCGTTACGAGAAACGTAGTCACTTTTCTTTGAACTGATTGAAACAAACAAGGTTGATAAAATCACAAAAAATACACTGAGGTAAAGGATTCTTTTTTTCATAAATTAATATTTTTTAACTTAAACAATTTTCAAATTTAGGATTTTTATTTTTAGTTGTCAACTTTTTTTTAAATGTGCTTTTCTGCATGGTATGATGAACGAACCATAGGGCCACTTTCTACAATACTAAATCCCTTATTTTCACCAACTTCCTTATACATTTTGAATTTTTCTGGATTTATATATTCTTCAACTTTTAAATGCATTTTGGTTGGTTGTAAGTATTGACCAAGGGTTAAAACGTCACATCCATGTGATAATAAATCATCCATTGCTTTAAAAACCTCTTCTTCATTTTCTCCCAAACCTAACATTATGCCACTTTTGGTTCTTCGACCTAATTCTTTAGTTCTTTTAATTTGTTCCAAACTTCTTTCGTATTTAGCTTGTGGACGAACTATTCTGTATAATCTTTCTACAGTTTCCATATTGTGACTTACTACTTCTGGTTTTTCATTAACAACCATTTCAAGCAAGTCCCAATGTGCTTTAAAATCTGGAATCAATGTTTCCATAGTAACTCCTGGATTTTCTTTCTTAACTTCTCTTATAGTAGCCGCCCAAACACTTGCACCCTTGTCTTTTAACTCATCTCTGTTTACTGATGTAATTACACAATGTTTTACTTTCATTAATTTGACAGCTTCAGCAACTCTTTTTGGCTCATCCATATCATATTCTGTTGGTCTACCTGTGGCAACTGCACAAAACGAACAACTTCTTGTACAAATGTTACCCAAAATCATGAAAGTTGCTGTTCCAGCACCCCAACATTCTGCCATGTTAGGACACCTCCCGTCTTCGCAAATAGTATGTAATTTGTGTGTTTGAACAATTTTTTTAACAGCAGCGTATTCAACCCCCGAAGGAATTTGTATTTTCAACCAATCTGGTTTCGTTCTTTTATTAGGTTTTTCTAAAAGTATTTCAGACATTTTTTAATAATTTTTACCAAATGCAAAGCTAATGTAAAACCCAGAAAAAATGGTTTTGTTTTTTATTTCATCCATTATTTTGGGTCGGCTAGGAAAATAATCCAATTGAATGCCTATTTCTATAGATTTAAAATCTGAACGATATGTCCCCCAATCGAAAGATATACCAGATTTAAAGCAAATTCCACTTATTATTTTGGTATCTTTTAGGCCTTTGCCAAATGAGGAATAACCTAGTATTTTGTTTTGAGGTGTCGTTAATGGATTATATCTAACACTTAAAGTACTACTTGTGTTTATTCCACTTGTGTCAAAAATATCTATATCAACATATACTGGTTTCAAAAATCCAATGATGGGCCCAATTCCTCCAAAATAAGTTACGCCAATATTGTTTTTAGATTTTTTTTCTGAAATTGTTTTTGAAACCCCTATCATCGGCCTTAAAACATACAATCGATTTAATTTGCCAAATATATAGGGCGTAGTATTGCCAATTCTTTGGTTTAAAATGCTCTTTTCTTTGAAATGTTTGATGTGCCCTATGTTTATTTCATAAGTTCTCAAAAGCTTTTTGTTAATATTTGCGGCATTTCTAAAATAAACGCCATTACTATAGCCACTACTGAAAATGCCACCTTTATAATGTGAATCGTCAAAAGTTATGTCATAAATTTCTTGAGATTGTACATTTAATATGGTGAATATCATCCATAGTTTTAATAAACTATAAAAGTAAATTTTGTATGTTTGCATCAAAAATAATGAATACTTCAAAGGTAATATATTTAGGTGAATTAAGAACAAACGCCCAACATTTACAATCACAAAATACAATTGTAACTGATGCGCCTATAGATAATCAAGGTAAAGGTGAAGCGTTTTCACCTACCGATTTGGCAGCTACCTCTTTGGCCTCATGTATGCTTACAGTCATTGGTATTTATGCCCAAGCTAATGGAATTGAAATGAAAGGTTCTGAAGCTACTGTGAAAAAAATTATGAGTTCAGATGCGCCAAGAAGAATTGTTCAAATTGATGTGTTTGTGAATATAATAACTGAACACCCTTTGGATGAAAAACACAGAACTATTTTTGAAAGAACAGCACATACCTGTCCTGTGGCAAAAAGTTTGCATCCTGATATTTTTCAAAATATCAAATTGAGTTTTAAATCTGTTTCTGAAGCGTAGTTTCTATTGCAGAAACCGAAATATCAGAATGACTACAATCAAAAACACTATCTCCATTTTCAATAATAATTAATTGTGGTGATTCATGAATCACCCTGAATTTATCTGCAAGATGATTTGATATTGAACGGTATCTGATTAAATCTAAATAATAGATAGGAAATTCATTTAGATGTCTTTTCCATTGTCTTTCCAAACGGTCTTTAACCATTGTACTTATAGAACAACGGGTACTGTGTTTGAAAATTAATTGAGCTTTTGAAAATGATTGTTGAATAATTTGATCAACCTGTTCAAGGTTGGACAATTCTATCCAATTCATTTATTTTAAGATATTGGTAATTAACGGACTTGTGTTAATTTTGTAGCCAACTGATGGGCATCTGTCTTTTCTTCCCCCACAAGAAACTGCCATTAAAACAAGAGAAATAGTAATGACCAAAGTTGAAATTTTTTTCATATAAATTTTAAAATAGATTATTTAACAAAATTAAAACAATACTTTCAAATAACGAAATATATTTTTTGCAAGATGAAGCTCAAAAATTAGGATACGATAAATTTATCTTCAAATATGGGTCAATTCATGGTAAACTCGCATCATTCGTTGCTGAACAATTGAACCTAAAGAAAATAGGGTTAGAAAAACTACCTTCTTTTTCAAATAAGAACTGTTTTTTTACTAAAAAATTATTAGAACAAGCCACCGCAGAATATGTTGCTTTATACAAATCTAATTTAATTAAAGGAGATAACTTATTGGTTTTGGCAGGTGGTTTGGGTGTGGATGAATGGGCCTTTTCTCCTAATTTTAAACGCATTGTTTCTATAGAAATAGAAGAGGCCGTGAATGATTTGGTTGATTTTAATTTTAATCAACTCAAGGTTCAAAACGTTCAAAGAATAACCGCGGACGCAACTGCATATATTAATATGTGTAATAGTTTTTTTGAAGCTGTTTACACCGACCCCGATCGAAGAAATGAAGGGAAAAGAGAAATTTTATTGTCAGAACATCAGCCCAATATTATTGCTTTATTGCCACATATTAAACGTATTACAAATAACCTTTACATAAAATGTTCGCCTATGTACGACCATCAAATGGCTATTAATGAGTTAAATCATATTGAATCTATTTACTTTATTAGTTTGAAAGGTGAAATGAAGGAAATGTTGATTCATGTTAATTTTGAAAAAAAAGTAGAGGATAATGCAATCCATTTAATTTGCGTAAATATTGAAAATTCACATTATCAAGAAGTTAAATATTTTTTTACCAACTCATACTCGCGTCCTTCGCTTGCCCAACATTTGTCAGGTTATTTTTATGAAACTGGAGCCTCTTTAGTAAAAGCCCGTTTAAATCATCAGTATGCTTATGAAAATGAATGGCTTGCTGTTGATTATGCGGTTCCATTTTATGTTTCTAGCCAATATTTGCCCAATTGTATTGGTCGTGTTTTTAAAATAAAAAGTATACAAAATCTTAATCAATCCTTCAAAAATTATTTAAAAACTGAAAAAATTGCCAAAGCCAATATTAAAAGTAGAGGCTTAGGAATAAAAACGGAAGAAGTATACAAAAAATTAGGTTTGAAAGAAGGGGGTCATGATTATTTATTTGTTTGTCCTCATTTAGGACAAAAAACAGTGATTCATTGTGTAAAAGTTGATTAAGCGTTTACCTCTTTAATGTATGCTTCTAATGCTTTTACAATGGATGGATTTTCTTTTGTTGGCGCTTGAATATCACATACCAACTGATGCTCTATAAGTGCTAATTGTGTTGATTCACCGATTGCGGCCAAACGTGTGTTATTCTGCTTAAAATCAGGGAAATTATCGAACAAGGATTTTATATCTGCTGGGCTGAAAAAAACAATGGCATCATAAAAAACATCTTCCAAATCGCTCAAATCAGCTGAAACAGTTTTATACATGCAGCTTTCTACAATATTGATTTTGTTTTTAGCACAAAAGTCTAAAATAGTGGCTTTGCGAATATCAGAACAAGGAAAAAGATATTTTTCAGTTTTGTGAGCTAGTAATAGGTTTAAGAAATCTGCTTCTGTATTTAATTTAGGAGAAAATACTTTGCGTTTTCTCAAGAATATATATTTTTGAATATATAAACCGATGCCTTCAGTAACACAGAAATATTTCATATCCTGAGGAAGTTCAACTCTTAACTCTTCAACGACACGAAAAAAATTGTCAACTGCATTTTTTGAATTAAAGATAACAGCTGTGTGATTCAGTATGTTAACTTTATTTTTTCTTACTTCGCGACCGTGAACAGGCTCAACTTGAATAAAAGACCTGTAATCTATTTTTATCTTATACTTGGTAGATAAGTCATCAAAAATTGATTTCTTACCAGGTTCCGGTTTGTTTTGCGATATGAGAATGGTTTTAATCTTGCCCTGTTTGGTCATAAATTCATAAACTTTGTTATCGATGCTATTAACACTACTAATGGTAAAATTTCGAAGCTGCAAATGTACAAAATTAAAATTAATATTGAACCACTTTTCAAAAATTGCGATGAAGTAACAAATTTAATAATACTAAATACATATACCAATAATAGATAAATGGACAATAAATAGATCATTCCATTTTTTAAAAATTGAGGAAATTGATAGTATATTATGAGTAAAATTGGTAAAAACACAATTGCAAAAACATAGGAATGTATCCTGTATATAGTGGCGTAATGCTCTTGTAAAGACAATTGGTTAAAAGCATAAGAAAACAACATTTTAAAAAGTTGATTTAAAATAAAAATTGCTAATGTTAGGCCATTTATGTACAAAATAAGCAACCAAGGGTTGAAATGGCTAAAAATGGCTTGTTGATTAAAATGGGCAAACAAGCCTATACTGATAATTTGACTAATAATAAGCCATGTGAGGTATTTGCTTAATGTGAAGTTGTTGTTTTGCGATTCAATAAAATCATCAAAGTTGATTTGATTAAAAGTTGATTTTGTAATTAAATAATACTGGTTTGGAAATATTCTTTTAAACTGAATCATTAAAAAGAGAATCATTATTAACCAAGCAAACACCACATAATTGTTAAGGTTTTTTCTAATAGGGGGATTTTGTGAAGCCAATAAACTTTTGCGAATATTTCTTTTAGAGTTCAAGTACGTACTTTTATCAAATCCTATAAATGAATGGTAAAATAGAGTGTCTTTAATTGCCAAACTGTCATCATGCAAACTGTCTGCATATTCTATTAGTAACTGTTGTTCTATTTGTATTGCACGTTCGTTGAAGTAATATTCAATAAAATCTTGGTTGTCGTACTCAATTGAAGTATCGACAGGGATAGTTTCCTGCGAATACATTAACAATGGTAAAAACATTGTTAAACAAAACAGCGTTTTTTTAAAAAAAGTTACTAATCCCAAAATGTATTTTTCCCGTTCTTAAATCAAATGGATTGTTTTTTTCTTTACCAAGTGCATATACTATAGACAAAATCCCTGCACCAGTTTCTATTTGTCCGCCAACACCAAAACCCCATGGAAAATCATAATTGGTTTTGTTCCCTAATTCTACCTGCTTGTTTTCATAGTAAGCCCCATTCCAAAAAATCTTAAAATAAGAGTCTTTAGATATTAAATAGCGATATTCTACGTCTAGCATGTTAAAATTGCTTGCAAATATACTCTGTTCATTAAAACCTTTTAAGGAATTTATCCCTCCTTCTCTTAATAATTCATTAAAATATAAATTGTCACTTAATATTTGGGTCATATAAATTCCCAATTTAAAGGTACTACTATTGCCCAATTTGAAAAAATGATCGTATTTTATTCTGTAAAACAACTGTGTTGTTTTGATATTAATGGAGTCGTATAGTGTTTTCTGATTTTCGAATTTTACTTGAGAAATGATATTGTCTTTTAGTAATGTTCTACTGCCCACTAATAATTGACCATCCAAAATCCAACCTTTTTGAGGGTTGAAAATATAATCCAACTGATTGTAATAACCCTCTAACCCATATCGGTTATTAGATATAGAATGTATACTTGGGAGTTTTTTGTTGAGTCTTATTGCTACAGTATCAACACTGTTTAAATTGGTAATGGAGGTTTGATAAAAAGCCTTTATTCCATTTAATCCAGAGGTAAAATACTTAAATCCTATTTGGTTTTGTACACTAGTATAAAGGGTATCAAATTTCAAAAAATCTAAATTATAATCCAATCCAAAAGGCTTAGAAAAAAGATAGGGTAAATTTACCTGAGCTTTTAATTCTTGCGACCTTGCATTAAAACTTCTCCAATTCAAATGGATGGATTTAGCGCTTTTAAAAAGATTATTGAGTTTGAGTAAAAACTCGCCAGTAAATACAAATGCTTGATTAGAATTATTACCGGGAGCTAATCCTATAATCCCATTAATTTGGTCTGCTTTTTTCTTTTTTAAGTAAATGTAGGGTTTAGCTAATCCACCTTCAATAAAGGCAACAAGTGGTGTTCGTTCGGAGGTTACAAATGGTAATTGATTGATTTTTCCATTTACTTTCTTAAATAGATTTTCGTTGTAAACATTTTTGTTTTTTATTCCCAAATAAGCCTCCAAAAAGCTCGATTTTAATATACGTTCACCTTCAATATGGAGTGTGTCATAAAGAAAAAAAGTGCCTTTGTTTATTTCCAAATGGTAATTAAGGTCATTAGAATCTAATTGGTCTATTTTTATATTAACTTTACTAAATGGATATCCGCTGTTTTCAAGTTGGGTAAGAATATAATCAATATGAATCTTCAATTGAAGTGTATCAAAATAGGAAGTTTTTATAGGGTAAATTTTTTTTTGGTTAAAAAGATCATAAGCTATTGATTTAATTCGATATCGTTCACCTAAAAAGTTATTGATTCTACAAAACGAATCTTGAAATAGTATGGAGTCATAACTAAATCCCAAAAAACCATTAGAAAGATAATAATTCTTGAATTGAGATAATGCACTGTTTAGTTGGCTGGAGTTAATTTTGTTATTGAAAGTGTAGTTTAAAGGATTGTTTTTATATTCAATTGTGATAAATTGAGCGGAGGAAATGGACATAGATAAACACACAAAATAAATTAATAAGCTATATTTTATAGTAGGTGTATTCAATCCTTAAAAACACAAAATTACATCTTTTGCGACTTTTTTAGCTAAGTTTTAAATAAAATACACAAGTTTTCGTTTTCATATAAATAAATTAATATTGCAACAATGAAAATTATAATTGTGTTAACAGCCGTTTGTTTAATAGTTTTATCTTCTTGTACTTCTTCCAAAAAATGTAATGGATCCAGAAGCACTCGAGTAGAAATGGGTAGAATGTAAATTATGAAAGTATTGTTTGTTTGCTTAGGGAATATTTGTAGAAGTCCATTAGCTGAAGCATTATTTTTACACCATTTGGAAAAGCATTCTTTACAAACCCACTTTCAAGTTGATTCTTGTGGAACAGGCAATTGGCATGCAGGAGAATTACCTGATCCTAGAACTATTAAATCTGCTAGGAAAAATGGGATAGAAATGAACCACAGGGCTCGCCAAATTAAACCTAAAGATATTCATCATTATGATTACTTATTTGCCATGGACAATTCCAATTTAGATAATTTGCAAGCTATGTTTCCTGCAAATACTGATAAAATAGTTTTACTAACCCATTATTCAGATAAGAACAAAGGACAAATTATTCCAGACCCGTATTTTGGTGATGAAGAAGGTTTTGATGACGTTTTTAATCTTTTAAATGATGTAAATGAAGAACTTGTTTTATTTTTCGCTAACAAACTCAAGTCAAGTAAATAAGGGTAACTTTATCTTTGGTTTACTATCGGTCTTGTTTTTGTCTACAGGCTTATTTTTATTTCAAATATATCCGGGTTATCTTTTAACTGATGGTGGGATTTTTACGGCTATAGCATTTAAAGTTAAAGAAGGAGGAACGCTTTATATAGATGCATGGGAAAATAAACCTCCCGGATTGTTTTATCTTTTGATTTTATTTTATTCCCTTATTCCTTCTAAAATTTGGGCTACTTTTCTATTGGTATATCTGGTAACATTGTTAGCAGCAATTTATACCTATAAGTTTTATGTACTTAAATTAAATTCTGTCATTTTATCTGTTTTATTAAGCTTGTTAACTCTTGTTTTTTTATTATTGCCCAATAATTTTGGAGATGGTTTATATACTGAATTCTACGGTACAGTATCCATAATAATAGCGCTATATTTTAATGCTAAATTTGAAAAAGAAAAGCATGTGTTAGATATAAGATTATCAATGCTCATGATGGGTTTGTCCTTTTGGTTTAAGGAACCTTTTATCTTAATGGCAGTGCTTTTATTGATATATCAATTTGTGAAAGTGAAATCGATGAAGGAAAGAGGCGCTATTTTTCTGTTGTTTATTACACCTTCAATTTTCTTCTTAGTTTTATTAGCACTCAATCATTCATTATTACCATTTATAGAAACATTGCAGTATAATTTTTCTTATACTAATGTAAATACAGCTATACCTTTAATACAAAAATGGAGAGATTTTATTTCAAATTTTATAACGTTTATTCCTTTTATTTTTATTGCATTTTTAGTATATTTATTTTCAAATTTTATTGATAATAAATATAGCTCTACAGCGATTTTTTGGTTAGTTTTTTGGGCTTCTTCAAGTTTAATTTTAATTGTTTCACCCTATAATTTTGGACATTATTATTTACCATTGTTTACCCTTTTTTTCTTTGTATTAGTCCAACTTTATACCTTAAAAGAAGAACAGAATAAATCTAATTTTATATTCACAATAGTAGTTTTTATAAGTTTGTATCAAATAGATAAAAAGTTGAATCCACAATTCAAATTTTCGATAGGTAATTATCAAGAAGATTCAATAACAAAATATCTTTCAAAACAAAAAAACAAAACTTTGTTTGTGGATTGTGTAGAATATGGTTCATACTATATTAAAACAAATTTGTTGTATAGTACCTATTTGCCAGTTGCTTTACCTGTTCATTTTTCAGACAATGAACATGGTGACAAAAATAAGAAACGAATATGGAAGGAGTTGTCAGGTAAACCTTCCGACTATTTAATTAGAACATATACAACAGGATTTTATTATTGGAGTTTACCTCACAATGGTTTTTACGACAAGAATTATGAATTGATAGATAGTGTAATACAATCTAATACTAATACTTTGTATTTGTATCGATATAAAAAATAATATAGTCAACTAAGTTTACTATAAATTAATATAATATTTGATAAAATGTTAATAGAATTTTATTAAGAAGTTCCGATTATATGTATTCCTACTTAGATTTGAATCCGATAATACAAAGTGCAAGATTTAAATATAAAAGGTCAGAATTTTTTAGTTGTACGTAAAGCTGGACATAAAGGTAGGGGAGTGTTTACATCTAAGGAAATTAAGAAAGGAGATATTATTGAAATTTGTCCTATCATTGAATTAACTAAAAAAGATCATTACATGTTAATTGGTAATCTTTTAGAAAATTACACATTTGTGTGGAATACACAGAAAAAAAGTGCCGCAATTGTTTTAGGATTCGGTTCATTATATAATCATTCAAAAAGTAATAATGCTACCTACAATAAAAAAATCAAAGAAAATGTAATGGTTTTTAAAGCGACCAAAAATATAGATATAAACGAAGAAATCACTATAGACTATGGGGATATGCATTCCGACTTAAATTAAATAATAATAAAACCAATAATAAACCAATTTATATAATTATGGCAACAAAAAAAACAGCACCAAAAGCAAAAGCTACTAAGTCAGCTCCTAAAGCAGCTCCAAAAGCAAAAGCTCCAAAAGCAGCTCCTAAAGCAGCTCCAAAAGCAAAAGCAAAAGTAGCTCCAAAAGCTAAAGCGGCTCCAAAAGCAAAAGCTAAAGCAGCTCCAAAAGCAAAAGCTAAAGCGGCTCCAAAAGCAAAAGCTAAAGCGGCTCCAAAAGCAAAAGCTAAGAAAAAGTAATTAGTAACCG